>JABSSA010000406.1 GCA_013214665.1 Paracoccaceae bacterium
ACAGATCCCGCGACGCGTCTGAACGACCTGCCCTTTTTGAGATATGACAACGCGCAACTGATTGCCCGCACGATCGAAGCCCATTTGGGGCGAGAGCGGTTGGAGTTTCAAAACCGCTATGAGATCGGCAGCCACCTTGCCCTGATGGCCATGGTCGCGCGCGGAACCGGCTGGGCCCTGACCACACCTTTGGGCTTTATGCGCGCCACCAGGTTTCACAACCAGATTGATGCTTATCCCGTGCCATTTTCCTCGTTTGCACGCACGATCAGCCTTTTTGCGCCAAACGACTGGGCCGGTGACGTCGCCTTGGACATCGCCGCGACGATGCGGCGGCTGGTGCAAGCGCATATGATCGAACCGGCGTTAGACAAACTGCCATGGCTCGAAGGTGACTTGCGGGTGCACCAACCATGATGCGGCGCACGCACGCGGCTTGTAACTTTGCATATCCTTAATCTAGCGCGAGGATTGGCATCTGCATGATGTTAAGTTGTCAAATTACCGCTATAGAAAGGCTCAAACTTCCATGAGGCGACCATGACCAACATCGTTATTCTCACCGGTGCAGGCATCTCTGCAGAAAGCGGGCTGGGCACATTCCGCGACGAAGGCGGGCTTTGGGCGCAACATAGAATCGAAGATGTCGCCACCCCCGAAGGCTTTGCAAAAGATCCTCAGCTGGTCGTCAATTTCTACAACGAACGCCGCAAGCAATCGGTTGCGGCAGAGCCCAACGCAGCGCACCACGCGCTTGCACGTCTGGAAAGCGATCTGGCGGGAGAGGTTTTGGTCGTCACGCAAAATGTGGACGACCTGCACGAACGCGGTGGCAGCCAGAATGTGCTCCACATGCACGGCGCTCTGAACTCGGCTTTGTGTGCATCATGCGGCCATCGTTGGCCCGCGCCGCTTGAGATGCATGTCGGCGAAACATGCCCCAGCTGCGAGGCACCCGCCGCGCGTCCCGACATCGTATGGTTTGGCGAAATCCCGCATTACATGGACCAAATAGAAGCGGCGATTGCCCGCGCGGATGTCTTTGCCGCCATCGGTACATCCGGCAATGTGTACCCCGCCGCAGGTTTTGTTCAGTTTGCGCGCAGTACCGGAGCACATACGGTCGAATTGAATCTCGATCCTTCGGAAACGGTATCGATGTTTGCCGAAACCCGCTTTGGCCCAGCGTCGCAAACCGTGCCGCTTTGGGTGGACGACATGCTTGCCAAATGAAGCCATCGCAGGCTCCAAAGCGGGTATAAACACCATGCGACACAAAAACAGAAACCCCGGTCATCACAGATAACCGGGGCACCAAATTTTCAAAGCCGGTGGCTTACGCGGCGGCTTGCGCTTTCGCGATTTCTTTTTTGACTTTCAAAGCCGCGGCAGACAGCTCTGTGTCCTTGGCTTTGGCCAGGAATGCGTCCAAACCACCGCGGTGATCGACACTGCGCAGTGCAGCAGCGGAAATCCGCATCTTGATGCCACGGCCCAGCGTTTCGGAATGCAGGGTCACATCATTAAGATTCGGCAGGAAACGCCGCTTTGTTTTGTTGTTGGCATGGCTGACATTGTTGCCAGTCATTGGGCCTTTGCCGGTCAGTTCGCAAACGCGCGACATTGGATCATCCTCTTGCAATACAGGTCGTTCAAGTGTGTCTTGAAACGACAAGCGCCCCGCAAATACGGCGGCGAAGAATTCGTCGGGCGCTCATAGGCGGATTCACATGCACCGTCAACAGCCTTCGGCACTCAATCTGCCGCAACGGCACTCAGAAGCGCACTTGTTTCGCCCGATAGCGCATGATCACCTGTCTCTCGCATGACGAGGGAGGCTCACATGGCATTTGACGGACAAGCGCTGCATATCAACCGATCTGATCTGACACAAATCGATGTGGGCGACCTGCATCTCTCTGATCCGGGTGCGGGACAGGCCGTTTTGGAAATCTCGTCCTTTTCGCTGACCGCAAACAACATCACGTATGCGGTCGCACCTGATCAAATTGGGTATTGGAACTTTTTCCCGTCTGATCGCGAAGGATGGGGGCATGTGCCCGTCTGGGGCTTTGCCAACGTCGTTGCCTCTGCGCATGACGAATTGACCGAAGGACAACGCGTTTACGGCTATTTCCCGATGGCGACACACCTGACCATTGAGCCGGGAAAAGTCTCGCCCTTCACGATGCTCGATATGGCGGCCCATCGGCAGCCGATGGCGGTGATCTACAATCAATACAGCTTTACCAAGACCGATCCTTTTTACAGCGCGGAAACCGAAGGGTTGATCAGCCTCTTTCGCCCGCTCTTCACCACGTCTTTCCTGTTGGATGATTTCCACCGTCGTGATGCCGCCTTTGGCGCGTCTCAGGTGATCTTGTCGTCCGCGTCCTCCAAAACGGCCATCGGGCTGGCCGCACTCTTACACGCCAACCGCATCCCCGGTGTTGAGGTGATCGGCCTCACCAGCCCCGGCAATCGCGCATTTACCGAAAGCCTGGGCATCTATGACCGGGTGGAAAACTATGACGCCGTTGAAAGCATCGAACGCAACGCCACAGCCTTTGTCGATATGGCGGGTGACGCTGACCTGTTGCGCCGCATTCACGCGCATTTCAATGATCAGCTGATGAATTCATGCCGCGTGGGCCTGACGCATTGGCAATCCACATCCAACTGGGTTGAGGGGCTCAGCGGCGGGCCGAAGCCGGCCTTTTTCTTTGCACCAACATACGCGCAGGATCGTCTGGCGGAATGGGGCCGCGAAGGCTTTCAACAGCGCATGGGCGCAGCCTGGGGGGCGGTGATTGGCAAGGCAGAAGCCTGGGTCGACATTCGCGAAGGCTTTGGCGCACAGGCCGTGCAATCCGCTTATCTGGATTTGCTGCACAATCGGATCGACCCGAAACAGGGGCATATCCTGTCGATGCACGCGGGCTAAGCTGGGCCTAGCCGCGCTGGGTCTCTCCATCAAGCGCGGCCAACATGGCGCTAGCCGCTTCGGTCGGGTCGGCTGCGCCGTCCAGAACGCGTGCTGCCAATTCGGCCATATGTGCTTGGGCCGCGGGGCTCTCCAACCGCGCCAAAAGCGCTTGTCTCACGGTTTCTTCGAACCAGTATTTCGCCTGCGCAGATCGGGTTCTTGCGAAATGCCCGGTCTCTTTGCGCCACTCTGTCAACGTCTGGATATCACCCCAGGCTTTGTCCAACCCGTCTTCTTGCAAAGACGACACCATCATCGCCTTGGGAAAACCTTCGGGGTCCTGCGGCCGTTTCCGCATCAAGCGCAGCGCCCCAGAATAATCCGAACAGGTCCGTGTTGCCGCCGGTTTCAGATCTCCGTCGGCCTTGTTGACCAGAATGATGTCGGCCATCTCCATGATGCCGCGTTTCACGCCCTGCAACTCATCCCCGCCCGCAGGCGTGATGAGCAGCAAAAACAGGTCGCAAATCTGCGCTACAACCGTTTCCGATTGCCCCACACCCACTGTTTCAATCAGCACAACGTCAAAACCAGCACCCTCGCACAGCGCCACCGCTTCGCGCGTGCGCCGGGCAATGCCGCCCAGATGGGTTTGGCTGGGGGACGGACGGATAAAGGCGTTGGGATCGCGGCTCAGACGGTCCATGCGGGTTTTGTCGCCCAGAATGGAGCCGCCGGAACGGGACGAAGACGGATCAACCGCCAACACAGCCACCTTCAGGCCCTGCGCCGTCAGCATCATGCCAAAACTTTCAATGAAGGTGGATTTGCCCACCCCCGGCGTGCCTGACAATCCGATGCGCAACGCCTGTCGGTCTTTTGGCAAACCCGCCAGCAACTTGGTGGCCATGTCGCGATGATCTGACCGGGCGCTTTCCACAAGCGTGATCGCGCGCGCCAATGCCCGCCGTTCCCCTGCCGCAACCCGTTCTGCCAAATCCGCGATATCCAACGCGCGCCCCTCCGTTTGGTGGCGGGGTTGTGCCGTGCAAGCCGTCAGGTGTCCAGTCTAGATGCACCCGCCTGCGGCGTTTCAAAGTTCGATGGACCCCTCTGGCTCCGCTTCGGGTGAGGTTTCTTCCGGCGTTTTGCGGCGGATGATGATGTCGCCATTGTCCAGGATTTCCGGCGGGTGGTAACGGCTCCAGTCTTCGACCTGATCCAGCAAGCCGCTCAAAGCTGGCCCCATCTCAGCCAGAAAACTGTCAAGCGCGGGGCCCACCTCTTCGGCAAAGCCTTGCAGGTCGTCCAGCGTTGGTTCCATCCGTTGCAACAGCCCCTCAAGCAGCATTTGCGCGCCCCGCTCCATCAGGCTGTCCGGGGTTTCATCAGCCTCCTGTGCCTGCGCAGGCAGCGAAAGACTTACCAATAAAGCAAAAGCGAAAAGCTGTTTCATAGATCAATGTCCAACGTGACTGGGAAATGATCGGACGCGGTTAGCAACGCCTTGCACAGGGCGTCATTCGTCCAGCACTCCGGATCATCCATAGGGTGCCAAATGCGCCAGTCCTGCGCCTTGGGCCGCAGATCAGGCGAAATCATGATGTAATCCAAAAGGGCCTGCATGTACCGCTTTGTATGGCGCATGAAAAACCGCGCCGTTGTGGGCGACGCTGAAAATGGTCGCACCAACGCCATCTCGGCGTGTGGATCATAAAGCTTGCCGGACTGCCCTGTCCCCAAGATGATCTCAACCGAAGATCGGCCAAAAAGGTTTTCGTATTCATCCAATCCCGGGCCGTCGTTCAGATCGCCCAAAACGATCAGCGGATCACCAGCTTCAAGATGCTGATCGATCCTTTGGCGCAACCAGATCGCCTGCGCCAATTGCTTGCGCCGATTTGCAATAGACTGGCGCATCGCCTCATCCCGGGTGCGCGCGCCATGAGGCGCTTTTGATTTTAGATGTGTGCCGATTAGTCGAAACCTGTTCCCCGCTGCGGTCTCGACCTCCAACTCCATCGGAGGTTTAGAAAACACCACCCTGTCTTCGGTGGCGTCGATATCCAGATCGATCCGAAACACGCAATCAAAGCGCGGCGCATCCGTACGGCCATCCGACCCCGTTGGCGCCCCCATCGGCGCATGACGCGCGGTCAGCACATCGGGATCATATAGCATCGCGATCTCTTGTTGCGTGTCATTGGGAAACCCCATCACAGCCTCGCGGGTGCGCAAGTTGTATCGCGCGGCAAACGCCTCCAGCGCATCCAGCGCGCGCCGCCCCCGCGACGTATCTGGCGCTTCGATCACCACAATGGCGTCAGCATCGATCGATTGGAACACCAAGCCAAGCGCATCCAGCTGCTGCGCCTTTGTCACATCATAGCGCTGTGACCAGTCATCGGTGTAAAGGGGCTGATCATCGTCATCAAACAACGCAGTCATCCATTCCGCGTTGTACGTAGCGATGCGCATCAGTCAGCAGCCTCCGCCGAAATACGCTCCCACGCGCGGTTAATGGCGATCATCCGCTTTTCGGCCAGCTTCAACGCCTCTTCCGGCACACCCCGCGCGATCATGGCGTCAGGGTGATTTTCGCGGACCAACGTACGCCAGGCATTTCTGATTTCGCTTTGCGGCATGTCAGGATCAACACCCAAAACGTCATAAGGATCAGGCTCTGCATCCGGCACAAATTGCGCCTTCAGTCGGGTGAAATCCCGTTCGGGCAAATCAAAAATGCGTGCCACGTTTTCGAGAAACATATTTTCGCTCGGGTGATAAAACCCGTCCGCCATCGCGATGTGAAAAAGACCCTCCACAAGATCGGTCAGCGTTTGAGGATGCCCTTCAAACATGGACCTAATGCGTTGCGCATATTCTTCGTATCCTGCCACATCCTGCCGCGCGAGGTTAAAGACACGGGCCGCCCCCGCCTCATCCTGCGCGGAAATCACAAAGACCTCACGAAAGGCGGTGACTTCGTCGCGCGTGACCTGCCCATCCGCTTTGGCCATCTTGGCCCCAAGCGCCACGACAGCGATGGCGAAAGCCACCGAGCGTTCCGGCGGTGTGCGCAGCCGCTCAAAAACAGCCGAGAGGCCCTCGCCTGATTGCAGCGCCTTCAGCGCTTCTGTGATCCGTGCCCAAAGTGACATCTTGTTTGGTTCTACCCTGCCCGTCGTCTTCTGAGATGCGATGTATGCACTTTTTCGCACAACACAATCAAAGTGACCTTATGCCGCCCGGCGTTTCAAACGCAGCGCTCAAAGACGGTGCGTCACCTTCCACAATCTCAATCCGGTCGTCCGCGATCAATGGCGCAAGTGCCGCACTTAGCGCACCCGCATCGGGATGGGTGATCTTGAAAGACTGCATGCGCACCCCGGATGGCTCCAGACTTTGCGCTGGGTGCAGGTCGACATCCCATTGAATGACCGCAGGCCAGAAATTGTCGAAAGGCAGAATGCCATCATCGGGCACCACCATCCGCCATTTCAGCGCCCCGCGTTGCAGGGCCACCGGTTTGCCTGCACCGTCTGGCATACGGGCCACCACCGCATCGATATCGTCCGTTCGGCAGATCCAGTTTGTCAAACGGGCCGGACCTGAAAACCGATCAAGATCAAACCACCGAGGCCGGTCTGGCTTGGGCGCTTTTGGGTTGATGGCAATCGCCTCGGCATAAAGACCATCTTCTAAACCCAGCAACGTGTTATGCGTGTGAAACACCGCATGTTCGCCGCCAACCTGCAGCCCAACGCCCAAGCGCTCGGCAACATAGGTGGTCGCCTCAGCAAGTGTTTGACCGGAAACAGCGATATGATCGAACGTCAGCACAAGAAACCCTTTGTCTACAAAGTCCTCGAATTTACCAAACCATCATGCCTCACCTAACGCGTTGAAATCTATGATTTCAGGCGCCGTTTGGCATTCCAGGTCTGTCGAAAACTGCTTTAGCGATATAAAAACCCAATCCGCGACGCGATTTCGCAGAAAACCCAGTTGAAAAAAGACCAATTTAACCCACGTTTGCAGGCATAACCATGCAACTCAGGAGATGATACATGTTAATGCGGGCGATCGACCGTTTTTTCAGCCACGAGGCGTCAGGAGGTATCCTGCTGATGGCCGCAGCCGTGGCAGCGTTGATCGTTGCCAATTCGGGGCTTGCTGACATGTATACCGGCATCCTTGGCACCTATGTCAGCGTGCTTTGGGATGGCGAAGGGTTATCAAAGCCTCTGATCCTCTGGATCAACGATGGCCTGATGGCGATCTTCTTTTTCCTGATCGGCCTCGAACTCAAGCGCGAGATGCTGGAAGGAAAGCTCAAAAACCCGCGCGACGTCGTGCTACCAGGCGTGGCTGCGGTGGGGGGCATGGCCCTGCCCGCCGTGGTTTTTGTGCTGATCAACTGGAATATCCCCGCAAACTTGGGAGGCTGGGCGATCCCGGCTGCCACAGATATTGCCTTTGCGCTTGGCATTCTGGCGCTCGTGGGCTCGCGCGCGCCATCGTCGCTGAAGGTCTTTTTGCTGACCTTGGCCATTCTTGATGACCTGGGCGCGATCATCATTATTGCGCTGTTCTACACATCCGAGTTGAAGATCGATTATCTCTTCCTTGCGATCCTGCCGCTGGTCGGTCTGATCTGGCTCAACATCAAAGGCGCGCATCGCATTGCCCCCGCAATCCTGCTGGGTGCGATCATGTGGTATTTTGTGCTGAAATCCGGTGTGCACGCGACGCTGGCTGGCGTGATCACTGCGTTCTGTATCCCCTTGAAAGACAAATGGGGTAAATCCCCGCTACATTCGCTGGAACATGGGCTGACGCCGTATGTGCTTTACTTCATCATCCCGGTCTTTGCGTTTGCCAATGCTGGCGTGAACATGGCGGGCATGACCTTCGGCGATCTCTTCGCACCGCTGCCTTTGGGCATCGCACTTGGCCTGATCGTTGGTAAGCAGGTGGGCGTCTTTGGCCTGACCATGTTGATGGTGAAAACCGGGATCGCAAAGATGCCGCACGGCGCGAATGCGCTGCACATCTATGGCATCGCCTGTCTGGCTGGCGTGGGCTTTACCATGTCACTGTTCATCGGCGGGCTCAGCTTTGCGGATGCCGAAATGATGAACCAGGTGCGTCTTGGTGTGCTGTCCGGCTCCATCGTCTCGGGCATCATCGGCTATACAGCGCTGATGATGGCAGCACCTGCCACAGAGACCGAAGCGGAAGCGGCTCCCGCGGAATAACCGCACAATCAATGAACAAAAAGAAACGGGGGGCGACATGCCCCCCGTTTTGCTTTTGGCCTAGTGCGTGCCTCCCCCGTAAGGTGGGCCGGCACGCGACGCCCCGCTTAAGCGCGGCTTTCCTTGATCAGGCGCAGAATGTCTTGCGCGGCATTGGGAATATTGGTGCCGGGTCCAAAGATCGCCTTCACCCCTGCATCATACAAGAACTGGTAATCCTGCTGCGGGATCACCCCGCCGCAGATAACCAGAATGTCGCCCGCACCCGCGGCCTCCAGCGCTTTCACCAATTGTGGCGCCAGCGTTTTGTGGCCAGCGGCCTGCGATGAGATGCCAATCACGTGCACATCGTTATCGATGGCGTCCTGTGCGGCTTCCTCTGGGGTCTGGAACAGCGGGCCCACATCCACGTCAAAGCCGATATCGGCGAATGCCGTGGCGATCACCTTGGCGCCACGGTCATGCCCGTCCTGCCCCATCTTGACGACCAGCATTCGGGGGCGGCGTCCTTCTTCTTCGGCGAAGGTCTCAACCGATTTCTGGATCGCTGCGAAATCATCGTCGCCTTCATAGGCCGAACCATAAACACCCGACAACGTACGCACCTCTGCCCTGTGACGGCCAAAGACGTTTTCCATTGCCGTGCTGATCTCTCCCACACTGGCGCGCGCACGCGCCGCCTCAACCGCCGCGGCCAACAGATTACCGTCTGAGCGCGCCGCCTCTTCCAACGCGGTCAAAGCGGCCTGACAGGCCGCCTCATCACGTGTCGCCCGGATCTGCTCAAGGCGCTTGATCTGGTTGTCGCGGACAGCGGCATTGTCGATGTCCAGAATGTCGATCTCGTCTTCCTGCTCCAAACGGAACTTATTGACGCCAACGATCACCTCGTCGCCTTTGTCGATCATGGCCTGACGCGTCGCCGCTGCTTCTTCGATGCGCAGTTTGGGCATACCTGAAGCCACCGCTTTGGTCATACCGCCCATCTCTTCGACTTCCTCGATCAGCTTCCAGGCTTCCTCAGCCAGATCGTGGGTCAACTTTTCCACGTAGTATGACCCGGCCAGCGGATCGACCACGTTGGTCACGCCGGTCTCATTCTGCAAAATCAGCTGTGTGTTCCGGGCAATCCGCGCGGAAAATGGCGTTGGCAGGGCAATCGCCTCGTCAAAGGAGTTGGTGTGCAAAGATTGCGTCCCACCCAACACGGCGCTCATCGCCTCGAAGGCGGTGCGCACGATGTTGTTGTAAGGGTCTTGTTCTTGCAGCGACACACCAGAGGTCTGGCAATGCGTTCGCAACATCATGGACTTCGGGTTCTTTGGCTCAAACTCCGACATGATGCGATGCCACAAAAGGCGCGCCGCCCGCAGCTTGGCCGCCTCCATGAAAAAGTTCATGCCGATGGCAAAAAAGAACGACAGACGGCCGGCAAATTTGTCCACATCCATGCCTCGCGCCAGCGCGGCACGCACGTATTCGCGGCCATCCGCAAGCGTAAAGGCCAGCTCTTGCACCAGGTTCGCACCCGCCTCTTGCATGTGGTAACCCGAGATCGAAATCGAATTGAACTTGGGCATGTCGCTTGAGGTGAATTCGATGATGTCCGCAATGATCCGCATACTGGGCTCAGGCGGATAGATATACGTGTTGCGCACCATGAACTCTTTCAGAATGTCGTTCTGAATAGTCCCCGAAAGCTGCGCCCGGTCCACGCCTTGCTCTTCACCCGCCACGATAAAGTTGGCGAGGATAGGAATGACCGCACCGTTCATCGTCATGGAGACAGAGATCTTATCAAGCGGAATGCCATCAAAGAGGATTTTCATATCCTCGACCGAGTCGATGGCCACACCGGCTTTGCCCACATCACCGACAACGCGCTCGTGATCGCTGTCATATCCGCGGTGCGTCGCCAGATCGAAAGAACTGAAACTCCTTGCTGACCCGCCGCCAGACCTTTGCGGTAAAAGGCGTTGGATTCCTCAGCCGTTGAGAACCCGGCATATTGGCGGATCGTCCAAGGCCGGCCGGCATACATCGTGGCCTTCACCCCCCGCGTAAACGGTGCCGTGCCAGGTGTGGTACCCAAATGGTCCAGTCCGGCAATGTCTTCTTCGGTATAGATCGGCTGAACTGGAATGCCTTCGAGTGTATTCCAAACCAGATCCTCAGGAGAACGGCCACGCAGTTCCTGTTCGGCTTGACTGCGCCAAGTGTCTTTATTGGATGCCATTGGTGGGGTGTCCTCCGTTTTTTGCGGATGTAGGACGCAAATCGCGGGTGGCGATACCTCTGCTGTGGTGCAGGCACAGGTGCCCGGCCAACACGGCGCTGGTGCGTCTTGCAAATGTGATTTGCAAGGTTTTTGCGTAAGGTTTTGAATTCATCCGACAGTGCGTCATGCGTGCGGTGCAACATAATCGAACGTCTGGGTCAATATGCCCTGACGCCGCGAAAGTTGTTCAGGCGTATCGCAATCGCCGCAAAAGCGCTTAAATGACGTACCAAGAGGAGAGCTGATGACCCGACTGATTGCGATGATTGCCCTGAGCATTTTGGCCTCAACTGCTGCGGCGGAAGACGCCGAACAGGCACCCGAGACGCCCGTTTTTGTCGAGGCATCCGTGACGGACCTGAATGACTTGATCTGGCTCAAGCGCCCCATCATCGTCTTTGCAGACAGCGAAAACGACCCTCGCTTTCGTCAGCAAATGGATTTCCTGCGCGACCGCGTCGATGACTTGCGCGAGCGCGACGTCGTGGTGATGACGGACACAACCCCATCCGCGATGAGCCCGCTGCGGGAAAAGCTGCGACCACGAGGCTTTATGCTGGTGCTGATCGGCAAGGACGGTGGTGTGAAGCTGCGCAAGCCGTTTCCCTGGGATGTGCGCGAAATTGGTCGCACCATCGATAAGATGCCCATGCGACAGCGCGAAATCCGCGAACGCAAAAGCTCCTGACCCGCGCTTACTTTTCGGTAAACTTCAGCTCAATGCGCCGGTTTTGCGCCCGCGCAGCAGATGAGTTTTCGGGGTTCAACGGCTGGAACTCGCCGAATCCATTGGCCGACAGGCGCTGGGGCGAAATGCCCAGACCTTCGATCATGTAGCGCACAACCGATAGCGCACGGCCCTGGCTCAATTCCCAATTGTCGCGGAAACGCCCTGCACCGCCCAGTGGCACATTGTCGGTATGGCCGTCCACCTGGATAACCCAGTCGATTTCCGGCGGAATTTCGTCGGCGACAGATTGCAGGATGGTTGCCACCTTGGCGATCTCGGATTGCCCCGCAAAAGACAGATCCGCGCTGGCGGATTCAAACAAGACCTCTGACGAAAATACAAATCGGTCACCCACGATGCGCACACCTTCCTGCGCACCCAGCACGTCACGCAGCCGACCAAAGAACTCTGACCGATACCGCTGCAGATCCTGCGCCTCATCGGCCAATCGCTGGCTTTCCTCTTCCAGCCGTTTGCGCTCTTCCTCCAGACGGATGCGTTCAGCTTCTTCCAACTCGCGCCGCCGCCGCTCTTCAGCGGCAACGCGAGCCAGCGCTGTGTTTAGGTCCGACCCGAGCGATTGCAGCTGCACCTCTTTGGCCGCATCCCGCTCCACAGCATCATCCAGCAAGGCCTGAAGCTGCCCCAACTGGCTGCGCAGGCTGGCCACCTGTTGGTTCAACAATTCAGTCTGCCGCTGCGCTTCTGTGGTTGCGCGCGTCTCAGTCTCTAGCGCCTGACGGGCGGCGGCCAACAGCGTTTCATTGCGGCTGGCGCGCTCGGTCTCCTGATCCTTCAGCTCCTGCTCTTTCAGCCGCGCCGCCAAAGCATCGGCCAACTGGCGACGCACATCCGCAATATCGGTTTCCGTGGCGAGCGCCGCCTGTTCTGCCGCGACCCGCGCGGCGACAGCCGCAGCAAGCCTCTTTTGGGCATCTGCCACATCCTCACCCGTCGCCGCCAAAGCGGCTTCTGCGGCGACCTTGGCCGCAACTTCGCGCGCCAATTCCTGCCGCAACTGGGTCAACGCATTCGCCCGGTCTTCAGACGTGCGTTGCGCATTGAGGCGCGCGGCAATGGCTGCGGCAAGTTCTTCGCGCAGATTGGCAATCTCCCCCTGCAAAACCGTGCCTTCGTCGCGCGCAGCCCGCTGTGCCGCCAGGGCGGCTGCAAGATCACTGCGCAAATTCTCCTGCGCGGTCTCCCCTTCGGACAGCGCATTCTGCGTCTGCGACAACTCCACCTCGGTTGCAGCCAATTGCAAACGCAAGGCCACCATCGCGTCATCGGCAGTGATCGCAGCCGAGTCTGCCGCCTCCAGCCGCGCCAGCGTTTGAGCCAGCTGCGTTTCCAGATCGGCATAAGCCTGATCTTGTGCGCTCAGCTGATCAGTTGCCCCGCTCAGCTCGGCCAGAGCACTGCGCAATTGCCCTTCCAAATCCGAAATCCGGTCGGCGGCTGCGGCGCTGTCGGCATTCGCGGAATTGCGCAGCGCATCGGCCAAGGCGAGCGAAGTGGCCAAGTCACCCTCAAGCTCCGCAATCTGCGCGTCCCGTCGCGCTTGTTCCCGCTCTGCATCTGAACGCAGCACGTCCGCAAGGCTCAACGCGGCCGCCAGTTCCGCCTGCAACCCCGTAATTTGCTCTGCCGCCTTGGTTGCATCCTCATCCGCAGTCGCCCGCAGCGCTTCTGACGCGGCAATTGCGGCGGCTAATTCGTCCTGCAACCCGCTGATCCGGTCGCGCGCCGTTTGCGCTGCCGCCTCTGACGCCGATTGCAAGCTCTGTGCCAACGCCAACGCAGCGGCCAAATCCGTTTCCAGCCGCGTGATCCGGTTCGTGGCTTCTTCATCTGCCAAGGCTGCGTTTTGTTCCGCCGTTTCAAACTGCAACAACGCGGCCGCAAGTGCGGCGTTCAACTCGTCTTCCGCCGCTCGCGCCGCCGCCAGAAGGGTCAAAGTATCTTCGGCCTCTTGACGCTGCGCTTCCAACGCCAAGGTCATCGACGTCAGCTCCGCATCCGCGTTTTCCAACCGCTGGCGCAACTCCGCGGCCAGCTCCGCCTCAGCGAGCCGCGCAGCTTCCTCATCGCTTAACGCGTCTTCCGTCTCGGCCAGATCGCTGCGCAAACCGGCAATCACCTCTGCATTCTCGGCATTACGCGCCCGCAGATCCGCAATCATCGCATCCAGAAACTCGCGTCGAACTGCCGCCAACCGGGCCTCTTCCGCTTGCGCGTCAATCTCATCGCGTGCCTGCGCCAACGCAAGGTTCAGCGCTTCTTGCTCTGACAACAGTCGCGTCTGCTCTGCTTCCAGCGATCCGATTTGGGTCAACGCGCCATCGCGCTCCGCGATCAACGCAGCCACCTGCGCTTCAAAAGATGTGATCCGCGTGGTCGCCGCCTCAAGATCCGCAACCCGCGCATCCCTTTCCGCCGTCAGCGCCGCAATCCGTGCCGCTTGCGCATCTACCTGTGCTTGCGTGTCGGTCAAAGTCGCGTTCAACGATGTCAGACGCGCATCAAGCTGATTGGCGCGGCGCTCCTCAAGCCCAAGCGCTTGCGCCAGCGCCGCCACTTCACCCGCCAGCGCATCCAGTTCGGATTCCTGCCCCGAGATGGTTTCGCGCAACACGAATTGCACCACCATGAAAATGGTCAAAACGAACATCAAGACCAGCAACAAGCCGGTCATCGCATCCACAAACCCCGGCCAAATCGACGCTTGAAACCGTTGCCCTGTGCGTCGCGACAGCGCCATGATCAGTCACCATCCGACGACGCAGACGTGCTGCGCATCGGGCGCCGCGTTGCAGGGCGGATCTGGGCCACTGCCTGTGTGAGCGCCGTCAGATCCGTCCGCAGTTCGGCCATCGTTTCCTGGCGTCCGGCGCTGATCTCTTCGAGGATTCGCAGCATCTGCACATCAATTGACCGCAGTCTCATGCGGCTTTCTGCGTCGATGCCTTCGCCTTCGCTGCGCGTTTCCATAAGCGCAATCAAACGCTCCTGCCCGGCCGCAACACGCTCCAGCGCGGCGGCGGTGCCGGATTCGGTCCCGCTTTTGGACATCCGGTCAATTGCGTCGGCCAACACGCCCAGTTTTTCATCAACCATTGCACGGCTGACGTCGGACTGGGTGAACATCACCTGCAGGCTCTCCATCTGCTCTGTCAGATGGTCAATCACACCGCCCAGCACATTCTGTTCACCGCCCTGCTCGCCTTCGTTGGCAAAACCCACTCGGGTGATCGAGCTGAGCCATTCTTCCAGCTCGCGGTAGAACCGGTTTTGGCCGTGGCTTGCGAAAAGCTCCAAAAGCCCAACAACCAAAGATCCAGCAAGCCCCAACAACGACGAGGCAAAGGCCACGCCCATGCCGCCAAGCTGGCTTTCGAGGCCCGTCATCAGGCGGTTGAACACCGCCACGCCTTCTTCGCCTTCGGTGGGTGCCAGGCTGCGGATCGTGTCCACCACCGCCGGGACCGTCGTGGCAAGGCCATAGAAGGTGCCCAAAAGCCCAAGGAAAATCAGCATGTTGACGATATAGCGCGTGATCTCGCGCGCCTCGTCGATGCGGGTGGCGACCGAGTCGAGGATGGAGCGTGTCGAACTTGACGAAAGCTGCATCCGCGCGCCGCGCGACCGTAACAACGACGCCAAAGAGGCCAAAAGCTGTGGCGCTTTCACCTGCGGGCCGGGCAGCTCGCCCGCAAACCCTTCGATCCAGCGCACCGAGACGACCAGCATCCGCACCTGCCAGAAACAGGCCAGAACGCCGATGGCAAAGACAAAGATGATAAACCCGTTCAGGTATGGGTTTGCCTGAAACACAGGCAAAACACGCGGCAACGCCACGAACGCGCCAAAGCCGCTTAGGCCCAGCACAATCAGCATCAGCGCAATCTGGCGAACCGGTTGCGAAAACTGTGGGGGAACTTCACCGTCTGAATAGACCATGTCGGGCTAATGGCCTTTTTTCTCTGCTCTGTCGTTGCAGCGCAGCATATGCGAAAAACGCACCAAACCAAAAGTCTTTATGCACACAGCGTTTTCACCCGATTTTCAAGCCAGTTCAAATCCGCATCCGCCAGCCCGATCTCGCGCAAATGCGCGGCCGTGTTGTAAAGGTATTCGCTGTTGGGGCCGCGCCCGCCATGGGCCTGTGCAATGATGCCTGCCTGTTCTTCCAATGGCAGGCCGCCGCAATACTGCACGTGATCGGGATCAATCACGTAAGTGACCGCCGTCACCTCGCGGGCATCCGCCAAACGCACCGGCAGCATCTTTTCCAGGTAAGCCGACGAGATCAGCTCGCGCTCGCGCAAATACGCCAAAGTCGCGTCTTCCTGTCCGTCTGCCACCCGTAAGGCCAATCCTTCGCAAGCCGCGCCTTCGATTGCGTCGAGCGCCAGGACCAGACCGGGGTCTTCTTCGGTGCCGCGATGATGGATCGAGCGCATACAAAACGACCTGGCATAGCCGTTCAGGCGCGCCGCCGCACTCTCCGCAATTTCAAACCCCGGATTCCACAGCAATGATCCGTATCCAAACACCCACATTGTCATCTCAACTGGCCCTTGTGCTTCGGTGCCGATAAATCGCAAATATCAGTCGAGCGAAAGGGCGAGATATGCGTTTTCTGACCGGTCTTGTGATGACAGCCGCCCTGTTATGGTGCGGGTGGTGGGCCTTGGGCAGTTTTGGGATGCGTCAGGCCATCACAGTTTGGGCCGAAGATCGGCGCAGCGAAGGGTGGCAAGCCGACATTGGTGCGCTGTCGACAGGCGGTTTTCCGACGCTGTTGCAGACCACCCTGCATGATATGGCCTTTGCCGATCCGGCAACCGGCGTTGCCGTGACCGCTGATCCGCTGATCATCGAAGCCTCCGCGCTTTGGCCCGGCGATGTTGTCGTGCGTCTGCCCGAAAGCCCCATGGGGTTCTCCGCGCCAGACGGTAAGTTGGTTTTGGAGATGGCGCAGGGTTTGATGGCCCTGAACCTGCACCCCGGCACAGATCTGGAGCTTGAGGCGCTGTCGTGGACATCTCAGGCGTGGGAGATTTTGGACCCTGCAGAACCTCTGCTGAAGGGCGACGGACTTGCCGCGACCTTCACCCAGCAAAGCGATCCCACCACATATGATCTTGCGACCACGGTGCAAAACCTGACGCCCGGCACCGCTCTGCGCGACCAGCTCTCTATTCCAGCCGACTGGCCGGTCAGCTTTGATGCCCTGCGGGTCGACGCAACGGTGACCTTTGATCAACAATGGTCTCGCCGCGCGCTCGAGGATCGACGCCCGCAGCCGCGCAAGATCGATTTGCGCATCGCCGAAGCCTCTTGGGGCGCCTTGCGGTTGGCCATCGCAGCAGATCTGGACATAGACGCCCAAGGCCAGCCCGAAGGCACCTTGGCCTTTCAGGCACGCAACTGGCGCTCGATCCTTGATTTGGCCGAGCGCAGCGGTCGCATCACTCCTGCGATGCGGTCACAGGCGGAATGGGCGTTGTCCTCCCTCGCCGATCTCAGCGGCAATCCCGACACGATTGATGTGAAGCTAACGCTGTCAGGCGGCTTTGTGCGGTTGGGCCTTCTGCCCATCGCCCCTGCGCCCGTTTTCAGACTGCGATAACTGACCTAGCGACAGTACGGCCCGGAGCGATACCGCGCGGTGTCAAAGTGGAAATGATCCTGATGGAAGCGATCCGCATTTGGCCCCAGAACCGTGCCAAACGGCCCACAGGCGTCCTTGTGCACCGTTCGCAACGCACGGCGATGCTTTGGATCGCGCCAGCCTTTCAGCACGGTTATGGTCGTGCCGTCTTTCATGGTAAACGCCGAGATATCTATCGCACGACCCTTGCCATGCTCTGATATGCGCGCGCCGCGCTGGTTATTGCGGGTGCGGCAGGCATAATGCGCTGCAACGCGGATTTGGCTCAACCCCCCACCTTTACGCTGGAACGCAGGTTTGGCCGACGTTTCAAGCCATTCATGGATCGCCCCCGCCGTCCCGCAATCCATAACCGCCGGAGTGCTAAAGGCGACGCCCCCCATCGCGCTAACCTTAACCGCCGCCTCAACGCCACATCCTGGCAAGCGCCCCGGCACACGACCTATGTCGACCCCCTCGACCCCACGAATACCGCAGGTGCGGCCTTTTTCAGGTGTGCGCTTGCGGAAAAGCCCATTCAAAAAGCCTGTGGATCGGGATCGATCATTGGGCCGTTTCACTGCCACCTTGGGCGGTAAGACGACCGGTTGGGTTTGGGCGGCTGGCGCGGGGACCGCCGCCCCGCGCACAGGTTTTCGCAACACAGGCCGCAGAGACACTATGGCCGGCGGGAGTGTAGTCACCCGCTCTGAAGCAGGCCGCAGTTCAGGTCGTTGGGATCGCTCTAGCGGAGTGGCCCACGCGGGCAAGCCGATCAGGCTCAGCGCAAGGACCACACGCCAGATCACCGTGATGCCCCGCGCCCAAAGTCCGGGGCGTCCGTGTCTTGCCCCGCTTCGATGATCCCCCGGCGGATCGCCCGCGTGCGGGTGAAATAATCGTGAAGGTGATCACCATCACCCGTGCGAATGGCCCGCTGTAAGGCAAACAATTCTTCGGTAAAGCGGCCCAGAATCTCCAGCGTGGCCTCTTTGTTTGTCATGAAAACATCGCGCCACATCGTGGGATCACTGGCCGCAATTCGCGTGAAATCCCGGAAACCGGCGGCGGAATACTTGATCACCTCGCTATCCGTCACGCGGCGCAGATCGTCGGCCACGCCGACCATCGTGTAGGCAATCAGGTGCGGCGTGTGGCTGGTCACGGCCAGCACCAGATCATGGTGCTCCGCCTCCATTTCTTCGACATTTGAGCCCAGCCCTTCCCACAGGGCGCGCAGGTCGGCCACCGCTTTGGGCGCGGCCCCTTCAACCGGCACCAAAAGGCACCACCGGTTGTCAAACAATTCGGCAAAACCGCTTTCCGGGCCGGAATGCTCTGTCCCGGCAAGCGGGTGGCCCGCGACAAAGTCGACGCCTTCCGGCAAGTGCGGACCAACGGTATCGATCACATCCTGCTTGACCGAACCCACGTCAGTCACGGTCGCGCCCGGCTTCAAATGCGGCGCAATCTCTGCGGCCACCGCACCCATTGCGCCCACAGGCACCGCCAGCACAACCAGATCCGCATCTGTCACCGCCTCAATCGCGCTGTCACACACCACATCACACAGGCCAATCCGGCGGGCCGTCTCGCGCGTGGCCTCAGACCGCGCAAAACCGCGCACTTCGCCGGCCAGCCCTTGCCGCTTGATGCCCCAAAACATCGAAGAGGCGATCAGCCCCAGGCCGATCAAAGCAACGCGCTGGTAAATCATGCCGTCATGTCCCGAAATGCTTTGACCGCTCCCACGATCCGGCGGCACCCCGCCTCATCACCCACAGTCATCCGCAACGCGCTTGGCAGATTGTAGTTCGCCACCGGCCGCACGATGATCCCGTGGTTTTGCAACACGTCATTGCAAGCCGTGGCTTCCTCTGGCGAGGCAAACCGCGCAAGGATAAAGTTGGCAAGGCTCACATCCGACGGCACGCCCAGCTCGGCCAGTTGATCGGCCAGCCATGTTTTCCACTGCGTGTTCTGCGCGCGGCAATAGTCGGTATAGTCAACGTCGCGCACCGCAGCTTCCGCCGCAGTCAAGGCGGCATGGCTCAGGTTGAACGGTCCGCGCACGCGATTGAGCACGTCAATGATCTCTTGCGGGCCAAAGCCCCAGCCGATCCGCAGCCCGCCAAGTCCGTAAATCTTGGAAAACGTCCGCGTCATCACAACGTTGTCGCGCTGCATGATCAAAGCGGCACCACCATCAAAACCGTCAACAAATTCCACATAGGCCCCGTCCAGCACCAAAAGCGCCGTCGCGGGCAGGTTATCTGCCAACCGCTCTACCTCGGCTGCGCTGATCATCGTGCCAGTGGGGTTGGCCGGGTTGGCCACAAAGACCAGCCGGGTTTTTTCATTGCAGAGCGACAGGATGGCATCGACATCCACACGCCGCTCGCGTTCGGGCGCCTCAACGGGCGTGGCCCCCGCGACCAGCGCGGAAATCCGGTGCATGGCAAAGCCGTGATAGGTGTGGATCACCTCCGTGCCCGGACCGGCAAAGGCCTGGCACAAAAAGGTAATCACCTCATCCGATCCCGCACCGCAGATGATCTGCGCCGGGTCGAGGCCGTGCACCTCACCAATCGCATCCCGCAGTGCCGCATGATCAGAGGAGGGGTATACGTTCAACGACCGGCTTGCCGCCTCATAGGCCGCAATCGCCTTGGGGCTTGGCCCCAGCGGGTTTTCATTCGCGCTCAACTTGATGACGTTCGCCACCCCGCTCAACGCGGCCTTGCCGCCCTGATACAAGGCGACGTCCATGATACCGGGCTGTGGTGCGATCTTTGCCATGCTCACCCTCCAAATGCCCCGCGGTTCTAACCATGCGGACGCAGAGGCGAAAGGGAAAAGGGGACGCAGGGCTTTTCTTCGCCGAAGCGGCCCGCCCGGCACGGCGCTTTACCCCGCCGACTTGGCCGCCGCCAAAGCCGCGCGCAACACCGCGCGATCCCCAATGTGATTGCACAGCACCAGAATAAGCCGCGCATTCAGCGCATCGCTTTCGGCTTTGCTGAGCCCCTCATGGGCGCGCAGCAGCTCATCGTAAAATCCATCCGGGTCCGGGATGTTTGGCTCCAGTATCACACTCATCTGATCACCCTTTTCCCAAAGCCGCGCCAATGGCCGCTTCGATCTCTGCCGCCGTTGCCTCCGCCCAGCGCGCCGCCACGTGATGATCTGGCCGCACAAGATAAACCGCCTGTGGCGCATCCCCCAGATAGCGTTCGGCCAAAGCGCCCGAGGCATCCACCGCCGCCGGATCAAGCCGTAGCGTTTTCACGGCCACCCCATCCGGGGCCGCAATCTCGACATCTGTGTTGAAACAAAGCAGCGTGAACTCAGGCCCCAACTGCCCCAACAAAAACCCATCGCCCACCGGCGCATCCGAACAGGGCGCACCCGGCCGCGTCCGCGCAGGCCAGCCCAGCGCATCCACGCCGGTCAGCGCCAGATCATCATAAACCGCCGGCACCGACAGCCGCCCGGAATTCACCAGCGGCCGCCCAAAGGGGTGCTGTCCGGCCAGATCCAGAACCGCGTTGCGGAAAATCTGGCTGGTCTCTGACTTGGGGGTCAGAAAATCCGTGGCCCGTGTGGAATTCAGAATGTTCTCATCGGCGGCAAACACACGCTCTTCGCTATAGCTGTCGAGCAGCGTATCCGGGGCAACACCCCGCAACACGTAATCCAGCTTCCAGGCGATGTTCTCGGCATCCTGCACGCCGCTATTGGCCCCGCGCGCCCCAAAGGGGGAGACCTGATGCGCGCTGTCTCCGGCAAAGATCACGCGGCCATGGCGAAACTCGTTCATCCGGCGGCACTGGAACGTATAGATCGAGGTCCAGTCCAGCTCATACTCCACATCCGGCCCCAGCATCGCATCCACGCGCGCGCGAATGCTGTCTTCCTGCAGTTCCTTGTCGCGGTCGATGTCCCAGCCCAACTGGAAATCAATCCGCCAGATGTCATCAGGCTGTTTGTGCAACAACGCAGAGGCGCCCGATTTGAACCACGGCTCAAACCAGAACCACCGCTCCGTCGGGAAATCGGCTGTCATTTTCACGTCGGCAATCAGGAAGTTGTCTTCGAAAACGCGGCCCTCAAAGCCCAGCCCCAGCATATCGCGCAACGGGCTGCGCGCGCCATCGCAAGCAATCAACCAATCGGCCTCCAACGCGTATGCGCCATCCGGCGTCATCACATCCAGCGCCACCCCATCCGGTCCGGGCGTGATCGCGTCCACCCGGTTGCGCCCGCGAATGTCAATCTGGGCACCTGCCGCATTGGCGCGCTCTACGGCCTCGTACAGGAACTTTTCGAAATGAATCTGACTGAGATTGATGAAAGCCGGAAACTGGTGCCCGTCTTCGGGCAAGAGATCAAAGTTGAACACCTCGTCCCGGTCATGAAACACGCGGCCCTTTTGCCAGACAACGCCCTTGTCCAGTATCTCTTTGCCCGCGCCCAGCCGGTCGCAAATCTCCAGCGTGCGCTTGGCAAAGCAAATGGCGCGCGAGCCCAGGCCAACCCCTTCGTGATCGTCCAGCACCACGACCGGCTGCCCACGCAACCCCAGATCAAGCGCGGTGGCCAGCCCGATTGCACCGCCCCCCGCGATCACAAC
>JABSSA010000407.1 GCA_013214665.1 Paracoccaceae bacterium
CGTTTTACATATTCGACCGAAAACATATCGTTTTTGGGTACGGCGCTGGCAGCCATGTAATGAGCAGCTCAATCACGGATAGGGAAAGCGGCATTGGCGTAACGCTGGCGAAAAGCAAAGCGGCCACCAATCGCTATCTCAGGTTGTCAGGGTTCCCGGTGACTAAGCAGGCTATGGTGCGCAGTTTCGAAGACGTGAAGCTGTTCGCTGAAACCAATGGGTTCCCAATCGTGTTGAAACCAACCGCCGAAGAGCAGGGGCGCGGGGGCACCACCTATATTCAATCGCTTGACGAAGCCAAGAAAGCGCTGACGGACTTGCGCAAGACGTACAAACATCTTCTTGTTGAACAGCACTATCACGGCGACGGCTATCGCGTGTACGTCCTGGATGGAAAGGTGGTGCGGGTGCGCAAGCTGTCGGCGGCTGCCGTCACCGGTGATGGGACTTCTACGATTCAACACCTGATTAACGTGGAAAACGCAAATCCAGTGCGCAGCGCGCCCGATTCCGCCCTCAAAAAGATCGTGGTTGATAGCACACTCAAGGAGATGCTGAGCAAACAAGCACTCGATCTGGAGGCTGTTCCAGATGCCGGGGTTAAGGTTGTATTGTCCCCCACCTCCAATCTCAGCCGGGGCGGGACATCTGTTGATTTCATCGACCAGCTTCATCCCGAAAACAGAAGGCTCTGCGAAGAGATCAGCCAGACCATGTGCCTCGTGTGCAGTGGCGTCGACATGATTTCTGTGGATGCGTCGCGCCCGTGGCATGAAAACGGTGCCGTCATTTGCGAAGTGAATTCCCAGCCGCAAATCGGACTAAAAGGTCGCATACACGTTCATGACATGTTGATTGACGGGCTCGGTGTGAAGAATACGCCGATATCCATAGAAGTGCATGCCGACGCGACAGAATACGACGCACCTCTTTTTGACCGCAGCCAAGATACCCTGCATCTCAAGGTGTCAGCGCAGCGTATTTTGCAATCAGGGTGCCCGGTTCAATATTTTGATACTGTGACCTACGCGGATGACGTGCCCGAAGATATGCGCGCACAAGTCGCCGCGATGTTGAAGAGTGTGCCGCTTGAAGAGCGCGCAACTTAAGCCGGGCATCTATTTTCGGTTGGGGCAAACGGGCTGCGCGCGTCGTGTCAAATTCACACGGTTTTATATTGTGCGTCTATCGCTGAAGCTACGTCGCGCAATTTGACGGAGCCAGTGTGAGATTTCTCATGCAAGGATCGCAACACCGCAAACTTGAACGCGCGCGCGTCTGTCTCTGGTTGAGGATCTGGTGCAGTTGGCGCTGGTGCAACGTGACACGACGACTGCATACGCCGGGCGCGCGTCCCGGATGCGGTCCTATAGGCCGCCAAGCTCAACTGAGTTGAGGTTATGCGTTCGTTACCGTTTATCACACATGTCACCAATTAACCGGCTTACATGTGGCGCGTTTGGGCGTATCCGGCAATGAACCACCATTTTTTTGCCCGTTTTGCGACATGTTGGGTCATGTGGCGTGGTCAATCACCACTTGTTTCTGAGAATTGTTGAAAGAACCGCGCGGACGGCTGCGTCGAATTTGTCATCGAAAAGGCAAAGAATCGGTAAATCTGTCTCGTCTTGCACCAAAACAGACATTTTACGCAAAACTTTGATCACCTGCCCAAGAGCTCGGAGCAGGAAAGATCATAAAATATGCGCGATTGAGGGAAAGTTTTACTAGCTAGTTAAAATTTATTGACGAACACCCGCCCCGCTGCAAGGGTGTAAGCGCAACAAGACAGAAGAACCCAATGCGCATAGATTTGTCTGCAGATGACCTGAGCCGCGCCCCGTTGTCCGATGTGATGGCGCAGGCCGCTGCCTTGCGCGATGCGCAGTGGGGGCGCCGGGTGAGTTACTCTCGCAAGGTCTTTGTCCCGCTCACCAACATGTGTCGCGACACCTGTACCTATTGTACTTTCGTCAAGCACCCAGATGAGCCTGACGCGTCGCTGCTAACACCCGAAGACGTTCTGAGGATTGCACGCGAGGGTGAGGCGACGGGGTGTAAGGAATTGCTCTTTAGCCTCGGTGAAAAACCTGAATTGCGTTATGCCGCCGCCCGCGATGCGCTGGCGCGGTTGGGATACGAAAGGCTCACCGATTATCTGCGCGATATGTGCGCGCTTGTCCTGTCCGAAACTTCGCTGTTGCCGCATGTCAACGCGGGCACGTTGACAGATGAAGAGATAGACCTGCTGCGCCCTGTCTCGGCCTCTATGGGGATGATGTTGGAGACCATCTCGCGCAGGCTGACGCGCAAAGGCCATCCGCATTACGCTTGCCCCGACAAAGTGCCGGTGCAGCGCTTGCGCACATTGGAGCGCGCAGGCCAGCGCAAAGTGCCCTTTACCACTGGGCTTCTCATTGGCATCGGCGAAACCTGGGCCGAACGGATCGAAGCGCTGCATGCGATCAACGATTGCCACACCCGCTATGGCCACATTCAAGAGGTCATTATCCAGAATTTTCAGCGCAAGCCTGATATCGGTATGGCCAATCATCCAGAACCTGCGCTGGACGATATGCTGCGCACCATTGCGGCGGCACGGATCATCCTTGCGCCAGACATCAGCCTGCAAGCCCCGCCCAATTTGCATGACCGCCACATTCAATACCTGAACGCTGGCATCAACGATTGGGGCGGCATATCGCCTGTCACGATTGATCACATCAATCCGCAGCACGCCTGGCCGCAGCTGGATCAACTGGCGCAGTCTTGTGCCGCCGCGGGCTACGCCTTCGAAGAGCGGCTGACGGTTTATCCCAAGTACATTCGCGACAGGGCCGAATTTCTTGATCCGGCCATCCTGGATCGCATGACACTTATGGCCCGCGCCGACGGTATGGCGGCCCAGCAAATACTGGAGGCAGCACAATGAGCGGCGCATCCCACAATTTTGACCGCCGTCGCGCGGTCGCCCTGCAATCCGCGCTGGAAGCGGCCTCAGCCCCGGTTATGCGCATCCTGAACCGCGCTTTGGCCGGTCGCGAGGTATCAGAGGCTGAAGGCGAGGCGCTGTTTTCTGCGCAAGGTCCCGACCGGGAAGCGATTTACAAAACCGCAGATACTTTGCGTGAACGCGCCAACGGCGATGCGGTGAGCTTTGTGGTCAACCGCAACATCAACTTTACAAACATCTGTTACATGGGCTGCCGCTTTTGCGGCTTTGCCAAGCGCAGCGAAGAGGCAGGCGCCGAATGGCTCAGCGTGGAACAGGTTGTCGCCCGCGCACAAGAGGCGTGGGACAGAGGCGGCACTGAGGTCTGCATTCAGGGTGGTCTGCATCCGCGTATGTCCGGCACTTATTACCGCGAACTAGTGCTTGGCATCAAAGCCGCCTTGCCAGACATGCACATCCATGCCTTTTCCCCGTTCGAGGTTTGGTATGGCGCGGCGAAAACCAAGATGTCCTATACGGATTTTCTGACCGATCTTAAGGACTGCGGTCTTGGCTCCATGCCCGGCACTGCGGCGGAAATCCTCGACACCGAGGTGCGCCAGCAGCTCACCAAAAACAAGCTGAGCGCTGAGCAATGGGTTGAGATCATCAAAACTGCACACCGCGTTGGCATCCCGACCACGGCGACAATCATGTACGGCCATGTCGACGGTCCGGCGCACTGGGCCGCCCATATCGCGCTCTTGCGCGACATTCAGAAGGAAACTGGCGGTTTCACCGAGCTGGTGCCGCTCAGCTTTGTGCACACGGAATCCCCGCTTTACACCGCCAGCCCCGAAACGGTCCGCCCCGGCCCGACGGTGGATGAGGTGGACCTGATGCACGCCGTGTCGCGCATCATGCTGCATGGTCATATCGACAACATTCAGGTCAGCTGGACAAAGCTGGGCGCGGAACGTGCGGTGCAAATGCTGAGCCGTGGGGCCAATGATCTGGGCGGGACGCTGATGAACGAAAGCATCTCCCGGTCCGCCGGGGCTGCCCATGGGCAGGAAATCACCGCGCTCGAAATGGTTCAGATGATCCGCTCTGCGGATCGTTTGCCGGTGCGGCGCAACACGATCTATCATACAGTTGATGTTTTCCGCGATCACGATCCCGAAGAGCTTGCACCCCTCGTGGCCCGCGATGGCGCAGCCCCTTTGGACTTTCTTGACATGTTCCCGGTCCGGGAGCCCGTTCAATGACCGCCACGCTGAAAGTCACTCTGCTCGCAGGCGGCGTTGGCGGCGCGAAAATGGCCGAGGGGTTCGCAGCTCTCGATCTTGTGGATCTGACCGTGATCGGCAACGTTGCGGATGACGATGAATTTCACGGCCTTTGGGTCTCACCTGACATAGATACCGTGACCTACACGCTGGCCGGGTTGATCAACCGCGAACAGGGCTGGGGCGTGGCCGATGAAGGTTTGCGGGCTTTGGGCGTGCTCAACACCCTGGGCGCCGACACGTGGATGACATTGGGCGACAAGGATTTCGGCCTGCACATCTATCGCACAGCACGGCGCAAGGCGGGCGATAGCCCGTCAGCCATCGCCGTTGATGTGGCGGAAAAATTTGGCGTGCCCGCGTGCATCGTCTTGCCAACGGACGACCGCGTGCAAACGCGGGTGCGCACGGCGGCGGGATGGCTCAGCTTTCAGGAATATTTCGTGCGCGAGCAATGCGGCCCAGAAGTGCTGGACTTGGCCTACGAAGGCCTCGACACCGCGCGCCCGACGCAAGCAGCCCTTAACGCGATTGCAGGGGCCGACATCATTGTCTTTGCGCCCTCGAACCCCTTGGTCAGCCTGCGGCCCATCCTTGGGATCACGGGCATTTCCGAAGCAATCCGCGCTGCCACAGCGCCCACAATCGCGGTCAGCCCGCTGATCGCCGGCCGTGTGGTGAAAGGCCCGGCAGACAAGATGATGACGTCGCTTGGGATGCGCGCCGACGCCGTGGGCGTGGCCGAAGCTTATCGCGGGCTGATCTCGTCCCTTTTGATTGACAGCCAAGACGCGGGCTTGAGCCCAGAAATCACCGCCACGGGCGCACACGCCGCGACATCAGACATCATGATGCGCGACCTCGCCGACAAAATGCGCGTCGCGCAAGACATCATCGGGCTGGCGCAGGCCAATCCGGGAAAGCCCGCCGTCGCATGATCCACGTTCCAACCGCTTCACGTCTGATCGTTGTTCCGATGAAAGACCCGCGCCGCTCCAAAACGCGGCTCGCGCGGGCGTTGAACGATCAAGATCGCGCCAGCTTGGCTTTGCGCCTCTATCACCAAACTCTCGAACGGTTGGCGACCATTAAGGCGCGCCATCGGGCGGTGTTTGATGTGGCCGTAGTTACCGAATGCGCACAAATCGCTGACATCGCACAAAGCAAAGACGCCTGCGCGGTCTATGACGATGGTTCCTCCGGCCTGAACGGCGCCCTTGAGCGCGCGGGCCGTTTTGCAGAGCAGCACGGCTACACCAGTATCGGTGTTCTCCCCGCCGATTTGGCCGCGCCTGCTCTGCAAGACATCGAAAAATGCGTGACGTTTGATTTGCCACCCAATGGGGTGCTGCTGTGCCCCTCAACCGACAAAGGCACCAATGCCTTCATCGCTCCTTTGCCGCGCGCGTTTCCGTTCTCTTACGGCCCGAAATCGTTCCTCGTGCATCTCGAAAAGGCTGAAGACGCCGGTCTTTCGCCCATCGTGGCCCCTTGGACCAGCCTGAAATTCGACGTGGATACGGCAGAAGACTTGGCTCTTTTGCCCGAAGCCGCCTTCGCCGGGCAGGGGGACGCGTGATGGATCCTGTTACACTCACCGCTATTCCGAATGTGCCTGACATCAAACCCGGCGATGATCTGGCCCAGCTTCTTGGTGATGCGCTTGACGCGGCCGATCTGCCGCCGCGTGATGGCGACGTGCTGTGCATCGCACACAAGGTCTTTTCCAAGGCCGAGGGCAATGTGGTGCGGCTGGCCGATGTCACGCCCTCGCCAGAGGCGGAAAAATACGCGGCAGAGCTGAACAAAGACCCTCGCAAGGTTGAGGTGATTTTGGGCGAATCTAAACGTGTCGTGCGGGCCTTCCGCCATGAGCGCCAGCGAGAAGGCGTGATGATCTGCGAACACCGCCTTGGCTTTACCGCCGCAAGTGCTGCTGTTGATGCATCCAACGTGGCGGGCGAAGGCACGCTGGTGACGCTGCCGAAAGACCCAGACGCCAGCGCGCATGCGCTCAAATCCGCTCTTGAGACTCGGTTTGGCTGCGCAATGGGCGTGGTGATGACAGATACCTTTGGCCGACCGTGGAGGCTAGGGCAGGTGAACTTTGCCATCGGTCTCGCGGATGTGCCGACGACCACACCGGAAATGGGCAACCCGGATGCCTGGGGGCAAATGCTTTTTGTTACCGAACCGGCTTTGGCCGATGAAATCGCCGCCGCCTCGGGGTTGGTTGTGCGCAAGGCGGCCAAAACGCCGCTGGTGCATATCCGTGGGCTCGACTGGACCCCGGACCCCGCCGCCAAGGCGCACAAGATACTTCGATCACAACAGGAGAATATGTTCTGATGACACTCGCTATTGTTGGTGGCACCGGCCCACAGGGGCAGGGGCTGGCTTTGCGGTTTGCCCGTGCCGGTGTCCCGGTTGCCATCGGGTCACGAGATGGCGCGCGCGCTGCTGAAATTGCCGCCGAACTGGCGCAAAAACTGGGCCCCGACGCGGCCCAAATCAGCGGGATGACAAATGATGAGGCCGTGGCCGCCGCAGAAGAGCTCGTGATGCTCGCCGTGCCATGGTCCGGCCACAACGCTACGCTGAATGCCATCAAAGATGGCCTTTCCGGCAAGGTTCTTATTGATATTGTTGTGCCGCTTGCCGAAGGCGATCCCAAGAAGGTGGATATGCCGCCAGAAGGGTCTGCAACAGAGGCTGCCCAAACTATCGTCGGGCCAGATATCCCCGTTGTGGGCGCGTTGCACAATGTCTCGGCGACCACACTGAACACGCTGGAGTGGGACATCAACTGTGATGTGCTGGTCTGCGGCAACAAGCTGGACGCGCGCAAAAAGGTCATGGACCTGATCAACCAACTTGGGGTCACGTCTTATAACGCAGGCGATGCCCAGGCGGCGCGCTGCATCGAAGCCATCACCCCGATCCTCATTCGGATCAACATTTCCAAAGCGGTGCCGTTTTCCCATGCCGGCATCAAAATCTGGGCACCAGAACACTAAAGACAACGGAGGACGTCATGGAATTTGGCATTACATTCAAAGGGTTCGTCGAACCCGACCGCGCCCGCAAACTGGTCAAACAGGCCGAAGACGCGGGCTTTACCTATTGCTGGTTTTACGACAGCCACATCCTGTGGCGCGAAAGCTATCCGGCGATGGCCATGTGCATGGAACACACAGAAACCATGCGTTTCGGCCCCTGCGTGACAAACCCCAACACGCGCGAATGGTCGGCGGCTGCCTCGCTCTTTGGCTCGCTCGCGCATCAATCCGGCGGGCGTTTTGACATCGGCGTCGGCCGTGGTGACAGCGCCGTGCGCGTCATGGGCCGTAAGCCCTCCACGTTGGCGCGGATGGATCAGTTCATCGACGTGGTCAAAGGCCTCGTGCGCGGCGAAGAACAGCAATATGGCGATGTGCCAAACCCGATCCAGTTTCCCTGGGCCACGGGGTATGAGCTGCCGGTTTGGGTTGCGGCCTATGGCCCCAAAGCGCTTAATTCCGCGGGCCGGATGGGCGATGGCCTGATCCTGCAGGTGGCGGAGCCTTCGATCTGTAAGTGGCTGGCCGACCAGGCCATAGCAGCAGGTAAAGAAGCCGGGCGCGATATGTCGAACTACCGCGTCATGGCCGCGGCGCCAGCCTTCTTTGGCGATATGGACAAGTGCCGCGAAGCCACCCGCTGGTTCCCGGCGATGGTGGGCAACCACGTGGCTGACATCGTTGAAAAATACGGCACCGACCGCGAAGATATCCCAGCCTCGTTGACCGCGTACATCAAAGACCGGAAGGGCTATGATTACTCCAAGCACGGTCAAAGCGATAACCCCTACCTCGATTTCATCACCGATGACATCATTGATGGCTTCAGCGTTCTGGGCTCGCCCGAGAACCACATCGCCAAGCTGCACGAGCTGAAAGCGGCGGGGATTACACAGTTTAACATCTACCTCGACAATGGGGACGAAGACGAAATCATTGCCGAATACGGCAAAACGATCATTCCTGAATTCGCCTAATCCTGGTTGCGCCCGCCTTTCGGCGGGCGTAACTCTTTTTCGATGGCCAAGGCGCGCGACACCAAAACCAAGACCCGCATTCAACGGGAAAAGACCGAAGAAATTCTTGCTGCGGCGTTGGATATCTTCTCGTCTGCCGGTTTTCGCGGCGCATCCATCAACGAGATTTCAAAGCGCGCGGGCATGTCGACGCCCAGCTTGCTGTACTACTTCCAAAGCAAAGAACATATTCATCGCGAATTGCTCAGCCGTACCTTGTTGGTCTGGCTCGGGCCGCTCAACCTGATGAAAGACAGCGACGACCCTGTCGAAGAGATTTGCACCTATGTGCGGCGTAAGCTTGAGATTTCTGAACAGTTTCCGCGCGAAAGCCGATTGTTTGCCAACGAGATCCTGATGGGCATTCCACGCGCGGAGCAATCCCAGTTTGACCCGCTTCGTTCCATCTTTGACGCCAAAATCGCGTTGATCGAAAGCTGGGTTCGGGATGGGCGTATTGCGCCGGTCGACCCGCATCATTTGATGTATTCCATCTGGGCCACAACGCAGCATTACGCTGATTTTGAATCGCAGATCAAAGAATTGTCGCCGGAAAAGATGGGTACGCTCTTTCGGGATGCAGAAACCCATCTGGTCGCGATGTATCGCACCATGCTGGTGCCCAACGGGCCTGAGGCTTCGGAATAAGCCCGTCAAAGTGGCCCGCTCCCCCACCAGAGGGAGCAGGCCTTGTTTCAGACTTACTTCAAAGCCGCGTCGGTGATCGCATGTGTCCATGCGCCTTCTGGGGCTTTGGTGATCACAGGATCAGAGCCGCCGCCCAGCAAAGTGGCCACGGTGCGTTCGTAATCCGCTGGGTTCAGCGCGCCATTCGACCCTGCGGTCAGCTTGGCAATCTCGCCCATCATGCGCACTTGGTGCTTTTCAGTTTGCGCGCCGGTTTCGTCATATTCCAGAACGATATTGGCGGCGGCTTCCGGGTTCTCTTCGGCCCATTTCCAGCCCTGCATGGAGGCGGCAACAAAGCGTGTCATCTTGTCGACGAACGCCGCATCACTCAGGTTGTCTTCAAGCACATACAGGCCGTCTTCCAACGTGGCGACGCCCTGATCTTCGTATTTGAACGTTACCAGATCATCCGCGCCGACACCGGAATCGATGACTTGCCAATATTCGTTGTAGGTCATGGTCGAAATACAATCGGCCTGACGCTGCAACAGAGGATCCACGTTAAAGCCCTGCTTGAGCACCTCAACACCGTTGGCGTCTTTGCCATCTGTGTCGATGCCCAGCTGAGACATCCAGCTCAGGAATGGATATTCGTTGCCAAAGAACCAAACGCCCAGCGTCCGGTCTTTCAGGTCCGCAGGCGAGGAAATGCCAACGTCGCCCCAGCAGGTCAGCATCAGACCGGAGGAGGCGAAAGGCTGCGCGATGTTCACCAGCGGCAGGCCCTTTTCACGAGCGGCCAGCGCGGCCGGCATCCATTCCACAACAACGTCGGCACCGCCACCGGCGATGACCTGGGTCGGCGCAATGTCCGGCCCACCGGGCAGAACCGTCACGTTAAGATCGGCATCGCTGTAATAGCCATTCTCAAGCGCAACGTAGTAGCCCGCAAACTGAGCTTGCGTGACCCACTTGAGCTGGATGGTCACATCATCAGCCGCGAGCGCGCCATTCGCGCCCAAGGCCAGAATCGAGGCCGCCATTAGGGATTTGAGTTTCATATCTTTCTCCTTGTTGGTGTTTAGGTTTTTTGTTTTAGCTTTTTGCTCTTCCTCGTTGTGACGGGTGCCAATACGTCACACGTTTTTCGATCCAGGCCACGAGGCCATACATGGTCGTTCCCGCAACCGCCGCCACGGCGATCTCAGCCCAAACCAGATCGATGGACAAGTTACCGACGCCTGTGGAAATGCGAAATCCCATTCCGCGCGTGGGTGAGCCGAAATATTCAGCGACAATTGCACCAATCAAAGCAAGCGTCGCGGCGACCTTTAGGCCGTTGAACACAAACGGCATCGCGGCAGGGATGCGGAGCTTGATCAACGTCTGGCCATAAGACGCGGCATAGGTTTTCATCAGATCCCGCTGCATCGTGTCCGCTTCGCGCAGGCCCTGCACCGTGTTCACCAGGATCGGGAAAAACACCATCACCACGACCACCGCCGCCTTCGATTGCCAGTCAAACCCGAACCAGTTCACCAGGATCGGCGCGATCCCCACGATCGGCAACGCGGCTACGAAATTGCCAATCGGCAGCAAGCCGCGCGTCAAAAACGGGGATCGGTCAATCAAGATGGCCACCACAAAAGCGGCGACTGCGCCGATCAAATACCCACGCAACGCGCCTTTCAAAACGGTTTGCCGCACGTCTTCAATCAACAGGTCGGTGGAATTTACAAAGGTCTGCCCCACCGCCGATGGCGCGGGCAGGATGGCAGGTGAAATGCCAAAGCCACGCACCAAGCCTTCCCAGATCACCAGAATGGTCGCGCCAAAAATCACAGGGATCACGATCCGAGCGGCTGTGCTTGACCCCATTCGGGAATTGGCCAGTGCGATATTGCAGCCCCAGGCGGCCAGCCAAAAGATCAGGGCGAAAACAAGCCAACTCATGACCGCATCCCCATCTGCCGCAGCAAGACCGCCTGTGTGCGATCAAGCAATGTCACCAGAACACCGGCCAGAATGGCGGCCGCGAACAGAGCTGACCAGATGGCCAAAGGATTGCCAAACTGATCCCCGATCAGAATACGCGCACCCAGCCCGCTGATGGCCCCGGTTGGCAGCTCACCGACAATGGCCCCGACCAGCGCCGCGGCGATGCCGACTTTGAGCGATGTAAACAAAAATGGCACCGAAGCGGGCAACCGCAGCTTGAGGAAGGTCTCAAAGCCCGTGGCATTATAGGTCTTGAGCAAGTCCAGCTGTTCGGCCTGCGGCGACCGTAACCCTTTGACCATGCCGACAAGCACGGGGAAAAAGCACAGATAGGCGGAAATCAACGCCTTGGGAAAGCCGCGTCCATCGACACCGATTTGCGATGACAACACGATGATCATCGGGGCAAGCGCCACAATCGGCACCGCTTGCGAGATAATCGCCCAAGGCATAAGCGACATTTCAGCCACCCGCGAATAAACGATAGCGATAGAAAGGGCGATCCCGATCGAGGTACCCAAAAGGAAACCCCAAAAGGTGGAGCGCAGGGTGATCCAGCCATGGTAGATCAAAGATCTTTTTGACCAGGTTCGCCCTTTCATCACCATCGCCCCTGTGGTTTTCCACAATTCCTGCCCGACCTGTTGCGGCGTGGGCAGGCGGGGGCGATCCAAACTATATCCCGCACCGGCATGTTCAAAGTTGTTCGCAAGCAGCACCCAAGACGACACATCCCGCCGCTCCACGGCGCGTTCCGGGGTCACCTGCAATCCGGCCCGCTCCGCCTGATCCAGCGAGACGCGAATGTTCATTGGGGCCACCGCCAGATACCAGATCGCAACGATGCCAATCAAAACCGTCAGAACAGGAATCAGATTGCGCATCATGCAGCCTCCCAACGATACAGAATATCCGGCAGCTTTTCTTCGCTTTCGTCCTCGGCGCGGCCAACCTGCACAAAACCTTCGCGCTCGTAGAAGCGGCACGCGCCGGTGTTGGCCTCGAACGACCATAGCTGCAAATAGGGCCGCCGCGCTTTTGCATGATCCAACATCGCCCGGCCCAATCCCGCTCCTTGCGGCTCGCAAAAGAGCGAGGTGACGAAATTTTCGTCATCCAGTGCGATGTATCCGGCCACGGGCGTGCCGATCACATGAACCTCGTGGTTTGGGATCAGGCGATCTCGGTGCGATTGCTCGATCTCGTCCCGGGACTTTAAGCGAGTTAACCAGTCAGAGTCATCAATCCACGCGCTCTTGATCGCCGCCGTCATGGGCGCATCTTGCGGCGTGGCCGCGCGGATGGACATCAACTCAGTCATAAGAATGCCCGGCCCGCAGCCCATCGCGCACACGCTGGGCAATCTCCAGGAATTCCGGCGTGTCCCTAATTTCCAGCGGCCGCTCCGCTGGCAGAGGGCTGTCGATCACGTCCGAAATCCGCCCGGGCCGCGGCGACATCACCACGATCTTGGTCGACAGATACACAGCCTCGGGGATCGAATGGGTAACAAAGCCAATGGTTTTTTCCGTCTTGGCCCAAAGCTGCAACAGTTGTTCGTTCAGGTGATCGCGCACGATTTCATCCAGCGCGCCAAACGGCTCGTCCATCAGCAGGATATCGGCCGAAAACGCCAGCGCCCGTGCGATCGAGGCCCGCTGTTGCATCCCGCCCGAAAGCTGCCAAGGGAATTTCTTGTCAAAGCCCACCAGATCCACAAGCTCCAGCACTTCGGCGACGCGCTTGTCTTGCTCGGCCTTGTCATTGCCCATGATCTCCAAAGGCAACCGGATGTTTCGGCCAATCGTGCGCCAAGGGTAAAGGCCTGCGTGCTGAAACACGTACCCATAAGCTCGCGTTTCCCGCGCTTCGGTCGGGCTCACGCCGTTAACCGTGATTGAACCGCCCGTTGGAGCTTCCAAATCGGCGATACAGCGCAAAAAAGTGGTTTTGCCGCACCCGGAGGGGCCGATGAACGACACGAAGTCGCCCTTGTTGATGTCGAGGTTCACATCCTTGAGCGCGTGCACAGGCCCGTCGTTTGTCTCAAACGTCAGCGATAGGTTCTTGGCTGAGATCACTGGGGTCGTCATAGGCGTTGGTTCCAGGTTTTAAGGTCCGACGTAGTGGCGGTCTCTCGTTGTGTTAGTGCGCATGACGCATGGGTTGGTGTGCGGGGCGGTCATCAAGCGCGCTCCAACTCTGGGGTTGGCAGCACATCAAGAGCGGCTTCAATCCGAGCAATGGCATCTGGCCCAAGTGGCAGTAGAGGTTTTGGCGAGGTGACGGGCCCAAGGCCCATCAAGTTCAGAACTTCGGGTACGACGCGGATGCCGCCAAACTCTGCGAACAAATCCCAAAGCGGCGCGCATGCGCCATGCAGCGCATAAACCTTGTCTTTGTCATCTCGTGCGTTCCAGATCGCCAACGCCAGATCGGGCAGGGTGCCAGCCACAACGGAATACCAGGCCTGCGCACCTGCCGCGAGCGGCCCCGCAATCAGCGCGTCACCCGAATAACCCACGACAAAATCGTCTGACATTTCGGTGCACAGCTTGTGCACGTGCTGTGCACTTTGATCATACGTCGCAGGTGCAGGGTTTTTCACCGCCTTCACGCCGGGCAGTTCTGACAGGCGAATGGCCAGCGCATCCGAGATGGTGAAGCCGGTTGTGGTGGGGTTGTTGTAAAGGCAAATGGGCAGATCGGTCGCGCCGGCCACATCCGCCACAAGCCCGGCAAAGTCATCATCCGTCAGCGGCAGATACGACACCGGCGCCAGCAACAGCCCCGCCGCGCCCGCGGCTTCGGCGCTGCGCACATGGTGCAGC
>JABSSA010000408.1 GCA_013214665.1 Paracoccaceae bacterium
ACGTTCCCGCAAATCGTGTTTTCCGAAACCGGCGACGGCAGCGTTGATATTCAACTGCCAGAGGTGACAACATTTGTGATCGACGGCCAAGATGAAGACGACGATTTCACCGCAACCGTCGAATTCGCCCAGTCCGGCCTGAACATGAACGTGTCTGGCACGCCGGAAAAGCTGGTTTACGCCTATACCGCCGACATGATGAGTATGAAATTGGCGAACCTGTTGGTCGATGACACACCAGTGGACAGTGATGTTGCGCGTGTGGCCATGACGCTCTCTGGTATTTCGGGGGAAACCCAAGCCTCAACCGAAGGCCTGCGCGCCTACGCCCAAACGCTGAACGCCAATAACCTGACCCTTGATCTTTTTGTCACCGATCCCGAAGAGGCAGACGCAACTGCGAAAATCGAAACCAGCCTGGATGATCTGGTGTTTTCAGGCAGCGGCAACGTCCCCGCAATCGCGGTGGCAAACGGTGATATCAACGCGATGCTGGACGCAGGCTTTACCTTTGCGTCTTCCATGACCTTTGGCGCTGGCGCCTCCGATATCGCGTTCAATGACGGCGAAGAAGCGGGCACCATCAATTCCACATCCGAAGGCGGCGCTTTCACCGTATCCATGTCTGAAAAAGGGTTGGCTTACGACCTGTCTCAGCGCAACCAGTCGATGAACATGCTGATCAGCGACGTGCCATTCCCGATTAGCGCTGAGATGGCTGAAAGCGGTGCAAGTCTGATGATGCCGGTCAAAAAGTCAGACGACCCACAAGACTTTGGCTTTGGGCTCACGTTGCGTGATTTCAAAATGTCCGATTCAATCTGGGCCATGGTCGATCCTGGCCAGCAATTCCCACGTGATCCGGCAACAATTGTCCTGGATCTGGCGGGTCAGGCCAAAGTTCTGTTTGATTTCCTTGATCCGGCCACTGCCGAGGTGATGGAAACAACGGGTGCGATCCCCGGCGAACTTCTCTCGCTGACCCTGAAACAACTTCTTGTTCAGGCCGTTGGTGCGAAACTGTCTGGTGAAGGGGATTTCACCTTTGACAACAGCGACATGTCTTCGTTCGATGGGTTCCCACGGCCCAATGGCGCAGTCACGTTCCAATTGGATGGGGCCAATGCATTGCTGGATAAGCTGATCGCGATGGGCATTGTGTCAAACGAAGACGCACAGGGCGCACGGTTCATGATGGGTCTGTTTGCGCGGCCGGGCGAAGGGCCTGACAGCCTTGTTTCCACCGTCGAGGTCAATGACGAAGGGCATGTACTCGCCAACGGTCAACGTATCCGTTAAGCCATGTGCCAACACCCGCACGATTGGCGTGCGGGTGACCAAACCAAGGCATAGCGGGTCTGAATGACACAACACTCTGACGAGCTCCTGGCGTCTTTGACGCACGCCCTGCTGGAGCGGGCAGCGCACCACGGCGCAGACGCGGCAGACGCCATTGCAGTGAAAGGCACGTCGGTGTCCATCGATGTGCGCGAACGTGCGCTGGAACATGCAGACCGATCAGAAGGCGCAGACATCGGCCTGCGCGTTTTCGTCGGGCAAAAGCAGGCCAATGTGTCAGCCTCTGATATTTCTACCAGCACAATCGACACGATGGCGGAACGCGCTGTGGCAATGGCGCGCGAAGCACCCGATGATCCTTATGCCGGATTGGCGGATGCCGCGGATTTGGCCAAAGACTGGGACATCGCAGCACTGGAATTGTCGGACCCGGGCGGCGATCCCTCTGCAGAGGATCTTCAATCGCAAGCCCTGCGCGCCGAAGAAGCAGCGCGGTCGGTTGCCGGGGTCACGCAGGTTGAAAAGGCCATCACGGCATTTGATCGCAGACAGGTTCACCTCGCCACCTCCAACGGGTTTTCCGGCGGGTACAACAGATCAAACTTTGGCATCAGCGTTTCAGCCATTTGCGGTGAAGGCACCGCGATGGAACGCGACTACAGCGGCGACAGCCGTACCTATGCCGCCGATATGCGATCCCCCGAAGAGATCGGCGCAGAGGCGGGCCATCGCGCCACAGAACGGGTTGGCGCACGCAAGCCACCCACCGGCGCTTTTCCCGTGCTCTTTGACGAACGCATTTCGGCATCCTTGATCGGGCATCTTTTGTCAGCGATCAACGGCGTCAGCATCTCGCGCGGATCATCCTGGCTGCGTGATGATATGGGTGCACAAGTCTTGCCAAAGGGCTTATCCATTTACGAAAACCCACACAGGCCCCGCGCCATGGCGAGCCGCGCTTTTGACGCAGAAGGTTTGGCAACACAGGCTCGGTTTCTTGTTGAAAACGGCGTACTCCAAAGCTGGACGCTTGATTTGGCCACCGCACGCAAGCTGGGGATGACATCGACTGCCAATGCATCGCGCGGCACCAAATCCGCCCCCTCTCCGAGCGTGACAAATATTGAACTGACCCAAGGCACCGCCTCGCGCAGCGATCTGATCGCGCAGATGGGCACAGGGCTTTTGGTGACCTCAATGATTGGCGCAACGATCAACCCAAACACCGGGGATTATTCGCGCGGGGCCGCTGGGCTTTGGGTTGAAAATGGGGAAATCACCCATCCGGTAAACGAATGCACCATCGCCGGAAACCTGCGCGACATGCTGCGCGATGTGACCCCGGCAAATGATGCGCGGGCCCATCTTTCGCGGGTTGTGCCGTCGTTGCTTGTATCGGGAATGACCATTGCCGGCGCATGACCTTTCCCTGATCATCGACGCCATCGAACAGGCGGGCGATATCGCCAGAACATTCACGGGGCCCACCGCAAAACGGTGGGAAAAGTCCGATGGTGCAGGTCCGGTCACCGAAGCCGATCTGGCCGTAGATGCCGAGTTGAAGCGTATCTTGTGCGGTGCACGTCCCGACTACGGGTGGCTCAGCGAAGAAACCGAAGACGCCAAGGACAGGCTGGAGGCCGAAAATGTCTTTGTGGTCGATCCAATCGACGGCACCCGCAGTTTTGTTGAGGGCGCGCGCACCTGGGCGATTTCGGTCGCGGTGGCACGAAAGGGACAGGTGACCGCGGCAGCGGTCTACCTTCCGATGCGCGACATGCTCTATTCCGCCAGCCTAGGCGGTGGTGCGACATTGAACGGAGAGGCGTTGAACGTCTCGCAAGAGCCCAACATCGAAACATCCCGCATTCTGGCCGCGCGACCCGTCACCCAAAGGGATCTTTGGGTCGAAGAATGCCCCCAGTTTGACCGACATTACCGCCCCTCGTTGGCCTATCGCTTGTCATTGGTGGCGCAAGGGCGGTTTGACGGTATGCTGACCCTGCGCCCAACCTGGGAATGGGACATCGCAGCAGGCACGTTGATCGTTTCCGAAGCCGGAGGGCATGCCACGGATCGCAACGGGGCGCCTTTGGTGTTCAACACGCCAAAATCCCAATTGAACGGCATCGTCGCTGCCGGAGGGCCAATCCACGGATCGCTGGTAACGGCGCTGCGTCCGACGCACCATGCTTGACCCATTGCGCGAAGTGCGCAACACCAAATCATCGATGACGGACGACAGGGTTTTCACAAGGGTCCGCCGTTTGCATCTGATGTCGGAAACAAAAGCGGCCACCACCGCCACCCAAACGGAGGTCTTGGGCTGAAACAGACGGTTCGCGGCTCTCTTGGCCTTGCAGCCTATCGCGCGGTCATGCGGCGTGGGAACATCCCTGAATTTTCCTGCGAAATTCCCAGACCGACCGGAGAGCTTATCTGGCTCAATATTGCAGACGGCGCACATGCCCGCGCCGTCCTGGATCTGGCGGCCCGACTGATCCAGGCGAGACCGGATTCTTCGGCATTGATCACCATGCCTCAAGGTGATGCCATCAAGATCAGTCCAGAGGCCTGCACCAACCCCGACATACACCTGCAACCCGTCCCTTCGGAACATCCCGAACACATAGCTGCATTTCTCGATCACTGGGCCCCAGATCTTCTGATCTGGGTGTGGGGTGGACTGCGGCCGAACCTCATTCTGGACGCGCAGAAACGCGGAATGCCAATGATGCTGGTCGATGCGGGGAAAGACGGGTTTGACAGCCGCCGGGATCGTTGGCTGAGCGAGGTGCCACGCCAGGTTGTCGCGGCTTTTGATTCTGTGCTGGCCAGATCGCAAGCCGCCCACGCGCGCCTTGCTCAATTGGGCCGCCCGCTGAAATCCATCGAACTCACCGCGCCGCTGTTGCCAACGGGTCAGGCTTTACCGGTGAACGACACCGAACTGGATGAACTTTTCGAGCTGATCCATGGCCGCCCTGTGTGGCTTTCCGTCAATCTGGACCGCTCGGAATTGCGCGCCGTGCTGAACGCGCATCGGCAAGCA
>JABSSA010000409.1 GCA_013214665.1 Paracoccaceae bacterium
ATCTGCGTGAAGATGCCTTGCGCCGCGATTTCACGATGAATGCGCTTTATGCGGATCAAACGGGCCGGGTGATCGACCCGACAGGCGGTTTGCCGGATGCGCGCGCAGGTCGGATCAGGTTTATCGAAAACCCGCATGACAGAATTCGCGAAGACCATCTGCGCATCCTGCGGTTTTTCCGGTTCAGCGCGTGGTACGGCAATGCCGATCTTGGGTTTGACGCGGATGTTCTGGCGGCGATTGCCGATTTGTCAGACGGTGTATTGGATCTGTCCAAAGAGCGGGTCGGACAAGAGATGCTGAAGCTGCTCGTGGCTCCGAACCCGGTGCCGGCGGTGGCGGCCATGTCGCAGATTGGTGTGCTGTCCAAAATATTGCCCGGGGCTGATCCGCAGTTTCTTGGTCCTTTGGTCCATCTGGAAGAGCAAAGCGGGACACAGCCCGACCCTTTGCGCCGACTTGCTGCGCTGGGCGGGATGGATGCGCGGGAAAATCTGCGCCTAAGCAAGTCGCAAGCGGCAAATCTTGATGCATTGACCACGGGGCAGGGCGCGGGGCTGACTGACAAGGGTTTGGGTCACGTCTATGGCGCCGAGACGGGGTGGAGCATTTTATTGCTCCTCGGCGCAGTGATGTCCGTGCCCGTTGATCCGCACAGACGCGCAGAGGTTGCAGCGGGTGCGACTTTGAAATTTCCAATTCGTGCCAGTGATTTGCCAGACCATCTGGAAGGTCGACAGATTGGCGACACGCTCAAAAAGCTGAAAGCGGATTGGCTGGCGTCGGACCTGAACGCAGACAAAAGTGATCTTTTGGGGTGACTTTCCCGTGTTGCCGCGATATTGCGGCATCAACCAACAACGGAGGAATGCACATGTATCAAGGGATCTGGCTCACCTAATTCTGACGGTGCCACCCTTGGTGTGAACATGCCGTCAGTGCTGTTCGCGTTTGTGCTTTTCATTCTTGTTGCGGGATTTCCCCAATGTTCAAATTCTTTGAAACTCTTGTCGACCCGTATGTCGAATATACGGAAACCGACACCCCACCGACCAAAACCTGGCCCTTTTTGTTGGCCTATTCACAGCCGTTTATGCGCGTATTTGCGGTCACGGCTGTGTTGTCTGTTGTTGTGGCCGCGATTGAGATCGGGCTGATTTATTATATGGGCCGGATTGTCGATATCTTGGGCGGCCCACCCGAGGTTTTCTGGCAAAACCATCGGGTTGAGCTGATCGGCATTGCCTTGTTCATCCTGTTTTTGCGCCCCTTGTTGCAGCTTGTTGATGTTATGCTGCTGAACAACACGATCTTGCCCAACTTTGGCACGCTGATCCGGTGGCGGGCGCATAAACATGTGTTGCGCCAATCGGTTGGCTGGTTTGAAAACGACTTTGCAGGGCGGATTGCCAACCGGATCATGCAAACGCCCCCCGCCGCGGGTGAGGTGGTGTTTCAGGTGTTTGACGCCATCTCGTTTTCGCTGGCCTATCTGGTGGGTGCTGCGATTTTGCTGATCGCGGCGGATGCGCGGCTGTTCTTGCCCTTACTGATCTGGTTTGCCCTTTACGCCTGTCTTGTGCGGTGGACTGTCGTGCGTGTTGGCCCCGCGAGCCAGGCCGCATCGGATGCGCGCAGCGAAGTGACTGGCCGGGTTGTGGATGCCTATACCAACATTCATTCGGTCAAGATGTTTGCGCATCATGATCGCGAGCTGGACTACGCAAAAGACGCAATTGAGAACACGCGTAAAACCTTTCAGGTGGAAATGCGGATCTACACCATCATGGATGCCGCATTGGTCACGCTGAACGGTTTGCTGATCGTGGGCGTTGTGGGCTGGGCCATATTCCTTTGGGTGCAGGGGCATGTGTCTGTTGGCGTGATCGCGGCGGCGACGGCGTTGACCCTGCGGCTGAACGCGATGACCGGTTGGATCATGTGGGCGCTGACCACGTTTTTCAGACAGCTTGGCGTGGTTGCCGAAGGGATGGAAACGATCGCACAGCCCATCACTTTGGTGGACGATGATAAGGCCAAGCCTGTTGCGCTGACTGAGGGGAAGATTGAGCTGAAAAACCTGACCCATCACTATGGGCGTGATATGGGTGGGCTGGATGCGGTTTCGCTGACGATCAAGCCCGGCGAAAAGGTGGGTCTGATTGGCCGATCCGGGGCTGGGAAATCCACGTTGGTCAAGCTGTTGCTGCGGTTCTACGACCCGGAAAGCGGTCAGATTCTGATTGACGGTCAGGATATCACTAAGGTGCAACAAGACAGCTTGCGGCTGAACATCGGGATGGTTCAACAGGACAGTGCATTGTTGCACCGGTCTGTGCGGGACAACATCCTTTACGGCCGCCCGGATGCCACCGAAGCCGAGATGATCCTGGCCGCTAAACAGGCGCAGGCGCATGAGTTCATTCTTGATCTGGTCGATCCAAAAGGGCGCACTGGCTATGACGCTCAGGTGGGTGAGCGTGGGATCAAACTTTCAGGAGGTCAGAGACAAAGGGTGACATTGGCCCGTGTCATTTTGAAAAACGCCCCTATCTTGGTGTTGGACGAGGCAACAAGTGCTCTGGATTCTGAGGTTGAGGCGGCCATTCAGGACACGCTCTATGGCTTGATGGAAGGCAAAACGGTGCTGGCGATTGCGCACCGGCTGTCAACCATTGCGCAGTTGGATCGTATCCTGGTGTTGGATCAGGGAAAGATTGTTGAAGATGGGCCGCATGAGGCGCTGCTGGAACAAGGCGGGCTTTATGCCGAATTTTGGGCGCGCCAATCTGGCGGGTTCTTGCAGACAGAGGCATCTGAGACGTGTTGATTGACAGGCTAATACACCCATTTCGCACCGCAGAGGGGCCACCACCGCAAAGCCTTTGGCCGTTTATGCGGTGGTGTCTCTCCGGGTCGTGGCCTGCGCTTGCTCTGGCAACCGTGCTGTCGGCCGCGGCTGGCGCGGGCGAAGCTGTTACAGCGCTTATTCTGGGCGGCGTGATTGATGCCGCGATTTCCTATGGCACGGATGGCTTTTTTGATCCCCAGAACATGGTGCTGGTGGTTGGGGCGCTGGTGTTTTTCCTGCTGGCGCGCCCGGTGCTTTTTGGTCTGTCGTCTGCAGCCAATTCGATCATCATTCAGCCCAATGTAAATCCGCTTGTCCTGTCGCGCGTGCATCGCTGGACCTTGGGGCAAAGCGTTGGGTTTTTTGACAATGATTTCGCCGGGCGTATCGCTCAAAAGCAGATGCAGGCCGCGCGAGCGGTGACGGATGTTGTCAGCGAATTCATCAACGTGATTGCCTTTGCGCTGGC
>JABSSA010000041.1 GCA_013214665.1 Paracoccaceae bacterium
GATGCGCGCCGTTCAGCCAAGTCATGAATATATCATGCAGTGACAAATCAAAGCTCAGATCGAAAATCTGGGAGGTGCGGTCGCGGGGGGTGATGTCCAGATGCCGGCGGGCGTTTGCCAGATAGGACAAGAGGTTGCGATGCGAGATGGGGACGGCCTTTGGGGCTCCGCTGCTGCCTGATGTTGCGATGATATAGGCGAATTTGCTGAGCTGTGGCGGTGGCATGGCGCGGGTGGGTTGAGAGATATCAATGAGCCGGGCATCAAACGGTCTAGACTGGCGCAAACTGGAAAAGGTCGGTGTTTCGCGGGCGCTCAACAGGGTTGAAGCCTGGGTCAGTTTTAGTAAGGCCCTAAGTTCCTTCCCGGGCGCGTGCTCGTTCAAGGGAACGTAGCAGCGCCCGGATATAAAAATAGCTAAGACGGCCGCATAATCCTCGATGCTTCGAGAACCGATCAGCGCAACGGGACGATTGCAGGACGCCAAAGATACCGCGATGCTTGCGGCGTTTTGCCAGAGGTCTGCGAAGGTCCAGCACTGTGCGCCAACCGTCAGGGCAGGCTGCGCGGCAAACTGTTTAAATGCGCGCGCAAGCTCCCAAACGAGCTCTGTTGGTCCCGTGTTGGGAAACGGTTGAAGATCGCTCATCCTACCCCCTTTTTGCGAGATCTTTAGTAATTGGAAACCAACAACAAATTATAAATTTGCTTAGAATTCTTCTGAGCAAAGCATTGGGATGCGCCAAAAGCCAAAGGTCATATATGTCGCGGGGTCTGGTCGATCCGGGTCGACCATGCTGTCTTTGCTTTTGTCGCAACATCCGCGGATTGCGAACCTTGGACAGATCCGAGATGTGTTTCTTGCGCGATCAAATGGCGCGAGGTGTAGCTGCGGGGCTTTGCTTGGGGATTGTGCCGTTTGGGGGCCGGTTCTGAGTCTTAGGCCATCAGAAACACATCGCCTTGGGACATTACCGCAAGATGCGGTTTTGGCGGCCTATTGTGTGGCCTTCAAAGCAACGGCTGCGCGCGTGGCCGTGGATAGCTCAAAATCCGTGGATCTGTGCCGTCTGTTGCAAAACGCGCCGGAAGTGGACCTTTACTGTCTTAACCTCATACGGGATCCGCGCGCCGTTGCTGTCAGTTGGTCGAAGGTCCTGGGCAATCAGGACCTGTTACGAAAACGTTGCCGCAATTGGGTGGCGCGACAGAAAAGGATCGAACAGCTGGAGCAAGGCAGCGGCATGCATTATCTGCCGCTGCGATACGAAGATCTGGTGCGGGACCCGAAAGCCACGGTGGCGCGTATTCAGACGTGGGCTGGTGTGACGCCTGATCTGAGTGCATTTGAGAGCACGACGGTGGCGCGTATTTCTTGGGACCACCAGCACTTGTTTGCGCCGGCCAATGAAACGGTTTTGCGAGAACGCGCGACACGAATTCAGATCGCAGAGGCTGTGGCGTGGAAAGCTGCAAAGCACGCGCAAGTACGCGCAATGGCCACCGAGATCTGTTTCCCTTTCGCCAAACGCTACGGTTATCGCCTGGAGGTAGGCCTGTGATCCGCCATGTGCTGATTGTCGGGGCCGGGCTGTCGGGTGCTACTTTAGCGCGCTGTCTCGCCGAGGCGGGGTTGCGCGTCACCGTGATTGATCAAAGGCACCATGTGGCTGGAAATTGTCACACGGAACGCGACGCAGAAACCGGTGTTTTGGTGCATCGATATGGGCCGCATATTTTTCACACCAACGATCTAGATGTCTGGGAGTTTGTGCAGCGGTTTGCAGAGTTCGAACGGTTTGAGCACCGTGTGAAAACCACGGTGCAAGGGCGGGTCTATGGGTTGCCGATCAACCTTCATACGCTCAATCAGTTCTTTGGTCAGAGGCTTGATCCAGCGGCGGCGCAGGCCTTTCTTGCGGCACGGCGTAGAGCAGATCCTGACATCCCGGAATCATATGAACGCCGGGCGCTCGCGACGTTGGGCGATGAGCTTTATGAGGCCTTCTTTAAACACTACACGGCGAAGCAATGGGGGATGGATCCACACGAGATACCTGCTTCGGTGTTCACCCGCCTGCCGGTGCGGTTTTCCTACGATGATCGCTATTTTAGCCACGACATTCAGGCCATGCCGCGGGAAGGCTACACCGCTACGGTGGCCGCCATACTGGATCACGCGGCGATTGAAACACATCTAAACACGGAGTTTCGCCACTGCGATGCCACGGGCTTTGACCATGTTTTCTATACCGGTGCAATCGATCACTATTTTGGCTGTGATCTCGGAGCGTTGCCCTATCGAACCTTGGTGTTTGAACATCAGACACATGCGGGCGATTTTCAGGGCTGCGCAGTGATGAACTACGGCGATCCGGATGTGGCTTGGACGCGGATCACGGAACACAAACACTTTGCACCATGGGAAAACCACCACAATACCGTTGTCACCAAGGAATTTGCCAGAGATGCGCGTACAGGCGACATTCC
>JABSSA010000410.1 GCA_013214665.1 Paracoccaceae bacterium
AATATCCGGAAAAGCGCCTCAACATTGGCAGACATATAGATTTCGGTGTGTGTTGCTGCGCGACTAACAACAATCGAAACCTGATCCGCACCCGCGGGTGCGGACAGTATCGAAAATTGAACCGCAAGCGCGGCCGCAATTTTGAGCACATAGCGCAAAAGAAACCGTTTACGCGGAGCTTGGTTCGAGCAAACCCATCTCGGCAGCTTCTTCCCAGATCTCTTCGAACGTTTTCTTGGCGCGACCGCGTTGGCGCACGTCTTGTGCAGCCTCAAGGTTATCCAGTTTTCCCTCGCCTTCAACAACGATGAGGGCGACCATACCTGTTCCCACATGTGGCGTACACTTGTAGCCGTAGATGCCCGGCACATCGAATGTGACTTCTAAGTCTTCGTTTATCCGGCCGCTCCATTCTTCGGCACCTTCTGGGATCATACCATCAATTGATGCACTGTTGTGGCCGCGGTCTGTTGCTTTGAACAACACCTTTTGTCCTGCTGGCACAGAGACAACGCGCGGGTAAAACACATTGCGCAAGCTGCGGTCGGTCGGATGCCTATTCAGCATTTCGATAGTGACAGGTTCATGGCCGTCTGCTGCCAGCGGCAAAGCGGGCAGAAGAGTGGCAGCGGCGGTTCCCGCAAGAAACGTGCGGCGGCTGTGCAATCTTGACATTTTCAGACCTCAGTAGATGGACATTTCCGCTGGGTAAACGTCACAGTCTACCCGCTGTGGATCGTAAGATAGTGTAGGCGGGCCTAGAGTCTACTAATACGGTCAGGTATTTTTTCGCACTCTAAAGCACAGATTAATGGCGCCCTTTCGGCTGACGCTGCCTGTCTTCTTTGCTGTCGCGGAAAGGGCTCTGCCGCAATGCAGGTTGGCTTTGTCAAATCACTTGATCAGGCAGAGGCTAATTGAGAATCTACGAGAGGTGGAGGTAAGCCTTCTTCACACAACGCTCGACGATTTCTTCGGGAACGCATCGCTTTCAGGAGTGATGGAGTTCAGGTTATCAACATTTATAGCAAGGGCCCGCGCAACCGCTGGGGCTTTTTTCAGAGACCTGCAGCAAGCAGTTCGATTTCAACCAGAAACTCTGGACGCGTAAATCCGCTCACGATCATGAGCGTAGACGCAGGCAGGTGTTTCACCTCGCTCAGCCACGCATCGCGTGCTTTCATATATCCCGCCATGTGCACGCGATCAGTAACAAACGCGCTGATCCGCACCGTATTCTCGCGGGTCATCTCAGCGTCGCATAGCACGGCATCGAGATTGGCAAAGCAAAGCCGGGCCTGGGCCTCTGCGCCCTCCGGCGCCACATCATCCGGTCCGATCCCCAATTGCCCGGAAGTGGCAAGCCACCGAGCACCTGGCGGGACCTCCACCCCATGTGCATAACGGGCAAAGGGTGGGCGGATATCGGTGGGTGTGTGTGAAATCAACACCTGTAAGTTTCCTTTCAACCGAGTCGTCAGCATGCTGCTGATCCTCTAAGCGAAACGCCATATCGCTTGTTTGCGGTTTTTACCGCACCTAGGCATCGCACAACAATTAACCACACCCCACACTATCTGCACGCAATATAAGCATGTGGCTCGGGTACTGAGAACGAATTGATGTGCTATCTTTCCTCAAAGAGACCGAAAATCCCAGTCTTGCGCATCACGTGCCGCATCTTCCGAAGGAGGTTTCTATGACCCGCTTACTTCTCTTTTCCGCCCTCGCTGCCCTGATTGCCGCGTCTCCGGCCATCGCTGAAAACGAAAAAGTCGTCTTTGGCACGAACTGGCTCGCACAGGCCGAACATGGCGGCTTCTATCAATCGGTTGCCGATGGAACCTATGCTGAATGCGGACTAGACGTCGAAATCGTCACGGGCGGTCCACAAGTGAACAACCGTGCGCTGATGCTTGCCGGTCGCATCGATTTCCACATGGGTGGTGACATGCTGCAAGCCTTCAACGCCGTCGCAGAAGGTATTCCCGTAGTCGCCGTCGCAGCAAGCTTTCAGAAGCACCCTCAGGTCATCCTCGCCCATCCAGGTGTCGCCGACAGCTGGGAAGAACTGAAAGACCTGACCCTCCTGATCGGAGACAATGGCTTTACAAGTTACTACCAGTGGATGGTCGCCGAGCATGGCTTTACCGTCGAACAGCGCCAGCCCTATACGTTCAACCCTGCTCCATTTATCGCAGACGATCAGTTGGGCATGCAGGGGTATCTGTCCTCAGAACCCTACGCAGTTGCGAAAGAGGCCGGGTTCACGCCCAACGTTTTCTTAATCGCAGATGCCGGCTATTCGACCTACGCCACTACCATTGAAACCATGGCTGCCACCATTGAAGAGCGCCCGGAAGTGGTCAAATGCTTTGTTGAGGGCTCGATCAAAGGTTGGTACAACTACCTATACGGTGACAACGCTGCTGCGGATGATCTGATCAAGGCCGCAAACCCGGA
>JABSSA010000411.1 GCA_013214665.1 Paracoccaceae bacterium
CTGATGGAACGCGTTGGAGAAGTCTACTCCCACTCGTGATCTTTAATGGCGAAAGCCTTGATTCTCGAATAAACCGTCGTTGGGCGCATTTCCAACAGTGCAGCCGCGCCTTGCGGTCCTGATACTTTGCCATCGGTAGCTTTGAGGGCCGAAACGAGATTGGCGCGTATCGATAATTGGATTTCCGCTTCGGTGCGCACGTGGTCCATGGTCAAAGCGGAGTCCGCGGTCGCGCCCAAGGGTTCGACGTGTAGCTTTCTGCCAGTCGAAATGATCGCAGCGCGCTCGATCACATTTCGCATCTCTCTTACATTGCCTGGCCAAGCATAGTTTTGCAGTTGCTGCATCGTGCGCTCTGTCACCGCGAGCAACGGTCTATTGAGCTTTTTGCACGCCAGTTTCAGCAAGTGCGTGGCGAGCAAGGGCACGTCATCAGGACGTTCCCGCAAGGGCGTGCATGCGATTGGGAAGACACTGAGGTACATGTACAGCGCTTCGCGCAACTTGGCTTCGGCCGACGCGCGCCCGTTTGACACGGTTGTGGCTGCGATCACGCGGATATCGAGCGCCCTTTCGCGTGTATCCCCAAGCCGTGTGACGGATTTGCTTTGCAATGCATGCAGAAGCTTACCCTGAATGTCCGGCGGTAGCTCTTCGACTTCGTCCAGAAACAATGTGCCGCCATGTGCCAGTTCAAGCTTTCCGGGTTTGTCCTGTCTTGCGGCATGAGGCCCACCACGGACCTGGCCAAAAAGCTCAGCTTCGACAGCTTCGGGAATGACTGAACTACAGTTGAAATGTATTAGGGGCCGTTTGCGCCGCGCGCTCCCTTGGTGGATCTCGCTCGCGATCAGAGACTTGCCAGTCCCAGGCTCACCCGAGATCAAAACCGTGGCGTCCGTTTCCGCAACCAGGTCAATGCGCGCCAGGATTTGTTCAGTGGCGGCCGAGGCACCTATGATCGCATGATGTGCCCGTTCTGAGTTGATCTCTGCCTGCAGGTACTCGTTTTCCTGTTCCAACCGATCACGCAGATCAGCAACTTGTTGCATCGCATTCTTGAGCTTGATTTCGCTCTCTTTGCGTTCGGTAATGTCCCGGAAAATGACGACGGCCCCGGCCAGTATTTGGTGGTCGTAAATGGGGGTTGAGATGTATTCGACACGCAATGGCTTGCCATCTTTACGCCAGAACACCTCATCTTCGATGCGATTGACCTGCTCATAGCGAAAGGACTTGTAGATCGGGCAATCGTAGTGCGGATAAAACTCGCCCGACAAGTGATGGTGATGGATGATCGAATGGATGTCCTTGCCAATCAGATCCTCGGTGGTCCACCCCAACATCTCTTGGGCAGCACGGTTCACGAACGTCGTCTTTCCTTCTGCATTCAGGCCATAAATACCCTCGCCGGCTGCGTTCAAAATCAACTGATTACGTCGCTCGAGTTCTGAAAAGAAGGTCTCGGCGCGACGCCATTCGTCAATGCCCGCGCTTTGCAGTTCCGCAATCTCAGTCTGTCGCGCACGCCGGTCCATGGCGTCCAGATCAATGATCATCAGCAGGATGTGGCCCGGGGCGTTCTCCAGTTTGTGGCCACGCAGTTCGCAGCGCAACGCTGCCCCGCTGCGGCGACGAAAGGTAATTTGGCGCGTCCACGCCTCTCCGCGCGTGTCAATCTCATCAACAAACACCATGAACTTTGCGATCTGCGTGTCCACAACTGTGCGGAACAGGGGCAGGCGATCACGTTCAAAACCCAAGGTTTTGCACGCATGGGCGTTGGCCTCTTGGATTGTGTCGGTTCGCGTGCACAGCACAAGGGCGGCTTCGGGCAACGATGCGACGCGGGAATCGGAAGTGGCGATCGTCTCTGACATAGGCTTTAGGTTAACCAGAGACAGGCAGTTCGAGTAACGATATTTCGTAAATTACGATTTATCATAATACACGTGTGAGTGAGCTTATATCTTACCTATTGTAAAAATTGGATATTCTTACAACGCACGAATTTTAGGCGGGCACTTTTTTCAAAGCGCAAACCCCGCCATCGTTGTCAAAGCACGACTGTTGGATCCTGCTGCTGATGCATTGGGTCAACGCCGTACCACCGCTTTGGCATCCTCCCGTCAAAGCTGATCGCAACAAATACGAGGGTGATTGATGACGCACTTCAAAGATCCGTTTAATCCAAATATTGACGTTTGGAACGAATGTGGCGAGGCCGCGGGCGAGCCTGCAAATCCCTATGCTGGGCTACCTGCGGAAGACGCAGAAATCCTGCGCAAGCGTGCCAAACAAGCGCTCAGCCCCGAAGTCGGCATGACCCGCGCTCTGGAAAGCTCAGTCATGCGAGGGCTGTTTAAAACGGACCTGTCCCGCCGAGCCTTCTTGCGCAGCGCGGGTGTCACAGGCGCACTTGCAGCCGTGGCCACTGTTTTCCCGCTCTCCTCGCTCCAGCTGATGGCCGAAGAGGCGATCAAGAACCTCGAAAAGACAAAGCTTACACTCGGCTTTGTCCCCATCACATGTGCAACGCCCATTATTGGCGGGCACGCGCTTGGCTTTTATGAACGGTACGGGCTTGATGTTGACATCGTCAAAACGGCCGGTTGGGCGGTGTCGCGCGACAAATGTCTGAACGGCGAATATGACGGCTCGCACCTTCTGTTCCCGATGCCGATGGCCATGTCACTGGGGATAGGGTCGACAGCACAGCCTTGGAAGGTGGTGTCCAACGTGAACACCAACGGCCAGGCAATCGTGCTGGCCAACAAACACCTTGAAAACCAAGACCCAAAGAACTGGAAAGGGTTCAAATTCGCAGTGCCCTTTGAGTACTCGATGCACAATCTGCTGTTGCGGAACTATGTGGCGGATGCGGGTCTTGACCCTGATCGGGACATCCAAATTCGC
>JABSSA010000412.1 GCA_013214665.1 Paracoccaceae bacterium
ATCACCCGCGCGCCGGCCGCTTTTCCCAGTTCAATCGCTGCCGCCCCAACGCCACCCGCGGCGCCCAAGATCAACAGATTGTCTCCAGCTTTCAGTTCGCCACGGTCCTTTAGCGCGTAATGCGATGTGCCGTAGGTAAAGATGAAACAGGCCGCTTCGTCGAAGGGCATGTCATCCGGCATCTTCAGACACTGGCGCGCGGAGACACATTTATGCGTCACAAACCCTCCAAAGCCTGGCATCGCGATAACACGGTCGCCTTCGGCAAACCCGTCCACGCCTTCGCCCACAGCGTCGACGATGCCAGCAATCTCACCGCCCGGCGCAAAGGGGCGAGGCGGCTTTAGTTGATAGAGATCCCGAATGATCAAAGTGTCCGGAAAGTTCACCCCGGCCGCTTTGACAGCGATGCGAATTTCGCCCTTTGCTGGCGCGGGCGTCTCCATTTCGGTCCATTCCAGGGTTTCCGGTCCGCCGGGGGCGGTGCTCAGCATGGCTTTCATCTTGATCTCCTCCTGATCGCGTCGTGACGCAACGTGACGGATGCGCTTGGGCGACGTTTGGGTGATCCTGCCTCTGACAGCCTGCTGAAACAACCCGCTCACGTTGCGGACGTTACGGCAGGTCACGCAAGTTGCGAGGGAGGCAAGCGATGAGCGAACAAGACTTGGAAACGTTCCGCGCAGAGGCGCGCACGTGGTTGGAGGCAAACTGCCCGGATGAAATGCGCGATGGCGCAAGTGGTGATGACAACATCTGTTGGGGTGGTCGCAACTGGCAATTCACGTCTGACGCCCAAAAGACATGGCTCGACAGAATGGCCGCCAAAGGGTGGACAGTGCCAACCTGGCCGGTCGATTACGGTGGGGCCGGGCTCAGCAGAGCGCAAGACAAAATCCTGACCGAAGAATTGCGCCGCATCAACGCGCGCCTGCCATTGCAAAGCTTTGGTATCTGGATGCTGGGGCCTGCGCTGCTGCACTTTGGCTCGCATGAGCAAAAGTTGAAATACTTGCCACCAATCGCGCGCGGCGAAGTGCGCTGGTGCCAAGGATATTCAGAACCTGGTGCCGGGTCTGATCTGGCCAGCGTCCAAACCCGTGGCGAGCGCGATGGCGAAGACTACGTCATCAACGGCCAAAAGGTGTGGACGTCTTATGCCGATAAGGCCGACATGATCTTTGCCCTTGTGCGCACCAACAAGGATGCCCCCAAGCATCTCGGGATTTCCTTTTTGTTGGTCGATATGGATCAGCCGGGTGTCACCACACGCCCGATCCGCCTGATCTCCGGGTCATCACCGTTCTGCGAAACTTTCTTTGATGACGCGCGCACCCATGTCGACAACATCGTCGGCACCGAAGATCGCGGTTGGGACGTGGCAAAGTATCTGCTGACTCACGAACGCGAAATGATCTCGGGCGGCGGCGATGGTTTGTTGGCTGGTCGCTCCTTGGGACAAGTTCTGGGCGATGAAGGTGACGCGCTCAGCGATGCCAGCACCCGCGCCATGGCGCTTGAGTGCGAGGTGGATACGCTGGCAATGGCGCTTACGCTTGAACGCTACAAAGACAAGGCAAAGACAACGGGTGTGGGCGATGCATCTGCCATGCTCAAATACTACGGGACAGAGTTGAACAAGCGCCGCCACGAGCTGATGATGCTGGCAGGCGGCTCTGACGCATTGGAATGGGATGGCGCGCAGGGCAGTTTGCCTGCCGATTGGCTGCGCACCAAGGCCAATTCCATTGAGGGCGGCACCTCCGAAGTGATGCTGTCCATCATCTCCCGTCGCATTCTGGAGCTGCCCGCATGAGCACGTTACTCCCCACCGAAGACGAGGTGATGCTGGCCGACGCAGCCCGCGGATTTCTGGACGAAGCCGCCCCGGTGAGCCACCTGCGCGCCATGCGCGACGAAGGCAAAACCCACGATGCTGCTCTTTGGGCCGAAATGGCCCAAATGGGCTGGACCGGTGTTTTGGTGCCCGAAGAGGCAGGCGGTTCTGATATGGGCCACGCCGCCGCGGGTGTTCTAGCAACGGAGATGGGCAAAACTCTTGTGTCATCGCCATTTCTCAGCACGGCTGTGATCGCGGCAACCGCGTTGCGCCAGGTCACCGATGACCGTGCGACCGAGGCTTTGCGCAAGATCGCCGAAGGCAGCGTTGTCTATGCGCTCGCCGTAGACGAGGGGCCAAAGCACAGCCCTGAAACGGTCGATCTAGCGGCAACAGCCGATGGCAACGGGTTCCGCCTGAACGGGGCCAAGTCTTTCGTTTGTGATGGTATCGCTGCGGATCGTTTGCTTGTGCTGGCGAAAACCGAGGCTGGCACCACGCTCTTTGATATTCCCGCAGACCGCGCCGGTATCACGCGTGACGCAATGGCGATGGTCGACAGCCGCGACGCGGCGCGTGTCTCCTTCGCTGATGTTGAGGCCACGGGTGACGATGTTCTGGGCAATGTGGATGACGCCATGACCGTGCTACGCCCCGCGCTTGAAGCGGGCCAAGCGGCACTGGCGGCTGAAATGTCTGGCGTTGCAGCGGGTGCCTTTGGCATGACCGTTGGCTATTTGAAAGAACGCAAGCAATTCGGCACCGAAATTGGCCGTTTTCAGGCGTTGCAGCACCGCGCAGCACACCTGTGGTCCGAAACCGAGGTGACCGCGTCCGCGATCCTTCACGCCGGTCGCCAGCTGGACGAAGCACCACAAGAGGCCACGCTGGCCGTGTCTCTGGCCAAGGCGCGGGCCTGTAAAACCGTGACACTTGCCGTGCAAGAGGGCGTACAGATGCACGGCGGCATCGGCATGACAGACGCCTACGACATGGGGTTTTATATGAAACGCGCCCGTGTCGCTGCGGAATGGCTGGGCGACTATGGCTACCACGCAGAAGTCGTCGCACGCGCGCGCGGGCTGTGACAAAAGTTAAAGCAAAGGATGAGATATGACGCCTGAGGCATTGTTTTCACTGAAAGGTAAGGTCGCGCTGGTCACAGGCGGCGCCACCGGCATTGGCCGCATGGCCGCCGAAGGTCTGATGCAGGCAGGCGCGCATGTGATGATCGCCAGCCGTAAGAAAGGCGCCTGCGTGGCCGTGGCCGAAGAACTCAACGCGCTAGGCGCGCCCGGCACCTGCGAAGGCCTCGAAGGCGATGTAGGCTCCGAAGACGGCGTAAATGCGCTGGTGGCCGAGGTGAATAGCCGCACAGACGCGCTGCACATCCTGATGAACAACGCGGGCACCACATGGGGTGCACCGATGGGTCAATTCCCGTTTGAAGCCTGGGAAAAGATCATGTCGGTGAACGCCGCAGGCCTGTTTGATCTGACACAGAAACTGCTGCCGATCCTGATCAAATCCGGCTCTGCCGAAGATCCCGCGCGTGTTGTCAACGTGGGCTCCGTGATGGGCGATGCCGCTTTGGGCGATGGCGCCTACAGCTACGCGGCTTCGAAAGCTGCCGTACATCAGATCACCCGGATCATGGCCAAGGAACTTGCCGGCCACGGCATCACCGTCAATGCACTGGCACCGGGGCCCTTCGTCAGCAAAATGACCGCCTTTGCCACAGCCGATGAAGGGATGCGCGAAAAAGTGGGGCACGACGTGCCATTGGGCCGCGTAGGCCAGGCCGAAGATATCGCAGGCTGTATGCAGTTTCTCTGCGGGCGCGGCGGCGCCTACCTCACCGGGGCGATCCTGCCGGTTTCGGGCGGCATTCAAGTGATGTCCGGCCCCAACCTGTTCCGCGCGGCGTTGGAGGGCTGATCATGGCAGATATCCGTTTTGATGAGCGCGTCGCCATTGTCACCGGTGCTGGCGTGGGCCTCGGGCGCAGCCACGCGTTGGGCCTTGCGGCACGCGGGGCCAAGGTGGTCGTGAATGATCTGGGCGTGGCCACAGACGGCACCGCAACAGGCTCAGATGCCGCGCAGGCGGTGGTGGCCGAGATTGAGGCGATGGGCGGCACTGCGATGGCGCATGGGGCAGATGTCTCCGACGCCGAACAAGTCGCCGATATGGTTGCCCAAACGATGGATCGCTGGGGCCGCATCGACATTCTGGTCAACAACGCAGGTATCTTGCGTGACAAGACGTTCGGGAAAATGACATTGGATGACTTTGCCAAAGTCGTCGATGTGCACCTGCAGGGCACCGCCACCTGCTGTCACGCGGTCTGGCCCCATATGCGCGCCGCGCAATACGGGCGCATCGTGCTCACCGCCTCGGCCTCGGGGCTTTACGGCAACTTTGGCCAATCCAATTACGGTGCTGCCAAAGCCGCCATGATGGGGCTGATGAACGTGCTCCACCTCGAAGGCGCGCGCGACAACATCCGCGTCAACACGCTGGCCCCAACGGCCGCCACGCGCATGACAGAAAGCCTGATGCCGCCCGAAGCGCTGGAATTGCTGCAACCCGAAACCATCACACCCGGGCTGCTCTATCTCGTCTCCGACGATAGTCCCTCGCGCACTATCCTCGGCGCAGGCGCCGGTGTCTTCGCGCAAACCCGCGTCTACGAGACAACCGGCCATTTCGTCGAAGGCGACATCACCCCCGAAGCTGTCGCCGCCAATTGGGACAAAATCACCGACCCCACAGGGCAAGAAGAGCTGCCCGACGCCTTCGGACAAACCCGCAAATTCGCCAAACGTGCCGCTGAGGCCAAAGGCGTCAAACTTGACTGGTGACAAAAAAAGCCGCGAACTTCTTTTGGACCCAAATACTCCGGGGTCCGGGGCGGCGCCCCGGTCCTGATCCAACCACACCGCGAAAGGAATCCCATCATGCGTGACGCAGTTATCGTCTCCACCGCCAGAACCCCCATCGGCAAAGCCTACCGTGGTGCGTTCAACAACACGACACCCCAAGCCCTGTCGGCCCATGCCATCTCCCACGCGGTCAGCCGCGCAGGCGTCGAAGGCGCTGAGATTGCTGATGTGGTTTGGGGCGCGGCTCTGCAACAAGGCCATACATCCGGCAACATCGCCCGCCAGGCCGCAATCCGCGCAGGCCTGCCTGTGACCGTGGCTGGCATGTCGCTGGATCGCCAGTGTGCCTCGGGCATGATGGCGATTGCCACGGCTGCAAAACAGGTGGTGCATGATGGCATGGACGTTGTCATCGGCGGCGGCGTCGACAGCATTTCCATGGTGCAAACACCCGAAATGCGCGTGAAAGCTGATCCATGGCTCATGGCCAACAAGCCCGAGATATACATGACCATGTTGGAGACTGCCGAAACCGTGGGCGAGCGCTATGGCGTCACCCGCGAAGAGCAAGACGCCTACGCCGCACAATCCCAGGCGCGCACCCATGCGGCACAGCAGGCAGGGCGCCTGGATCAGGAAATCGTGGCGATGACCACCAAGATGATGGTCCAGAACAAGGAAACCAAGGAAATCACCGAACATGAGGTGACCCTGGAAAAAGACGAAGGCAACCGCCCCAGCACCACCGCTGAATCGCTGGCCGGTCTTCAGCCGGTGTTCAAAGACGGCATTCACATCAAAGAAGGCAAGCACATCACAGCGGGCAATGCCTCGCAATTGTCTGATGGGGCCTCTGCCTCCGTTGTGATGGAAGCCAAACTGGCTGAGCAAAAAGGGTTGGAACCTCTGGGCCGCTACGTCGGTGTGATGGCCGCAGGCTGTGAGCCGGATGAGATGGGCATCGGTCCGGTCTTTGCTGTGCCAAAGCTGCTTGAGGCTCACGGGCTGAAAATGGACGACATCGGCCTTTGGGAACTGAACGAAGCCTTTGCCGTGCAGGTACTTTACAGCCGCGACAAACTGGGCATTCCCGATGAGTTGCTAAACGTGAATGGTGGCGCGATCTCCATCGGCCACCCTTACGGTATGTCAGGTGCCCGGATGGTCGGCACAGCGCTGATCGAAGGCAAGCGTCGCGGCGCAAAATACGTGGTCTGCACCATGTGTGTGGGCGGCGGCATGGGCGCGGCGGGGCTTTTCGAAGTTCTCTAAGCACCGATCAAAGAGACCAATTGGGCAGGGCGGGGCGTACTCCGTCCTGCCACCTTCCTCCAAATCACCGAAGACCTTATGGCCGAACTCTATCTCGTCCGCCACGGACAGGCTGCCTTTGGCGCAGACAATTACGATCAGCTCAGCGATCTGGGCCGCCGCCAGTCTCGCGCGCTTGGTGCATGGCTGAAAGCGCGCGATTTCGCGCCGGATCGTCTGGTGACCGGCACGCTGACCCGCCAGATCGACACATTGACCGAGATGGGCTTTGACGATGGCACGGTGGAACGGGATGCCGGGTTCAACGAATATGATTTTCATGACCTGCTCAAAGTCCGCTTTGGTGGCGAAATTCCGGATCCCGTTTTGCAGGATCGAAAAACCCATTTCCGCACGCTGCGCGACACCGTTCTAGAGTGGCAATCCGGCGGTCTCGTCGGGGCAAGCGAAAGCTTTGCAACCTTTGAAGAACGCACCACTGCCGCGATGCAAGCCGCCACGCGCGACGGGGCCAAGCGTGTGCTTGTCGTGTCCTCCGGTGGGGCCATCGGCCAAATCAGCCGCGCAACCATAGAGGCGCCCGCACCGACGATGATGGAGCTGAACCTTCAGGTGCGAAACACCTCTGTCGCAAGATTTGTCTTCTCAAAGGGGCGGATCATGCTGCAAACATTTAATTGGGCCCCACATTTCGACCTCGACCCCACGATTGAGAGCTATTCATGACGACAGACACCCAAACGCTGGATACCGGGGCGGTTGCCGCCTATCTCAAAGATCATCTCGACGGGTTTGATGGGCCGATTGAGGCTGAGAAGTTCCAGGGTGGGCAATCTAACCCGACCTTTTTGCTGAAAACACCTGCGCGCAATTATGTGCTGCGCCGCAAACCGCCAGGTCAGCTTTTGAAATCTGCGCACGCGGTGGATCGCGAATTCCGGGTGCAGCGCGCGCTGCAAGACACGGATGTGCCTGTTTCTAAAATGCATGTACTTTGCGAGGAGGACGCCGTGATCGGCTCGATGTTCTATGTGATGGATCACATCGATGGCCGTAACTTTAACGAACCCACGATGAAGGGTGAAACAAATGCCACCCGCGCAGGCGTTATCGACGATATGAACCGCGTGCTGGCCGCGTTGCACGATGTTGATCCCGAGGCTGTCGGGCTGGGCGATTATGGACCACCCGGTCACTATCTCGAACGGCAAACAGCCCGTTGGACCAAGCAATATCGCGCGTCAGAGACGGATGATATTCCAGCGATGAATGCGCTCATCGCGCGTCTGGAAAAAGAGATGCCCGCAGATGATGGGCAACGCACCTTGGTGCATGGCGATTATCGCATCGATAACATGATGTTCGAACGCGACGGCGTGAAATGTTTGGCTGTCTTGGATTGGGAATTGTCGACCTTGGGCCATCCCTTCGCCGATTTGGCCAGTGTCATCATGCAATGGCAATTGCCTGCCGGATCTGAGGGCAGGGGCCTTGCAGGCGCGGATCGTGACGCGTTGGGCTTGCCCAGTGACGAGGCGTTTATCGCCGCCTACTGTGCCCGGCGCGGTATAGACGGGATCGACAACTTTGGATTCTTCCTCGGTTTTTGCTTTTTCCGCATGGCCGCGATTATTCAGGGCGTTCTGAAACGCGCTTTGGATGGCAACGCCTCAAATCCAGAGCGTGCGATGAAAGTCGGCGCTTATGTTCCCATGTTTTCCGAGATGGGCCTCAAGTCTTTGGATCGCTCCTGATCCAAGCTGAGCCGATTGCGGTAACATGTTACGTTTCCCTATCGTTTTCAGGTCGTTAGCGAATGCGCGCCCATACGGGTGCGCAGGTTTCTCATGAAATTTCCGAGGGCATTTTCACTCCACATGAAACTTCCGTTGCGTCACTTTTCGATCTGAATGCAAGGCGGCTTCGGAATGCTTGACTTATTTCGATGATATGCAACGCTTCCCCTGTACCGGCAGTTATAAGTCTTAAAATAGAGATGCCGGGTGCGTTAGGGAGGAAACTATGCGCAAAACGTTCAAACTCGGCGTGAGCGCCGCGTTGGCATTGGCTGTCAGCGCTGCTGCTGGCATGGCCGAAAACATCAAAATTGCTTTTATTGACCCACTTTCCGGACCGTTCGCGGCGACTGGCACAAACGGTCTGCACCAGTACCAGTTTGCGGCTGACCATATGGTCAACGATCAGGGCGGCGTTCTGGGACAGAATTTTGAAATCGTCCCATTCGATAACAAGATCAGCCCCAAGGAATCGCTGATTCAGCTTCAGGTCGCGATCGACCAGGGCATCCGCTACATCGCGCAGGGCAACAGCTCGGGCGTGGCTAACGCGCTGACAGAAGCGATTGACAAGCACAACCGCCGGAACCCCGACAATCGTGTGCTGTTCCTGAACTATGCGGCGGTTGATCCGGCGCTGACCAATGACAAGTGCAACTTCTGGCACTTCCGGTTTGACGCAAACGCCGACATCAAGATGGATGCGCTGACCGATGTGATGGCCAAGGATGAAAGCATCAAAAAGGTCTATATCATCGGGCAGGACTATTCCTTTGGTAAGGCTGTGGCGGCCGCTGCGGTGCGTGATCTTGGCTCCAAGCGTCCGGACATCGAAATCGTTGGCAA
>JABSSA010000413.1 GCA_013214665.1 Paracoccaceae bacterium
ACCCCGACATATCAATGCGATCCTGCCCGTCTTCGAAATCGGTGATCCGGGTTGTGCTGTGCGCCTCGGTGATCACAAAAATATCGGCGCCATTGCCACCGGTGAGGGTCACGTCTCCGTCTGTGCTCACCAAAATGTCGTCGCCTGCGCCGCCGGACAGCGTTGCGCTGCCCGTGGTGGCGATCAGGATATCATCCCCGGCGGTGCCTGTGGTTGTCGCCGTTCTACCCAGATTGGCAACTGAGACGTGGTATTGCGCCACCCCGCCGCTGTTCTGACTGCTTGCGAAAATCTGCAGCGTGTCGCCTGTGATCGTTGCGGCGATGTCTGAGACATTCATCAGGCCGCCGCCCGTGTTGTGCGGCAGTGTTTCCAGGTGCACCAACCGGCCGTTGGGTAACAGTTTGAACAGGCTCACCCCATCATCTGCGCCGCCAGTGACCACAAAAACATGATCGCCCGATTGCGCCACTGCCACGCTTTGTGCGCCGCCAAACCGGGTTTCGCGTGTATCAATCAGGTGATCGGTGGCAATCAAAGTCCCATCAGACGTCACTTGCGCAACACTCAGAGAATGCGAGCCTGCAGCAGGCACAATGGCAAAGGTTGTGCCGAAGGCCGACACCAGTTCCAACCCGGTGGGATCGGTAAACCACAGGCCTGTTGCGGCTCCGATGCGGGCCACTTCGGACAAGGCGCCAGTGGCAGGATCGACGGCGAAGGAAATCAGGTCTTGTGTTGTTCGGTCTGTGACCAGAACAAATTGGCCGCTTGAGGTATCGACCGTGGCCAGATCCTGCGCCCCATCCAGATTAATGTGGCCCGTGCCGCTGGTCTGCAGGGCACCAGCGCCATTCGACACCATCCAATGCACATCGCCGCGCCCGGCATCTGCCACATACACAACCGTGCGCCCGGACGCTTGAACGCTGATGGCGTCCGTCACATGATCAGCGCCGCCCGGCAGGTTGCCAATATCGTCGAAATTGCCAAGGCGGCCTTGCGGGTCCACGTCATAGACCAGCAGATCATTGGCCGCGTCCCCGCCAACCACGGCATAGCTGCGTGCATCAATGGTCAGCGTCGCCAGCACGCTGCCAACATAGGGCCATGCGCTTTCGGTGAAATAGGCTTGATCGATGCGTTGCGCGCTTGACCCGTTGGCGTCCAACCGAAAGGTTGTCACGCCGCCGGAGCCGCCTGTGCCCGCGAAAAGATAGGTGCCTGATGCCAGAACAGCGACATCAAGGTACCGTATGCCTGTGTTTAAAAGCGGATCATTGCCCGCAATGACCCCTTGGAAAGAAAAGTACATGTTCCGCGTCCCACCCACTGTTTCGCGAGTGGGAGTTCTGCGGCGCGTGCGCGGCACTTTGTGACCGGAACTAAGGCAAACCAAGACCTATTCCGTTCAACTTGGTTCAATGTGTCTGGGTTTACCCCCACGTTCCGATGGCGATCAGTCGCACATTTGCGATGCTCGCAGTGCCTGCAAAAGCGGTGCCGCCTGCCGTACGATGCAGGGTCAAATCGACGGCAGTCACCGAACTGTCCGCAGAGCTGGGCCCGATGTTGACGGGTTGAGTGTCTGTCCAATCCGCTGGCTCTGTTGGAAGGGTCAGTGAGACGGTGGGTGCGGCAGCGAACAACTGCGGAAAGGTCCATGTGCCGGTCAGCGTGTCGGCTGTGGCCTGATTCAATTGCGCCGCATTCCACGTGGCGATCATTGTACCATCCGCCCATTTGACGAAATCCCCGCTTGCCGATGTGCCGCGTTCGATCACAGCTCCATCTGGATAAGCTCCGTTCATCGTAACATTACCCAACAGATTGCCGGGGCCATAGACAAAGTCGGCGCGGGCCAATGTGCCGGTTGTGTCTATCTTGTTGCCTTGAACCGCAGCGCCGGTGAGCTGGCCTGACGTACCATCGATCGCCACCGAAGTGACCCACGCCGCGCCATCTGGCGAGACTTTGATGGAAAACGCATCATCCCCGGCCAACCCCATTTCGGCGCGCCCCGAAAAGCCGGATTGGAACACCAGGCTCACCGTATCGCTGGGCAGTGCTTTGTTCAGTTTCAGCTGATGATCCGCCCCATCATGGGAAAACAAAACCGCCTCTGCACCGACCGCCAGACGGTTGGTGGCGTCGGCGGTCGCGTTAATGCCAAAGCTCGCCAATCCGCTCCCTTCCGCCACCACGGATACCCATGCATCTTGCGACCAGATGTGCAGACCCGGACCGGACAGATCCCAGACCAATGTGCCGTCGACCATATGGACAAAAACCCATCCGCCATTGTTAAAACTGGCCAGGCTATGGGGATGCCCGGCCCAATCCCCGGTTGGTGCAGCCCCCAAGGCCCAAGTCTCGCCCGCGTCCGGTGCGGCGGGTGGCGTGGTGGCATCGCGGCCCAGCACAGTTGTACGCACCAGCACATCCAAAAGATCCAGGCTTTCGTTATGAGTGACGTGCTTTTGCGCCTGCGCTGGCAGAATGTATGGCAGGTGAAGGTTAGGAGAAGTTTGTGACATAAAGGCCCCCGTCAATTTGCGCAGGCACAAGAACAAGCGGAACGTTAATTCCGTATAAGTGATGCGTGCGTAGTATCGTGGCCGCACGCAACACTTTGTCGTTTCTGTCGCCTGTTTGGACGCAGGATTAGACATTTGCCAATGGATCGGATCACACTGCCACTATGCGGGTTTTGGTTTTCGGAGCGACAGGTCAATTGGGGCGATGCCTGGCGGAGCATTTTCCCCAGGAGGTCATTGCCGTTGGCCGCGCAGAGGCCGATTTGACAAAGCCGGATGACATTCTGGCCAGCATGGACCGCATCCAGCCACATGCGGTGATCAACGCCGCCGCGTTTACCGATGTTGACGGAGCTGAGGCGGCGCGAGACATGGCATTTACCATCAACTGCGATGCGCCGGCGGTCATGGCCGAAAGGGCCGCACGGATGCGCATTCCGTTTGTGCATGTGTCTACCGATTATGTGTTCGACGGGTCGGGCGATGCGCCTTGGCACACCACCGATACTCCGGCCCCTTTGAATGTTTATGGGGCCAGCAAACTTGCCGGAGAGCGTGCGGTACATGCTGCGCATCCTGATGCGGTGGTGATACGCACATCGTGGGTTTTTTCTCATTTAGGGTCTAATTTTGCGACCACCATGATGCGTTTGGCGGTCACCTTTCGCACGCTCGATGTGGTGTCGGATCAAATCGGAGGGCCAACCCCTGCATCTGCATTGGCTAAGGCAACTATGGCCGCTGCCGGGCGTACGGGAGCCGGGGGAGCCTATCACTTTTCTGGGGCGCCAGACGTCGGCTGGGCCGAATTCGCGATGGCCATCTTTCAAGAGATGGGGGCGGATGTCGCGGTAACGCCGATCCCTACGTCAGACTATCCAGCACGCCCGGCACAACGGCCGCTGAATTCCCGGCTGGAGTGTTCTAAGTTCGAAGACACGTTTGGTTTGCGTCGCCCGGATTGGCGTACCGCCGTCCAAGACATTGTGCGCAATCGCGAAGGAGGCGAAAATTCATGACCCGCAAAGGCATCATTCTTGCCGGTGGCACGGGATCGCGCCTGCACCCGGTCACGTTGACCGTGTCAAAACAGCTCTTGCCGATCTATGACAAACCAATGATCTATTATCCGCTGTCTGTGCTGATGTTGGCGGGCATTCGCGAGATTGCGATCATCACAACACCGCAAGACAAGCCCCAGTTCCAGAGCCTGCTTGGCGATGGTGCGCAATGGGGCCTGTCGCTGACCTATATCGAACAACCAAGCCCGGATGGCGTGGCGCAAGCCTTTGTTCTGGCGGACCAGTTTCTTGCCGGTGCGCCGTCCACACTGGTTCTTGGGGACAACATCTTTTTCGGCCATGGCCTGACTGACTTGGTGCGCAATGCGGCCGCGCAAACTCATGGGGCGACGGTTTTTGGGTATCGGGTGCAAGATCCCGAGCGTTATGGCGTTGTCAGTTTTGATGCAGAATGGCGGGCGACCGGCATCGCCGAAAAGCCAGAGGTGCCGCAATCGAATTATGCGCTCACCGGGCTTTATTTTGTGGATGGATCCGCACCAGACCGGGCGAAATCCATCGCGCCTTCGGCGCGGGGCGAGCTTGAGATCACGGATGTTTTGGAAAGCTATCTTGCCGACGGCCTTTTGCAGGTGGATCGTATGGGGCGGGGCTATGCCTGGCTTGATACCGGCACCCATGCCAGCTTGTTGGAGGCGAGTAACTTTGTCAGAACGCTGCAAACCCGGCAGGATCAGCAGGTGGGATGCCCGGAAGAGATTGCATTCGAAAGTGGTTGGATTTCTGCAGCAGATCTTGCGGCGCTTGCGGATCGGTACGGCAAATCCAACTACGGTCTTTACCTACGCAAGCTACTCGATCAGGCCTAGCCGCTGACCCACGCCCTGACGGGCCTTGAGGTCAGCCAGCCAATCCTGGTTGTCCAGATACCACGTCACAGTTTTGCGCAGCCCGTCGTTCAGGCTTGTCTTTGGGCTCCACCCCAATTCGGATGTCAGCTTGGCCGCATCAATCGCATAGCGCATATCATGTCCGGGCCGATCTTTGACAAAGGTGATCAGATCGGAATAGAGCCGGTTCGTGGGGCGTATCTCATCCAGAATGGCACAGATCATCTGTACGAGCTTTAGGTTTGCACATTCGCCATGCCCGCCGACGTTGTAGGTCTCGAACGGCGCACCGTGCTCGACAATCTGCAGCAATGCCCCTGCGTGATCTTCGACATAGAGCCAATCACGCACGTTTTCGCCTTTGCCATAAATGGGGATGGGCCGTCCCTCCACGGCGGCCATGATCACCACAGGGATCAGCTTTTCCGGAAACTGATAAGGTCCGTAGTTGTTTGAGCAATTCGAAATCACGATTGGCAGGCCATAGGTATGCCCCCAAGCGCGCACCATATGGTCTGATCCGGCCTTTGACGCGGCATAGGGCGAGTTTGGCGCATAGGGTGACGTTTCGTTAAATGCGCCTTCCGCTCCCAAGCTGCCAAAGACTTCGTCGGTGGAGACGTGATGAAACCGAAAGCTATCAGGTGCGCCTTGAGCGATCCAATACGCCCGCGCCGCTTCCAAGAGTGTGAATGTCCCCACAAGGTTGGTTTGAACGAAGGCCGCTGGCCCATCAATGGAGCGGTCAACATGCGATTCAGCGGCCAGATGCATCACGGCGTCCGGAGCGTGCTGCGCAAACACAGCTGCCAGCGCTGGGCCGTCGCAAATGTCGACCTGTTCAAATGCATAGGTCGAATGCGCCGCGACTGCCGAAACGTTGGCAAGATTGGCGGCATAGGTCAGTGCATCGACATTGACCACATAATGCCCTTCGGCGATGGCTTGCCGCACGACCGCAGACCCGATGAACCCTGCACCCCCTGTGACCAACAGCTTCACGGCATCGCCCCAAATTCAAAGGGTGACTGAAGCGCGGCAAGGGTTGGCGCTTGTGCGTCGCGATCATTCAAAATTGGATCAACGCCGCTGATGGGCCACTCAATCGCGATGTCAGGGCAATCCCAACACAAAATACCTTCATGCGCTGGGCTGTAAGCCGCGGACGCCTTGTAACTCACTACGGCATCCGGCGTGAGCGTCACAAAGCCATGTGCAAACCCTTCTGGAATGAAAAGCTGCTGATACGTTTCCGCGCGCAGCTCAACACCGATCCACTGGCCAAACGTGGGCGAACCAACCTGAATGTCGACGGCAACGTCATAAATTGCCCCCTGCAAACACCGCACGAGTTTGGCTTGTGCAAAGGGTGGCCTTTGGAAATGCAAACCGCGCAGCGTGAAGGCGGCCCGGGAGTGTGATTGATTGTCTTGCGCCCAATCGCGATGCAGACCCGCTTCGGAAAAGGCCGCGGCGTTCCAGCTTTCGAAAAAGGCACCGCGCGCATCTTCAAAGACGCGCGGGGTAAGGAGGGTCACACCCGCGAGTTTGGTTGTTTCAACCTGCACGCAGGGCTCCGATCCGCATCACACAAGAACCTCAAGCGCAGATTGCGCTCCGACGTCGAACACCCTTTTGTACCGCGCAATCTCGGCCTCTGGTCCCATGGCTTTGTTGGGATTGTCCGAGAGTTTGACCGTTGGTCTTCCGTTTGCCTTGATCGCCTTGCAGACCAGCGAAAACGGGGCAAGCGCATCATCTGGTGCCAGCCCTTTGAAATCATTGGTCAACATGGTGCCCCAACCGAACGAGACTTTGACCCGACCACGGAACTGTTGGTGCAGTTCAATAATTTTGTCTGTGTCGAGCCCGTCAGAGAAAATGATCAGCTTCTCTTGAGGGTCTTCACCGCGCGACTTCCACCAATCGATGGCAATCTCGGCACCAGCGGCCGGATCGCCGCTGTCGACGCGGATGCCTGTCCATCCGGCCAGCCAATCGGGGGCGTTTTCCAGAAAGCCTTTGGTGCCGTAGGTGTCGGGCAGAATGATCCGCAGGTTGCCGTCATGCTCTTCGTGCCAATCGCTCAGAACGTCATAAGGCGCCTGGGCCAGCGCCGCATCATCTTTGGCCAGCGCCGAATAGACCATCGGCAACTCATGTGCGTTTGTCCCGATCGCTTCAAGATCGCGGTTTTTGGCGATCAGACAGTTGGATGTGCCCACAAACTTCTCGCGCAATCCTTCGCCCATCGCCTGCACGGCCCAATCCTGCCAGAGGAAGGAATGCCGCCGCCGTGTGCCGAAATCAGCAACGCGAACGGTATCCAGATCGCGCAGCCGGTCGATCTTTTCCCACAGCTTTGTCATGGCGCGGGCATAAAGCACCTGAAGTTCGAACCGCCCCATCTTGTTGAGCACCGCGCGCCCGCGCAGCTCCATCAACACTGCCAGAGCCGGGATTTCCCACAGCATGACTTCGGGCCACGACCCTTCAAAGGTCAGCTCGTATTGATCGCCGCGCCGCTCCAAATGGTAATCCGGCAGGCGCAGGTTTTCGAACCATTCCATGAAATCAGGCCGAAACATCTGCCGCTTGCCATAAAATGTGTTCCCGCGCAGCCACGTGCTTTCGCCGCGTGTCAAGCTGAGGGATCGGATGTGATCCAGCTGTTCGCGCAATTCGCCTTCGTCAATCAGCTTGGCCATCGGCACATGGCTGGATCGGTTGATCAGGCTGAAGGTGACCTCGGTTTCTGGCTTGTTGCGGAAAATCGACTGACACATCAGAAGCTTGTAGAAATCCGTGTCGATCAGGGATCGAACAATCGGGTCAATCTTCCATTTGTGGTTCCAGACACGTGTGGCGATATCAACCATTCATCTGCACTCCGGCGGCGGCCATGGTGGATTGTGCGGCGGCCAGTGACCCATCCATGTCGATGGCCCGGCACAAATCCATGCGCACGGTCACGTCAAACCCCAGCTTGGCTGCATCAACGGCCGAAAAGTTAACACAGAAATCGGTGGCGAGCCCTGTCATCGTCAGCGTGGTGATCCCGCGTGTCCGCAGATACCCTTCCAACCCGGTGGGCGTTTTCTGATCATTCTCGAAAAAGGCGGAATAACTGTCGATTTCGGGCCGGAACCCCTTGCGAATGATCAAATCGGCGCGGTCAGCGTGCAAGTCTGCATGAAATGCCGCGCCATCGCTGCCTTGCACGCAATGATCGGGCCACAGCACCTGTGGGCCATAAAACATCTCTGTCATGTCGTAGGGGGCTTTGCCCGCGTGGCTGCTCGCGAATGACGAATGCCCCGCCGGGTGCCAATCCTGCGTCAGGATTACAGCCTCCGCCTTCGCCATCAGCGCGTTGATCCCTGAGACGATGCGGTCGCCATCGGGCACGGCCAGCGCGCCGCCAGGGCAGAAATCGTTCTGAACATCCACGACAATCAAAGCATGAGACATCTGCGCACTCCTCAATCTTGCCCTAGGCCTAGGACGCTGGGCCGCCAGCGTCAATCACGGGTGGCAGGAACCTTGAGGCTTGGGGCATCTTTGCGTATGTGGCGCGCATGTTTACAGTCGCCGCCCTTTATCACTTTACCCGCTTTGATGACCTACCTGCCTTGCAACGGCCTTTGGCCGATCTGTGTGAGAGCAAAGGCATCAAAGGCACGCTGTTGTTGGCCCATGAAGGGATCAACGGCACTGTGGCGGGCACGCGGGATGCGATTGATGAGATGATTGCGCATATTCAGGCCATGCCGGGATGTGCCGGGTTGGAGTGGAAAGAAAGCACCGCCCAAAACATGCCCTTCAGCCGTATGAAAGTGCGACTGAAGCGCGAAATCGTGACGATGGGCCAGCCCGATATCGACCCGTTGGCGCGTGTGGGGCATTACGTTGACGCTGATGATTGGAACGATTTGATCCAGGATCCCGACGTGGTGGTGATCGACACGCGCAATGATTACGAAGTGGCGATTGGCACGTTTGACGGCGCGATAGATCCGAAAACAGAAAGCTTTGGCCAGTTTCCCGAATGGTGGCAGGACAACAAAGATAAATTCGAAGGCAAAAAGGTCGCCATGTTCTGCACCGGCGGCATCCGCTGTGAAAAATCCACCAATTACCTGCTAGGGCAGGGGGTTGAGGATGTGTACCACCTCAAGGGCGGCATTCTGAAATACCTCGAAGAGGTCAAGGCAGATGACAGCCTGTGGAAAGGCTCCTGCTTTGTCTTTGATGGCCGCGTGAGCGTTGGTCACGGGTTGGAAGAGGGGCCGCATGAGCTGTGCTATGCGTGCCGCCGCCCGATCCTGCCCGAAGATATGCAGCACCCCGCTTATGAAGAGGGGGTAAGCTGCCATCAGTGTATCGACGAAAAGTCAGACGCAGACAAAGCGCGCTTTCGCGAACGTCAAAAGCAGATGGCGTTGGCTCGCAAGCGCGGCACCAAGCATTTTCGCATGTAGCCCGCTCAGGCGGGCACGCCGCGCCTTAGCTATCTGGAACCCCGAAATCGTTGCGCCCAATTGAGACGTAGGTTTCGAACCCGGCGCGCTTGGCATCCTTGGTTGAATATACGTTGCGCAAATCGGCCATGATCGGCGTCGCCATTTTGCGTGCAATTCGTTTCAGGTCCAGCGCACGGAATTCGTTCCATTCGGTCAGGATGACCAAGGCATCAGCATTGCGCACGGCCACGTAAGGGTCATCAAGCCAATTGACACCCGGCAACAGCGCCTCGCCTTCGCGCTTGCCCTGAGGGTCTACCACCTTGACCTTGGCACCGCCCCCCACAAGCGCGGGCACAATGGTCAGCGCGGGCGCATCGCGCATATCGTCGGTGTTTGGCTTAAAGGTCACGCCCATCACGGCCACGGTCTTGCCGTTCACGCTGCCGCCGCAGGCATCCATGATCTTGTCGATCATCCGGCGCTTGATCTCATCGTTCACCTTGATGACCGTCTCGGTCAGCTGCATCCGGCTGCCGTGATCTTGCCCCATGCGGGCAAGTGCTTGGGTGTCTTTCGGAAAACAGCTGCCGCCATATCCGGGGCCGGCGTGCAGGAACTTGTTCCCGATCCGGCCATCCAACCCCATGCCCTTTGACACCAGTTTCACATCGGCGCCTGTCTTTTCGCAGAGCGCGGCGATTTCGTTGATAAAGGTGATCTTGGTCGCCAGAAACGCGTTGGCGGCGTATTTGATCATCTCTGCGCTTTCCAGATCCGTCGTCATGATCGGGAATTCACGCAGATAGAGCGGGCGGTAAATCTCGGCCATCACATCGCCTGCGCGCTCATTCTGTACACCCACCACAACACGGTCAGGGCGCATGAAATCATCAATTGCTGCACCTTCGCGCAGGAATTCCGGGTTGGAGGCCACATCAAATTCCGCGTTTGGATTGGCCTTTGATACGGTGTGCTTCACCTGCCGGTTTGTCCCAACTGGAACGGTCGATTTCGTGACGATCACGGCATAGCCGGTCAGCGCCTGCGCAATCTCTTCGGCGGCGGCCATGACAAAACGTAGATCAGCGTGACCATCGCCGCGCCGTGTGGGCGTGCCGACGGCGATAAAGATGGCTTCGGCTCCATCCACGGCGGTCTTAAGATCCGTGGTGAAAGACAAGCGCCCCGCGGCCGTGTTTTTGGCCAGAAGATCATCAAGACCAGGTTCGTAAATGGGGATTTCACCCCGCTCCAGCATTTCGATCTTTGCCGGGTCTTTGTCGACGCACACAACGTCATGGCCAAAATCCGAGAAACACACACCCGACACCAAACCAACATACCCGGTGCCAATCATCGCAATTTTCATTTGCCTGCCCTTTTGCGCATTCTGCGTTTGCCGTTGGATGGGCCATCCGCGGCCTGTCTGTCAACGCTAGATTGTAATCTACATGTCAGATAGCGCAAAACCCGCATAAGCCACGGGCAACACAGCGCGCCGCGCACCACCAAAAGGAAACCTTTTTAGAGGGGTTTGCATCCCTTTGGGGTAAAGCTTGGGTTTTTCGCCCAGCACTAGTTTGGCGAGTATCTGGCCTGTGTAACTTCCCATCGCCACGCCGTTTCCGTGATAGCACAGCCCAGCAAACATGCCGGGTTGGCCGGGCACTTCGCCCGCAAAAGGCAGCCCATTGCGCGCAAGGCTCACAAAGCCGGACCACGCATGAGGCCGTTCAACATGGGCCCATGCGGGAAACATCTTTTCGAAATCCTGATGTGCTTTTTCCTGTGCTTTCGCGTCAGCCGCGCTCGAAGAGAACACAGCCCCACGCATCCCAAACAGCATACGGTTGTCGGGCATGAGCCGGAAATAATGCAGCAGATTGCGGGAATCGTAACAGGCCTGCAAGCTGGTCCAACCCGCCTCTTGCAGCTCATCCCCCGTTAGGGGACGGGTCACAAGAACGGTGGATTGCACCGGCATATATCGACCGGCTAACCAGTTGGGCACATTTTCGCTAGAATAGGCGTTGGTGGCCACGATCACGTTTTTGGTGGCGACGCGCCCCTGCGGTGTCGTAAGCACACCGTTTTCGACATTGATCACTGGGGAATTGTCAAAGATGCGCGCCCCCGCCGCTTGTGCCGCAGATGCCAGCCCGGCGACATATTTGCGCGGGTTCAGGGCAAAGCCGATTGGATGGGTGATACCACCAAAAAACGGCCCGTTCATGCCAAGATCGCTGAGCTCCTCTTGGGAATGTACCGCTGCGCTGACGCCATAGTTTTCTTCGATGTGCGTCGCGTACTCATCCAGCGCGCGCTGATGCTTGGGCTTATGGGCCAGCATGGTTTCCCCATCGGAATGCGTATCCGCATCGATGCCGAGCCGGTCCAAAAGCGATCTTACGAGATCAACGGCCTCGCGCTGGGTCGCGTGCCATTCCAGACGTCCGTCTTTGCCAAATCGCGCATCAAGGGCGGAATCCTCTAACCGGCCGCCGCCCAGACAGCAGAACCCCCCATTGCGGCCAGAGGCGCCCCACCCGACGTGGCGCGCGTCCAGAACGGTCACGTCAACGCCCGCTTCGGCCAAATGCAATGCCGCTGACAGGCCGGTAAAGCCTGCGCCAATGATGGCCACATCGGTGCTGTGGTCTCCGGTCAGAGACGGGTTCGCGGAAATGTCGATGGTGTCATCCCACCAGCACCCGGATTTGGGTCCATCCGAATAGGCATAGTCAGAGAGGATGCGTTTCATGTCGCGCGCGCGGCGGCTTGTTCGTCTCTTTTTTGGCGCAACGCAGCTTGTTTGGAGGCGAGAGAGGCGGAAATCACACCGATCGTCACCAACCCGATCAGAATCGTGGAAAGCGCGTTAATCTCGGGGCTGACGCCAAGGCGCACGCTTGACCAGATTTTCATCGGCAATGTGGTGGCAGATGGGCCCGAAGTGAAAGATGCGATCACGAGATCATCAAGTGACAATGTGAACGCAAGCAACCAGCCCGAAATCACGGCTGGCGCAATGATCGGCAATGTGACGAGGCGAAATGCCTCCCACCCGGATGCACCCAGATCCAGTGCCGCCTCTTCCAGAGATTGGTCAAAGGTGGCCAGCCGCGACGAAACGACGACCGAGACAAAGCACATGGAAAACGTGGTGTGTGCGAGGACGATGGTCAAAACACCGCGGTCCAGCCCCAGGCCGATGAAGAGCAGCAACAGAGAAAGCCCGGTGATCACCTCGGGC
>JABSSA010000414.1 GCA_013214665.1 Paracoccaceae bacterium
CATCCCAGAACCCGATGTGCGCTTGGATCAATACCCCCACCAATTTTCCGGCGGCATGCGCCAACGGGTGGTGATCGCGCTGGCGCTATGTTCGGAACCCGATGTAATCATCGCGGATGAACCCACAACGGCGCTGGATGTTTCGGTTCAGGCGCAGATCCTTGATCTGATCAAGGAACTGGCCCGCGAACGGCAGGTGGGCGTGATCCTGATCACCCACGACATCGGCGTGATCGCAGACACCACCGATGTCGTGACGGTGATGTACTTGGGCGAGGTGGTGGAAACCGGGCCAACCACAGAGATCATGCAGAACCCGCAACATGCCTATACCAAGACCCTGATCGCCGCCGTGCCCCGCCCCACGATCAAGCTCAAACGCTTTCCGCAAATGAGCTATGACGGGCGCGAAACCCGCTTTGCCATCGACGATCTGCGCCGCGATTGGAAAAAGGTCGCGCATGACCCCGGCAAACCGCTGCTGGAGGCGCGCAACCTGCGCAAGACCTTTGTCAAAAAGCAAAGCCTGCTGCCGTGGATGCGCGAAGATTTCACCGCTGTGGATGACGTGAGTTTCGACATCTGGCCGGGAGAGGTGTTTGGCGTGGTGGGCGAATCCGGTTCGGGCAAATCCACCATCGCGCGGATGATCTGCGGGCTTTATGGCGTAGACGGCGGCCAGGTGTCGTTTGACGGAACCGTGGTGTCGGACCCAACAGATGCAGCCGCCCAAATGGCCTATCGCAAGCGCATCCAGATGATTTTCCAAGACCCTTATTCTTCGCTCAACCCGCGGATGCGCGTGCGCGATATCGTTGCTGAACCGATCCTGCATCATCGACTTCTCGAAGGGGCAGCGGTTCAGCACCGCGTCTCGGAATTGCTGGAACGCGTGGGGCTGGGCACCGAGGCGGGTCTGCGTTACCCCAACGAATTCTCGGGCGGCCAACGCCAGCGTATCTCCATCGCTCGCGCCCTGGCCACGCAGCCGGAATTCCTGATCTGCGACGAACCAACCAGCGCGCTTGACGTCTCCATTCAGGCGCAGATCCTGAACATTCTCAAAGATTTGCAGGAGCATCTCGGCCTGACCATGCTGTTCATCAGCCATGACCTGCCCGTTGTGCGCCAGATGTGCGACCGGGTGGCGGTGGTCAAGGATGGCAAATTGATGGAGCTGCAGGACACCGACAGCCTCTTTGCAAATCCCAAGACGAGCTACACCGCTGAGCTTTTGGAATTGATGCCGCGGTTGAGCGATTTGTCGACCGAAGGGCTTGGGACCTCCTGAGGTGCTGTTGGGGGCGCTGCCCCCAAACCCCCGGAGTATTTGGGTCCAAAAGAAGCAGGGGCCGGTTAGAGTTGGTCGAGGAAGGTGTCTGCAGCATGCAGGTGTGCTGCGCGTTTTTCAGGTGCCATACGGTTTACCTGAGCCACCATGAAGGACCAGCGCGGGTTTTTGGCCAGGCTTTCGCGGTGTCGCCAGATGAAGCGCCAATAGAGCCCATCCCAGACCTCGCACCAGGGGCCCGTGGGCCAATTGCTCATTTTGCGGATATAGTTGGAGCCGGAGAAATAGGGTTTGGTGGTGATCAGCCCGCCATCTGCGTTTTGGCTCATGGCGTAGGCGTTGGGCACCATGACCCAATCATAGCTGTCTACAAACATCTCCATGAACCAGCGATACACGTCATCGGGGTCGATTTCGCATAGGAACATGAACCCGCCCACAACCATCAGACGTTCGATGTGGTGGCAATAGCCGGTGCGCAGGACGCGGCGGATCACATCGTCGAGCGGATCAATGCCGGTGGTCGCGTCATAAAAGCTGTGGGGTATTGTGCGGTGATGGGCCCAGTGATTGGTGGTGCGCATGGGCACTCCAAGATCTTCGTAAGTGGCGCGCATGAACTCGCGCCAGCCGATGATCTGGCGCAGGAAACCTTCGAGCGCATTGAGCGGCACATCGTGGCGGTTGGCATGGTCCAACGTGGCCGTAACCACCTGTTGAGGTGTGAGCAGCCCGATGTTCAACATGGGCGTCAGCACGCTGTGCCAGAGCCAGCTTTGACCCACCACGATCGCGTCTTCGTAATCGCCGAAGAGGCTCAGGCGATGGGCCAGAAAGAGGTCAAGCCAGCGCGCGGCCTCTGCGTGTGTGGTTGGATAGTAAAGCCGGTCCAGCACACCGGGCGCATCGGGATAGTCGGCCAGCACACAATCCCGAGCGGTGCGGTCCGCTGCGCTCCGCGGCACCTCTGGCAGATCAGGAATGGCCGACATCATCGCCTTGGGCACTTTCTTGCGGTTGTCTTCGTCAAAGCTCCATTTGCCACCCTGAGGGGTGCTGTTTTCCATCAGAATATCGAGCCGGGTGCGTTGGTGTTTGTAGAACTCGGCCATGAACCAGCGTTTGCGCCCGTTGGACCATTCGGAATTGTCGGCGCGGGTGTTCAGGAACCCCAGGCTGGGCACGAGTTTCAAGGTAAGCCCCGCCGCATCGGTCGCGCGCCGCAATCGCCGCATGGCCGCATGGTCCACCGGGTCGGCGGCCACCAAGGTTGTGCAACCGGCTTGGGCAAGTGCCTGCATCGTGGTGTCGATCAAGCGGGTATCCCGGGTGGCCTTGACCTGTTGCACCGCATGGCCTTGAGCTTTCAGCCGGTCCGCAAATTGCGCCATCGACGCCACATGCAGCCACAGTTTTTGTTTGTGCATCCGGGCGGGATAGGCCGGATCGTCAAAGAACAACGGATCTTCGAGGAGCACCACCTGATCCGGCTTTGGGTCAAGCCCGGGGTGATCGGCGAAAAGCTGGTGCGGGAAAACGAGGAGAACGCGGGTCATGGGAGTGATGGGCGATCAGAAGCCACAGCGCCAGACAGGTGATCTTGGATCAACCTGCGCAGCGGGCCACGCGCCTTGAGGTTCGCGGCGATCAGGAACACACCGCTGAGTTTGCGTTGCACAAAAAGGATATCCATCGGCGCAGGCGGCGGGACAAACCCGCTTTCCGCCAGAGCAATCCCTTCGGTCCGCATGGTCTGAACCAAGCTGCGGTCTGCGAAATCATAGACCTCGCCCCCCAGCACCGCATCCAGCACCAGCCGCGCCATCCGCAGCAATTGTGCTTTGTGCTTTGGGTCCGTCTCAGCCGCCCAGGCGCCCATATCGGCACAGACCTGGGCCAGCTTCGCATCATCGCCCCCCAGCCCGCAGCTGAAAAGGCGGCGATAAAGCGCTGTCGTGTTTTGGGTGATGGGGCGGCAGGCGCCGAAATCCAGAAGCACGATTTGGCCTGTGTCCGGCACGTAGCGGAAATTGGCAAAATTGGGATCGGTCTGCATCAGACCAAAGCGCATAAGCTCGCGCAGGGTAAGGTCGATCATACGGGTCGCCACAAGATCGCGCAGCTCTTGATCCGCCTCTGCAACCGCATCAAGCGGGGCGCTTTCCACATAAGACATCGCCAGGATCGCCTGAGTTGTCCAATCCGTCATCAGTTCGGGCAGGACAAAGGCCGGATCTTTGCCAATCAGGTCGCGATATCGGCGCAGGTTTTGCCCTTCGGCCAAATAATCGGTTTCGATATGGAGCTGGCGGCGGGCTTCTTCGACATAAGGGTCCAGCGCAAACCCTTTGGGCAGCAGGCCGGTCATTTTGACCAAAGCCGCGACATTGGCGACGTCACTGTCGATGCTGCGCGCCACGCCGGGGTATTGCACCTTGATCGCCAGGTCTCGCCCATCTTTGAGCGTCGCGCGATGCACCTGACCGATGGAGGCCGCCGCAATCGGGCGGACGTTGAAGCTTTGAAACGATTTGAGCCACCCCGCCGGCCACTCTGCCCCCAGCACCTGTTTGAGCTGCGCAGGCGGCATGAAATCCGCCTCGGCCCGCAGCCGCGCCATGATCTGCGCCATCTCAGGCGGCAACAGCTCGCCCGCATCCATCGAGATCATCTGGCCCAGTTTCATCGCTGCACCGCGCATCCGCGCCAGCTCGTTGGTGATGCGGGTCACATTGGCGGGCGTCATCAGCAAATCGCGCAAAGCCGGGCGCTGGCCCCGGCCCAGTTGGCCCAGCCCATGAGCGGCCATGTTGCCAGCAACGCCCGCAGCCATCGCGCCAAGGCGTGTGGCACGGCTGATGCGGCGCTCGGGCACGGGCCTGGCCTGCCCAAAGGTGTTTGGATCTTCCATAAGGCGCAGCTAGGGGCGCAGCGCCAGGCATCAAGCCATGCGCGACGATTTGGTAAATCGCTAGACCGAAACTGCTGCGTGCAGCGCCTCGCGGCTCACCTCACCTGCCGCACCGTCCAGCTTGCGGGCCCCGCGTTCCAGCACCAGAAAGGTGTCACCCAGTTTGAAGGCAAATTCGAAATATTGTTCGACCAGCACAATCGCCATGTCGCCGCGATCCCTCAGGGTGCGAATAACTTCGCCAATCTGCTGAATGATGTTGGGCTGAATGCCTTCTGTCGGTTCATCCAAAAGCAACAGCTTGGGGCGCGTCACCAGCGCACGGGCGATGGCCAGCTGCTGTTGCTGCCCGCCCGACAAATCTCCTCCACGGCGGCCCAGAAAATCCTTGAGGATGGGGAACAGCTCAAAAATCTCGTCCGGTACGCGACGTTCGCCAGAGGGCAAACAGGCAAAGCCGGTTTCCAGATTTTCCTTCACCGTCAGAAACGGGAAAATCTCGCGGCCTTGCGGCACATAGGCCACGCCTTTCTGTGCAAGGCCAAAGGCCGTGGCTTTGCCAATCTCTTCGCCGTCCAGACGATAGCGCCCACCGCTGCGGGGATGGGTGCCGGAAATGGCTTTCAGCAGGCTGGTCTTGCCAACGCCGTTGGTGCCCATGACACAGGCCACCTGCCCCCGGTCCACCGTCAGATCGACCCCGTTGAGGATCTGACTGCCGCCATAATGCAGCGTCAGCGCCTCTATCTCCAAAACCTTAGCGGCCAAGATACACCTCAATCACTTTGTCATCTTTGGTCACATGGTCGATGGAGCCTTCGGCCAACACCGACCCTTCGTGCAGCACCGTGACCTTGCAGTTCAGGCGGCGCACAAATTCCATGTCATGCTCAACCACCACCACCGCCCGCGTCTTGGCGGCCTCAACCAACAGATCGGTCGTATGTTCACGCTCCGATGGGCTCATTCCCGCCGCCGGTTCATCCACCAGCAAAAGCTGCGGGTCTTGGGCCAACAGCATCCCGATCTCCAACCATTGCTTTTGGCCGTGGCTCAGCTCCCCCGCCTTGCGGGCCAGCGCCGCGCTGAGCCCGATTTCATCTGCCAGTTCTTGCACCTTGGCGTGGTCCGCTTGTGAAGGCCGGAACCACAAGACCGACAGCGGGCCACGATCCTTTCGCAAGGCGAGCATCAGACTGTCCGCAACAGTCTGATCTTCGAAAACCGTGGGGCGCTGGAATTTGCGACCCACACCGGCCTGCGCAATCTGGCTTTCCGACAACGCCAGCAAGGATTGCGATTTGTCACCCCACAGAACTCGGCCCTCATCCGGCTTTGTCTTGCCGGTGATGATATCCATGAAGGTCGTCTTGCCCGCGCCGTTTGGCCCGATGACCGCGCGCAACTCGGCTTTGCCGATCTGGAAGGTCAAATTGTTGATGGCTTTGAACCCGTCAAACGAGACGGAGACGCCGGATACTTCGAGCAAGGCACTCATTTATCCGCCTCCTTCTCTTGCAAGGCGCCAGCATCTGGCCCCAGGTCCGCACCATGCCGATCCGGGGCACGACGATCCGAGATCAGATCAAAGAGCCCGCCAATACCACGCGGTGCAAAAAGCGTGACAGCCACGAAGGAAAACCCGAGCAGAACCGTCCACCAATCCACCCACTGGATCGTGTAGGTGCCCAGATTGATGTCTGGGGCCTGTCCCCCGGTGAACCACGTCGACAGAAGCGAGACAAAGGCCGCGCCAATGACCGCCCCATAAAGCCGCCCACGCCCACCAATGGCGACCCAAACCGCCAGATAGATCGAGGCAATCGGCGCAATTTCGGCTGGGTTCACAATGCCCGCCTGTGGGTAATACAGCGCGCCTGCAATGGCCGCGATCACGGCGGTGAAGGTGAAGATAAAGAGCTTGAACGCCTCAACCGAATAGCCCAGAAACCGCACCCGGCTTTCGTCATCGCGGATGGCGCGCACAACGGAGCCAAATTTGCCCGACACCACCCAGGCACAGAGCACATAAGCCCCGCCCAGCGCGAGGGCCGAGGCCCAAAAGAACCACATCGAGACGACGGATTGCGGGGTCTCATCAAGCCCCGGCAGGTTTTGCAGGCCCGAAAGGCCATTGTTGCCGCGCAGACCGCTGTCATTTTGAAAGAGATAAAGCGACAGCGCCAAGGTCATCGCCTGTGTCAGGATCGACAGATACACGCCCGTGACCCGGCTGCGGAACGCAAGCCAGCCAAAGACCAACGCGATAAGGCCCGGCACCAGAACCACGGCGGCAAGTTGCAATGGCAACGAATGGGCAAAGGCCCAAATGGGCGGAAATTCCGAGGCCCCCACCCCGCCAAAGATCTGTGTGGCGATCCCATCCGAGATTTCCTGTGCCGTGGGTGGCAGCGGGGCGGCGGCGAGGCTTTGGGCGACGATAATCTCGGTGCGGGCATACATCAGCCACATGCCAATCGCGTAGCCGCCGATGCCGAAAAACGCCATGTGGCCGAGGCTGAGGATGCCGCAATAGCCCCAGACCAGATCCATTGCGAGCGCAACAAGGCACAGGCAGAGGGTTTTGCCCAAGGTTTTGACAAAGCTGGTGGATATGGCGCCCACACCAAAGCCTTCGGCGAGGATGGTGACGCCCATTGTGAAGAGCGCAAGGCAGGCGATGAAGATCAGGACCGACGGGTGACGCAGCAGGAATGGTTTTGCGCCCGCTTGCGCGGTCGCCTCATGCGGGGGTTTCACCCCCGCGCCCCCAGAGTATTTGGGTCCAAAAGAAGAGGATGTGTCGGTGACCATGACTTATGCCTCCGCCGCGCGGCCTTTGAGGGCGATGATCCCTCGGGGCCGGAATTGAATGAAGAGGATGATAAAGAGGATCATGTAGGTTTGGGCGGCCAGCGTATTGGACGGGTTCATCCATTCGATCCCCTTTTGCAGCGTGCCCACCAGCGTGGCCCCCAGAAGCGTGCCCCAGATATTGCCGACGCCGCCGACCACAACGGTCATGAAGGATTGGACGATGTAATCGGCGCCCATTTCGGATGTAACTTTGGCATAAAGCCCGATGGCCACACCGGCGATGCCCGCGATGCCCGAGCCAAAGCCGAAGGTGAGCATGTTGATTTTGTCCGGGTTGATGCCCATCGAGGCGGCCATCCGGGGGTTTTGGGTGACCGCGCGGACCTCAAGCCCGAGGCGCGTGCGGTTCATCACGAAAAGGAAGAGCGCGAGGAAGATCAGGGCCAGCACAAAAATGGCGATGCGGATATAGCTGATCGAGACGATATCGTTGAGCGCCCAGGAGCCATCGAGCCAACCGGGGGCCGTGAGCGGGCGGGCCTGCGTGCCAAAGATGTTTTTGGCCAATTGCTGCAACGCGATGGAGACGCCAAAGGTGGCCAGCAGCGTTTCCAGTGGGCGATGGTAGAGCCAACGGATCACCAGCCGCTCCATCGCGACGCCTGCGCCAAAGGTGACGGCGAAGGCCAGCGGGATGGCCAGCAGGATCGACAGCGTGTGATCGGGCACAAAGAGCTGCACCACGTAGCCCGTATAGGCCCCCATCATGATGAATTCGCCATGGGCCATGTTAATCACGCCCATCACGCCAAAGGTGATGGCCAGACCGATGGCCGCGAGGAAATAGATCGACGCGAGCGAGATGGCGTCGAGCGCCAGATCGGCCGTTTGGTTCACTGCGACAGCCTGTTCGATGGCCGCAAGCGTGGCGGCCGCGGCCTTGGCCACCTCTGGCGAGGCGGCTGTATAGGTTGTGTAAAAGGTGAAGCGCGCGAGGGTGGCGGTGACATCCGCCTCGGTCACTAAGGGGGCCGCCAGATTTTGCGCAACAAGATCATCATAAACCTCAAGCCGTGCCGCATCGGTGTTGAGCGCGCTGACCGGCGTGCCCAAAATCTCTCCGTTTTGGATATGCGCCACCAGCGTGTCGCGTACCGCGGATGCCGCCGCAACCGGCGTGGCAAGGCCCGCGTCGACCAAGAAACCATAGGCCTCAGCCCTTGGCAGCTCATCGCTGCCCGGTACGAGGATCGACGCGATGCTCGCCTCATCCACCGGGGTTTCTGACACCTCTGTTCGCGTTGCCAGCAGCGGGTTGAGGGCGGCGCGCACATCAACACCCAGATCCCCGGCAAACCCTTTGATTGCCGCAATCTTTTCGGCGTCTTCTGCGCTGAACTCGATGGTCAGCAAGCGCTCAATCCGCTGCATCCGGGCTTGCAGGGCCACATCAGGCTCGTCGCCCATCACCGCGCGCAGGCTGGCCAGGTGGCTTTCTTTTGGATCCCGGCCAATGGCATCGAGCGCCCGGCGC
>JABSSA010000415.1 GCA_013214665.1 Paracoccaceae bacterium
GCTCGTGGCGACCGAAGGCAGCCTTTATACTTATGTGCCCACCGCCACCGATCTCGACGGTGACATCCCCACGATTGATGTGGTCGGGTCGTCTTTCCCAAGCTGGATCAGCTTTGACCCCAACACCGGCGGGATCAGCGGCACACCGTTGCAGGCCAATGTGGGAATGCTGGCCAATGATGTGATCCTTGTCATATCGGATGGCAACGGCGGGTCGGCCTCGCAGACGTTCAACATTGATGTGGCCGATATCAACAACGCACCTATGGGCGATGTTGTGATCACCGGAACCGCCGCCCCCGGAGAAACTCTGACAGCAGACACCAGCGCTGTGGCAGATGCCGATGGTTTGGCACCGTTTTCCTATCAATGGCAACTTGACGGCCAGCCCATCGCGGGCGCTTTGGGCAGCACCTATGACCTGACGGCGCAAGACGTGGGCGACATCACCGTTGTCGTCACCTACACCGACCTCGGCAACACGCTGGAAACGCTGACCTCTGCGCCACGTAGCGTTTCAAACACCGTGATAACGGGTACGCCCGGGCCGGATTCGCTGGTGGGTATGGCAGGCGACGAGACCCTGATCGGTCTGGAGGACAATGACACGCTTGATGGCGGCGGGGGCATTGACCGTTTCGAAGGTGGGCCGGGCAATGATCTGTTCATCCTGAGCGATCCGAGCGAACAGGTTATCGAACTGGTGAACGAGGGCCTCGATACCGTTCGGATCAACAGCAGCTTTATCCTGCCTGCCAATGTCGAGGATCTGGAACTGATCGGCAGCGACGCCGCTGATGGAACGGGCAATGCGCTCGACAACCAAATCATTGGCAATACCGGCAACAACGCGCTGTCTGGCCTCAGCGGTGATGATACGCTGTCCAGTACAGCGGGTGATGACACATTGCTCGGTGGACCCGGCGATGACACCTACCTGATCGACAACGAAAACGCCGACATTGTTGAATTGGCCAACGAGGGCGCGGACCGTGTCATTACGCCCTTCACCGTGGGCCTTGGCCCCAATCTGGAACATGGCATTCTGAACGGCACTGATCCCGGTGGGATCGTTGGCAACGCCCAAGACAACATCCTGATCGGCAACAGCAACAGCAACATCCTGATCGGTTCGGCCGGCAATGACACGCTCGACGGCGGTGCAGGCACCGATGCCCTCTTTGATGGCGAAGGGATCGACTCGCTGGTTGGAGGGGCTGACAACGATCTCTATGTGGTTGGTGAAACCGGTGATGTCGTCTTTGAACTGGCCAACGAGGGGACCGATATTGTTGTCTCTTACGCGCCAGACTTCACCCTGCCTGAAAATGTCGAACATCTGATCCTGTCTGATCTGTCGCCGATCTTTTTTCAGGCAAGAGACCTGGGCAACCCGCAGGATATCCGCACGGACGATGATGTGCAGGCCGCGGAAAATGCGGGACTGGGGGCGGTCGCGTTGGCGGGTTTCGACGACTCGCAGCTTTATGCCGATGAAACGCGCAACCTCTTTGAATCGCTTACTGACCGCAGTGGTACAGGCAACGCGCTTGATAACATCATCCTCGGTGATATGGGGGCAAATGTCCTGTCAGGTCTCGACGGTGACGACACAATCGAAGGCGGTGCAGGCAACGACGTAAAGACAGGCGGTGGCGGGACCGACGTCTTTAAATACACCGCATTCACCGACGGAGATGCCAGCTTTTTCGGCGGCGAAGGCATCACCGATTTTGTTGCTGGCACCGACAAGATCGACATTTCAGAGCTGATCCTGAGCCAGGGCTCCGCCAGCTTTAACGCGGCGATTGCCGGGCTGGAGACACGCGGCTTCACCTTTATCGGGGACAGCCTGCCCACGGGTGAGGCTGGGCAAGTGTCGATCACGCAATCAGGTGATCTGGCCCTGGTGATCGTTGCCAGCGGATCGGACAGCGTAGAGGATCTTTCGTTCTTCGTGCGCGTCACCGGAACCCTTTCACAAAGCGATTTCATCCTCAGCCCGCTGGACACTGACAGCACGCGCGACATGCTGACCAATGGCGCGACGCTGGATTATTCCAACACGGAAACAACAACCTGGGTTGCGGACGAAACCTTTGACAGCGCTATCGGCCTGGGCTTTGGGTTTGGCGACAATTTCCGCCTGCGCGCGGCCTATGATCAAACAGGCCAGAACCCATCAGGTGAATTCGATGGGCGCTTAGGTGGCTTTGGCGGCAACGGCTCTGTGGGCACAGTTGGCTTCGAACCGGGCCAAAACGCCAGTTTCGACGGCGGCTTTATCATTGGTGCTTCTTTCCTCAGCTTTAGCACGCGGCCGTTTGAGTCGTCAGAACCCGGCGCGCCAAGCCAGGCAATCGTGCTCGACATCGACCGTAACCTGGACGGTGTGAAGGACTTTGAACTGGAATTGCAGGGCGATTATCGCGGTGCGCAATTCCGCACCGAGCTGATCAATGGCGATATCAACATCAGCCTGTTCGAAGGTAATTCCGCCCCCACGGGTGAGATCACAATTGACGGCGATCTTGGCGTGTTTGAAGAGGTTTCGATCAACACCGACAACCTGTTTGACCGCGACGGAATTGACCTGAGCACTGTAGAGTTCCAGTGGTTCAACAATGGCGAGGCCATCGCAGACGCCACCGAAGGTGATTACCGCCTGCGCCTGTCGGACGTGGGGGACGTGATCAACGTTCAACTGACCTACACCGACATGTTCGGAACCCAGGAACAGGTGATGAGCCAAACCGTGGGCCCCGTACCGGCCTCCGACCGTTCTGCGACAGGCGAGGTCACGATCGACGGCACGGCGCGGCAAGGCGAAACGCTGGCCATCGACATCAGCGAGGTGCGTGACCCGGACATTCCTGACCCACGCACGGCCCAATACCAATGGCTGCGCGACGGCACAGAGATCGCAGGTGCCACCGGTTTCGACTATGAATTGACGCAGGATGATGTCGGCGCGGCCATCTCAGTGCGCTTCAACATCACGGATCTGGGTGGATCATCCAGCACCTTCACCAGCGCCGCGACAGGGGCTGTTGAGAATATCAATGACGTTGCAGGCGGTGTCGTGACCATCGACGGCAGTGTGTCGAATGGACAAATCGTATCGGCCAATCTCGATGGCATCGACGATCCGGACGGCACCACCAACATCGCCCAATCAGCCAGCTTCCAGTGGCTGCGCGGCGGCAACCCCATCGCCGGGGCCACAAGCCAGCAATATACCGTTGGAAATAGCGATGTGGCTCAAGTCATCTCGGTCCGCGTGGATTTCCTGGATGACACCGGCGCCAGCGAAACCCTGACAAGCGCCGGCAAGTTCGGTTTGGGCAGCGACCGGGTGATCGAAGGCACCCCTGGCCCCGACACTTTGAGAGCCGGTGTCGGCAACGATCTGATCCGGGGTTTGGAAAGTGATGACGTCATCACCAGCAGCTTTGGCAACGACACAATCGACGGCGGCGAAGGAACCGACAGAGTTATCCTGTCCGGCGACCAATCCAAATTTACCGTCGTGCTCAGCCAATCTGGCGTAACGGTAGACGACCGGGACACCGATCCGTTCAACAACATCGGCACCAAATTCCTGACGAACGTCGAATTGCTCGACTTTGGAACGGAAGAACCTGCCTTCGGTGGCCAGCCCGTGGACCTGACCCAGTTCGGCAATGTGGCCGACCTTAGCGAAAGCGATTTCACTGACTTTATAGAGCTTTACATCGCATACTTTAACCGCGCCCCTGATGCGATTGGTCTGTTCTTCTGGGGGTCACAACTCGCCAAGGGCTTCACTTTGGAAGAGATTGCAACGCTCTTCTTTGATCAGGATGAAACCCGCGCCACCTACCCCGATCTGTCCGATGTGGAGACCTTTGCCAAACAGGTCTATGACAACGTGCTGGGCCGCGAGTTTGATCAGGCCGGTATTGATTTCTGGGTCGGCGTGCTGTCATCAGGTGCTGTATCGCTGCCGACCTTCATGCTTGAGATCATCAAAGGTGCCAAAGCGCCGCCACAGCCCGGAGACTCGCCAGAGCTGACCGCGCAAAAGCTGATTGATGTGGCCTATCTGTCGAACAAGACCGATCTGGGTGCCTATTTCTCGGTCATCAAAGGCATGAGCAACGTCGAAAACGCCCGCGATGCTTTGGAGTTCTACGACGGCACGCAGGCTTCGATTGACGGATCAAAAGGCATCATCGACGGCTTCTTTGAGGATGCACAGGATGCGGCAACCGGTGAATTCCTGTTCCAGCTGACCGGGGTGGTGGACGACCCATTTGCCATAGCGTGAGGGAGGCGCGCGGTGTTGCTTATTCGAAAGAAAGGCCAAGCGAGACGCGCGCATCATACGGCCCGCCGGAATATTTGCGTCCGCGCGCACCCACGTAGCCTTGCACCCGCGAACCCAGCGGGTATTTCGCCTGCGCGCCAAGAAACAGATATGTGTCTGCATCGGTCGATGCGTCATCAACGTCCAACAATGCTGACGAGATGCGCGCTCTGGTGCGCGACGCGCGATAGCCGACGCCGCCGAACAGGTCAGAGCTATGCCCCCACGCATGACGCTTTTCGCGCGACAGGCCCAAGGTCACATCCAATGCGGTTGAGGAAAACGAGATCTGCGCGGGATCCGTCAAAACTTCCGTGCCTTCCGGCAGAAAATAAGCCCCCGATCCTTCGGACAAGGCAACCTCGCCCAACACCGAAACATGCGGAGACACAGATTGCTTGGCCCGCAGCCGGGCCGTCACCGCTGAGGAACGCTGTTTTTCCAAAGGGCGCGAACTGATGCTGCCGACACCGTCAAACGGGTCGTCTTCATCCTCAAACGGAATATCTCCGCCGAAAAAAGTGCGTGCCGCCGCGTCCAGCGCATCCTGCTCGATCCCTGCGTCCTGGGTCGACACTTCAACCTCAGGCGTGAACCGCACATCGGATGCACAAGCCGACAGCGCCAGTCCGGCACAAAAGGCAAGGCACACGCGTATCGGTTTGGCACTCAGCATCCACAGCCCTTTGGCGCTCATAGCAGATTGCACTGTCGCATCCCTCCATCATCCTGACCACCCCTCGGCGCCACGATGAGGACAATCGATATCTTGGCCGACCTCATCGGCGACACAGATTACCCTGGCATCTCGGCTTTCGCGTTGGAGCACCAAGAGGCGCTACAGGAGCTTGGCGGCGTATCGATAAATGATCTGCGGGTAACCCAGCTTTCCGCTGCGCGGATCGAGGCACAAGCGGGGGATTACACGCTGGTTTTGTCAGGGGGACAAC
>JABSSA010000416.1 GCA_013214665.1 Paracoccaceae bacterium
ATCGCTGCGCCGGCAGATTCGCGTCCGCGGGAACGTTGAGCGCGAAGATGGAGCAAAAGCTGACGAGTATTACGACAGTCGGTCCCTTCAAAGCAGAATTGGGGCTTGGGCTTCGAAACAGTCGCAACCTCTTTCGAGCCGTTCTGCTTTAATGACAGAGGCTGCAAAAGAAGGGGTGCGGCACGGCACCCATCCAACGCGTCCTCCGTTTTGGGGTGGTTTTCGAGTATGGCCGACGGAAATTGAATTCTGGGCGGATGGCGCATTTCGCCTGCACGACAGATTTCGATGGACGCGCGACACTATCGGAGAGTCTTGGAATATCAGCCGTTTGAACCCCTGACGCACGCCGGAAAAGTCGTGTCATATGCGTCACGTTAATGGTTCATTCACGTATCGTGAATGGTTAAAGTACTGTGGTATAACACTTTCGATTGCAAATACGCTCCATTCACGTCAAGATAATATCGAAAGATGTTATTTGGATTTTAACTTTGCGATTGGCACAAAATGCAAAAGGCAGTTGTAATTAATCCGACCGTTGAGGGCGAAGTTAAATGGTTCGATCCTGTGCGCGGGTTCGGGTTCATAATTTCAGGCACCGGCGGGCCTGATATCTTATTGCATGCCAATGTGTTGCGAAATTACGGGCAAAGTTCCGTAGCGGAAGGCACAATGATAACAGCGCGTGTTCAAGAGACAGAGCGCGGCGTGCAAGCGGTCGAAGTGGTTAATATCCATAGCAGGGTTGGCGAGGACGGTGAGTCGCTCGATGATTTTGAGTTTGAAGATCATTCCCACATCGAAATGGAGCCAGCACGCGTCAAATGGTTCGACAAAGTCAAAGGCTTTGGCTTTGTGAACGTGCACGGCGTAGCTGGAGATGTTTTCGTACATATGGACGTTCTTCGTCGCAGCGGATTTGCAGAGCTCCAGCCAGGTGAGGCTGTATCGGTGCGCTTGGGCGAAAGTGATCGTGGTGCGATGGCACTCGAAGTTTTGAGCTGGGACGCAGCGCTCGAGGATTGACATCAGTCTTTACACAGTTGCGAATGACCTTTTGTCCGCGACACAAAGGCTGATCCATGTCCCGACTTTCGTCAGTTGTTCTTTTGGCACTCCTACTGGTCTGCGGTGCATTTGCTCCGCCCGCCGCTGCGGCGTCATCGAGGTTAAAAGCGTGCAGCATCGACGAGGTCTCGGTCCGCGGCGATTGGGGGCAGATGCGGTTTCGGGTTGATGTCGCAGATGATGATGCAGAACGTGGGCAAGGCCTGATGTTTGTCGAGCAGATGGATCGCGACAAGGGCATGATCTTTTTGTGGGACGAACCGCAGCATGCTCGGTTCTGGATGCGTAATACGTATATCCCGTTGGATATGCTCTTTGTCGCCGCAAAGGGTGTTGTAAAACATATTCATCACGAGGCTGTACCTCGGGATGATACCATCATCGACGGTGGTCCAGGTACTTTAGCCGTTCTTGAGATCAATGGTGGAATGTCGCGCAGCTTCGGAATTGATGTTGGCAGCGAGCTTCAACACCCCGCATTTGGAGAAGATGCTGCTTGGCCGTGCGATTAGGTCATTTTGGGTCTTTTCAACCGCGCCGACCCGGCGTAAGAGCAAGGCCCGTGGACGGGGTGTGGCGCAGCCTGGTAGCGCACCTGTTTTGGGTACAGGGGGTCGTGAGTTCGAATCTCGCCGCCCCGACCACTTC
>JABSSA010000417.1 GCA_013214665.1 Paracoccaceae bacterium
GCGATCCAGACCCGCCGCCTGACCATGGGTGTGGCCGACGGGATCGTCGAAGCCGATGGTGAGGTGATCTATCAGGTCAAGGATATGAAGGTCGCGCTGAGCGAAAGCTAAAGCGCGCACCGGGGTTTCGCGCGGCTCGATAGGTTGACGGTGTAAGGCGGGGTTAACCCCGCCCTACCGGGTGGCCATAGGCGCGCAGCCCATTTTCATTCGCCGCAACCCGGTGTAGCGTGCCCCATGGTTATCAAAGCTGAAATTCATTGTCATATCGAAGGTGCGGCCAGCCCCGCGCTGGTGCAATCCCAAGCCGTCAAATACGGCGTCGACGTCTCAGGCATCATCCAGGACGGCGCCTTTGTCTGGTCTGACTTTACCGAATTTCTGAAATGCTATGATGGCGCGGCTGACCTTTTTCGCAGCGCCGAAGACTATGCCCTTCTGGCCGAAAGTTATCTGACGGAACTTTCCGCAAGCGATTGCATTTATTCAGAATTCTTCATCTCCACCGATCACGCCCGCATGATCGGCATCCCTGAGCAAGACTATATCGACGGTCTCGCCCACGGCATCACCGCGGCGCGCACAAAAACCGGGATTGAGGCGCGGATGATCGCCACCGGCCTGCGCCACGAAGGGCCCGCCTCTGTCATGCGGGCAGCCCAATACGTGGCCGAGAACCCCCATCCGCTGATCACCGGCTTTGGCATGGGCGGGGACGAGCGGATGCACCACCCCAAAGATCTGGCCCCCGGTTTTGAGGTGGCCCGCGCCGCTGGCCTTGGTATCACTACACATGCGGGCGAGTTGGACGGGCCAAGCTCTGTCCGTGACAGTCTGGACTACATCAAGCCCAGCCGGATCGGCCACGGCGTGCGCGCCATCGAAGACCCCGATCTGGTCAAGCGGTTGGCCGATGAGGGGATCGTTCTGGAATGCTGCCCCGGCTCCAACATCTCGCTTAATGTGTTTGACAGCTTTGCCAATCATTCCTTCATGGCACTGCGTGAAGCCGGGGTGCAGGTCACGCTCAATTCCGATGACCCGCCGCATTTCCACACCTCGCTGGCCCGCGAATACGAGATTGGCGCGCGGGAGTTTGGGCTGAGCGATGCAGAGCTGACCGAGATCACCCGCACCGCGCTGGATGCGGCCTTTGTGGATGAAGACACGCGGGCTGCGCTTAAGGCACGGCTTGGCGCTGCTTGAGCGCCGCATAGCCGCACTCAATCAGAACTGGAAAATAACCGGCAAATAGGTAGCCTTGCGGCTGAGTGAATCACCTCTGCTGTAATGTGAAAGGCGCGTACCATGCCCACCACCTATATCCTGCCCGGCTACCAACGAGTTCTGAACGACACCACTGGCGCCCTGATCTCGCTGGCGCCAGCCACGTTCAGCGTATCGTTCCCCACCACAGTGACCGAGGTTTCGTACACTGTGGCTCCGGCAGGCGGCGATTTTGTCATGTCAGAGGTCACGCCAGATGCGGTGGAAGTGGCCGTTAACAACATCGTGGTGCAAGACCTGCACTCCCCGCTGGACCCGATTTTCAACATTCGGCAGCTGAATTGGAGTGACGGGCCCACCATCATTTTCAGCCTCACCTACACTGATTTCACCCCTGGCGGCGGCACCACGGATGAAACCATCCAATATCTGTTTGATGCAGGTCTGGCCCCATTGCCAACCTTCGCCAATGCCGAAGAATTTGAAACATTCCGTCTAAGCCAGTTTGGCTCCGCGCTCGACCCCAGCGTCGTGCCCACTGGCAGTTTTGCCCCCGGCGAGACCATTCCGTTGCAAAACTTTGCCTGGACCAGCACCTTCAGCAGCCCCGATGCGCTCGACGTCTCTGGCACCGTGAACCCAGAAGTGATTGACGGTGCCTTTGACAATGACAACCTCTCGGGCCTTGCGGGCAACGATACGCTGAACGGATTTGGCGGGGATGACACGCTGGTTGGCGGGATCGGAGATGATGTTTTGAACGGTGGCGAAGGGCGTGACATTGCGTATTTCGACGGGGATCAATCCAGCTTTACCCTGACCATTTCCCCCACCGGCACGGTGATCGAGGACCGGCGCAACCTCAGCGAAGGGCGCGACACGCTCGACAGCATCGAGGTGTTGGATTTTCTCAACGAGATCCCGCTTTTTGGCGGACAGCCGATGCAGCTGGATCGCTTTGATGGGCCGGCCTCCCTCTCGGCTGAAGATTTCGCGGAGATCACAGAGCTTTACATCGCCTATTTCAATCGCGCGCCCGACGCGGTTGGCCTCTATTTCTGGGCCACGGAATTTGCCGGCGGCTTTTCAATTGCCGACATGGCGGTGCAGTTCTTCACACAAGTGGAAACCCGCGCCACCTATGCCGACGCTCTCAGCGACGATGGCAGCACGCTCACGGATGTGGGTGCGTTTGTCAGCGCGGTCTATTCCAACGTGCTGGGCCGCGCCTTTGATGAGGCGGGTCGCGCGTTCTGGACCGGTGTGTTGGAAAGCGGCGCGGTGAGCCCGGCGAGCTTCATTCTGGAGATCATCAAAGGCGCCAAAGCCGCCGCCCCAGATGACGCGACACAGGAGTTCCGCGATCAAAAAGCAGCCGATATTGCCTATCTCGAAACCAAGACCGACATTGGCGCCTATTTTGCGGTGATCAAAGGCATGTCGGATGTGGACAACGCAGGCGCTGCGATGGCGCTTTATGATGGCTCCGCCGAAAGTGTGACCACCACGGTCAGCGCGATTGACGGCTTCTTTGCCGATGCACTGGTGCCCAGTACGGCGGAATTCCTGATGCCGCTGGTGGGTGTGATCGACGATCCTTTCGCCGCCGGATAAGCAAATCCAGCCAAATCGCCGCGAAAGTGGCCAAAATCTTGCGCCCTTCCCCCGCACCGCATAGTAAGCGAGGAGAACCAAAGGGAGTACGCGGATGCGTCGTGTTGTTGTCACTGGGCTTGGGGTGGTCTCATCCATCGGGAATTCGGCTCAGGAGGTTTTGGCCAGCTTGAAGGCAGGCACCTCAGGGATCGAAGCCAGTGCCGAAATGGCGGAATACGGCTTTCGCAGCCAGGTGGCCGGCACGCTCAAGATCGACACGGCCGCGCTGATCGACAAACGCACATTGCGCTTCATGGGTCCGGGTGCGGCCTATGCCCATATCGCCATGCAACAGGCCATCGCGGACGCGGGCCTGGAAGAAGGCGACATCGTCAACCCACGCACCGGCCTTGTGGCAGGCAGCGGCGGGCCATCGACAAGCGCGATGTTTACCGCCCATCAAACGGTGCTGAAATCAGGCGCCACCAAGCGCATCGGCCCCTTTGCGGTGCCAAAATGCATGTCCTCCACGATCAGCGCGAACCTGAGCACCGCGTTCAAGATCAAAGGGATCAACTATTCCATCACCTCGGCCTGTTCGAC
>JABSSA010000418.1 GCA_013214665.1 Paracoccaceae bacterium
ACGTGGAATCGGCGCTGACAAAGGATTGTATCTCTGGATCCAGCCCGGTTTTCTCGTGAAGCGCTGGCTCCCAATAAGGGTTCCGCAAGAACCGGCAGTCAAAGACCATGTCAGCCGAAAACGGTAATCCGCGTTTGTAGGAAAAACTGTGGATGGCCACGTTTAAGGTACCTTGCGCGCTGGGGGCAAACCACTGGTCCAGTTGAGCACGCAGGTCATGGATCGTCAGCTCCGACGTATCGATCAGGACAGATGCGCGTGTTTTGAGGGGGTGAAGGATGTCTTTTTCAGCCTGAATCGCCGCATCAAGCGTGCCTTTTTCGGACAGAGGATGCTTACGTCGCGTCTCGGAAAACCGCTTCATCAGCGTCTCGGTCGCGCAGTCCAGATACAACAGATCAACGGCAGCATCCGGGTTATGTGCCTGCGCGTCGAGAATGTTCAGCACTTGGGCCGTCGAAAATTCACGGCTGCGCGGATCAAGCCCCAACGCCGTACCTTGCCCCCCGGACGGGTTCGCGATCAGGGAATCCACCAACCGCAGCGGCAGATTGTCGATCGCCTCATATCCCAGGTCTTCCAAGCTGCGCAGCGCGGTTTGGCGACCCGCGCCAGCAGGGCCAGTCACACAGACGATGCGATTTTTCTGTTGGGCGTCATCAGACATGGGGGTGGTCCGGGTTCATCCGTTGATTGCTCAAATAGGCGCAGAGCGCCTGAGGCCAAGCGTCTGTCGCAACTTTGTGTAGCACGGGGAGGTCGACCCCAAGGACTTCACGAGTTCGAACCGCAGGCAGACGTTCTGTTTCAATCTCATCAAGGTCAATCACTACGTCAACACGGCACTGCGAAACAAAGGCCATGCGCAAAATACCAATACCACGCGCTTCGATCATACCGGCGAGATTTTCTGCCGGATTGGCGAGCAAAGCGCCGTCTTGCCTGTGCAATATGGTTTGATCATCCGCCACCAGAACGGCACCTAGCGCGATCATCTGCAGCGCGAGAGACGATTTACCGCTGCCAGATGCGCCGACGATTAATGCGCCGCAGCGGTTCAAAGCTATTGTAGTGGCATGCAGATGGTGGCCCGCCTGTCGTGGCATCGCTCAAACAGGCAGACCTACAACAAAGCGCGCGCCCAGCGGCTCTGATGTCATATCGGCATCCGTTGGGCGAATGTTCTCGGCCCAAATCACGCCGCCATGCGCTTCGACAATCTGCTTTGAAATGGCGAGGCCCAGGCCGGAGTTGTTGCCAAAATGCTCTTCCGGGCGTTGCGAATAGAAACGGCGGAAAATCTTGGTCAATGCCTCATCAGGGATACCTGGCCCTGTGTCTTCGACCACCACCAGCACGCGGTTTTCCCGTTTGCGCGCCCAGATGCGAATGGCATCGCCGGGTTCACAAAACGAAATGGCGTTGGTGATGAGGTTAACAAAGACCTGCGCCAATCGCGCCTCAAGACCTTGAACAACAATCTCACGCTCGGGCAAGTCGGTGATGAATTCAATCCCTTTGGTCCCGGCGTCTTCGCCAAGATACTGGCCCAAATTGCGCAGCATCTGCAGCAAGTCAAAGGGCTCTTCTTCTTCTTTCACAAGTTCGCTGTCGAGGCGGGACGCGTTTGAAATGTCGCTCACCAAACGATCCAGGCGGCGCACGTCGTGTTCGATCACATCCATCAAGCGTTCGCGCTGTTCATCCTTTTTGACCATGCGCAACGTACCAACGGCAGATCGCAGGGATGCCAGAGGGTTCTTAATCTCGTGCGCCACGTCAGCCGCGAATTGTTCGTTGCCGTCAATCCGCGTGTAGAGTGCGGCAATCATGCCGCGCAACGCGCCCGAAAGACGTCCGATTTCATCAGGCCGCGCAGTTAGGTCAGGGATCCGCACGCGCCCGGGATTGACGTTGCGCACATTGCGATCCCGGCCAATTTCAGCCGCTTCGGCCAGATCAGCGAGCGGATTTGCCAGAGTTGAGGCCAGGACCAGCGACAAGCCAACCGAAACCAAAGTGGCCACAACGAACATTTGTAGTACCCGTTCGCGTTCGTGGGCGACGATTTTGTCGATCTCACCCGCCGGGCTGACCAATGCGACCGCGCCAATGGCCAAGCCAGCTTGGGAGACGGGCGTGACAACCTGAATAGAGGATCCGCTTTCCGTGACGCTGGTTTCTTGAATGGTTTCAAGACCCGACAGGCTTTCAAGGATCAACGGCTGCATCTGCGTGTCGATGTCAGGCGTTTCGCGTACTGGCGTTTGAGGAACAAATGCCGAAAGACGGCTCCAAACCCATGTCAAACCGTCCGTTAGAATCGTGCGCGGCTCAGAGGCCGACTGCGCCGGGTCGGGCGCGCGTTGCCCCATATGTTGCCCTACGCGCGTGCCGCTTGGATCAAATACCAAAACCTCAAGCCCTTTGCGCAGGTCGAGGTTCGAAATTGCTGCGTCAATATCAATGCCGTCGCCAGTGGCCAGATTGGCCGGCGCAGAAGCGGGCAAATTCGCTTCGATCACGTCCGCGACCAATTCGGCCTGGAAAACCAAGGCCTCGGAACGCTGATCGACAAGACTATCGCGGCTGGAGTTGAGGTAGAGAATACCGGCGACCAACACGTTCAAGGCGATGAGGTTGAACGTGATGATCTTGCGTGTGATGGGCGAACGGCGTAGCGCAAGCCAACCGCGGCGCGCTCGCTTTTCGCTGAGCTCGCCAGACAACGCACTTTCCGGGCCGACCCAGTCTTCACCCAGGACAACATCGCCATCTCGCACAATGGTTTCAGTTGTGTCGCGCACCGTCACGCTCTCCCGCACAGCCGAGTGTACTGTTACTCTTCGTTGTAGCGATAGCCGATGCCATACAGCGTCTCAATCGCCGAGAATTCTTCGTCCGCGCTACGCATCTTTTTCCGCAGACGTTTGATGTGACTATCGATCGTCCGGTCATCCACATAGACCTGATCGTCATAGGCAACATCCATCAGCTGATCGCGTGATTTCACAAAACCCGGACGCTGCGCCAATGCCTGAAGCAAAAGGAATTCTGTGACGGTCAACGAAACATCCCGCCCCTTCCACGATACCGCGTGGCGCAATGGATCCATCCGCAGCTGTCCGCGTTCCATCACCTTCGCTTCTTCGCCTTCGGGGATAACCTCACCCGAAACCGCCTCTTGGCGGCGCAGCAAAGCGCGAATACGTTCGACCAACAGACGCTGGGAAAATGGCTTCTTCACGTAGTCATCAGCGCCCATGCGCAGGCCAAGCACCTCGTCGATTTCATCATCTTTCGACGTCAGGAAGATGACTGGCATTGTGGATTTCTGGCGCAAACGCTGCAGCAGATCCATGCCATCCATCCGGGGCATTTTTATATCCAAGACGGCCATATCAGGCATTTTTTTGTTGAACGCATCCAACGCAGCCTGGCCATCATTATAGGTGTCCACCTCGAAGCCTTCGGCCTCGAGAGTCATCGAAACGGACGTCAGGATGTTCCTGTCGTCGTCCACCAAAGCAATTTTCGACATCGCCTGTTTCCTTTGTACTGCTCAATTTTATTTTTTCGCTCTTTGTCTCGCTTTTAGCGGCGCGAATCAATGAATAACTGCGAATCACTTGCCTATGACGCCACATTTTCGCCGGAATTTGGTTAAGTCTGGCTAAATTGCCGCACAAATTCGATGGCTTAGTCACATGTTCAGGCGTGTTAACGCAAAACCAACCTGTGATGGCGCTAACGTGTCTTGATGGTCTGTTCATCCTCAAAAGCTGCGTGTTAAGTGGCAGAAACGTCGCTTTTAAACACTGGCGAGCAGGTCCGCTGGCAGATGTCAGCACAATAACATCAGGAGTTCTGAAATGGTGCATGGTCGCGTGAACCCAAACTTTCGACTGGAGGACATGGGTATCGAAGGCATCGGCCAAGCCTATTATAACTTGATCGAACCTGACCTCATCGAACAAGCGCTGTCGCGTGACGAAGGCACTTTGGGCCGCGGCGGTACGTTTTTGGTGACAACTGGTAAATTCACCGGCCGCTCCCCGAAAGACAAACACGTTGTTAAGTCTGAAAGCGTGTTGGACACGATCTGGTGGGAAAACAACGCCGAAATGACACCTGAAGGCTTTGATGCGCTGTACGCAGATATGCTGGCACACATGAAGGGCCGCGATTATTTCGTACAGGATCTGGTTGGCGGCGCTGATCCATCCTACGCGATCAACGTGCGCATGGTGACAGAGCTTGCATGGCACGGCCTCTTCATCCGTCATTTGCTGCGTCGGCCAGACCGTGAGGATTTGGATGACTTCGTCGCTGATTTTACGGTTATCAACTGCCCGTCGTTCACCGCGGACCCGGCAAAACACGGTTGCCGCAGCGAAACGGTCATTGCGCTGAATTTCGACAAAAAGCTCGTCCTGATTGCCGGCACGGAATATGCCGGAGAAAACAAGAAATCAGTCTTCTCATTGCTGAACTACATGCTGCCGGAACGCGGTGTGATGCCGATGCACTGCTCCGCGAACCACGCCAAAGGTAACCCTGTTGATACAGCGATCTTTTTTGGCCTGTCCGGCACAGGAAAAACCACTTTGTCCGCCGATCCCGATCGCGTTCTGATCGGTGATGACGAACATGGCTGGTCCGATCGCGGCACCTTCAACTTTGAAGGTGGGTGCTATGCCAAGACCATCAATCTCAGCCCTGAGGCGGAACCAGAGATTTTCGCAACGACCGAAAAATTCGGCACTGTGATTGAAAACATGGTGTTCGATCCACAAACCAAAGAGCTCGATTTCGAAGACGACAGCCTGACAGCCAACATGCGCTGCGCATATCCGCTGCACTATATCTCGAATGCTTCGGCCTCTGCGCTTGGCGGGCACCCAAAGAACATCATCATGCTGACGTGTGATGCATTTGGCGTTTTGCCTCCGATCTCGCGCTTGTCACCAGCGCAGGCGATGTATCACTTCCTGTCAGGTTTTACCTCAAAAGTAGCTGGTACGGAGCGCGGCATCACTGAACCGGAGCCTACGTTCTCCACCTGCTTTGGCGCACCTTTCATGCCACGTCGTCCGGAAGTCTACGGCAACATGCTGCGCGAAAAGATCTCGCAGCATGGCGCGACTTGTTGGCTGGTGAACACAGGTTGGACCGGTGGCGCCTATGGAACGGGCAGCCGTATGCCAATCAAAGCCACGCGCGCCCTACTCACCGCTGCACTGGACGGATCACTGGCGCAGGCCGATTTTCGCAAAGACCCGAACTTTGGGTTCGAGGTACCGGTCAGCGTTTCGGGTGTTCCTGACCTCTTGCTGGACCCACGCCGGACGTGGGGCGATGCCGATGCGTATGACGCGCAAGCAGCCAAGCTGGTTGAGATGTTCTCATCCAACTTTGAGCAGTACCTGCCATTCATTGACGAAGACGTGCGCGCCGCAGCCATCGGCTGACGGCGCTGCACAGAAAACCGATTTAGGCGGCCTGGAGTTCCAGGTCCGCCATCGGCAGTTCCAGAATGTAGCGGAGATCTTCACCGCTCATATAAACGAGGAAACCCTCGAGCGCGTCTTGACGCCCTTTGATGTACCACCGCAACGCGCCTGGTTCGCAATGCATGTAGCCGTGGCGGGCCATAAATCCTTTGTGCGCAACCGGTTTCGCCATGAACCCGAAGAGGTAATCGGGATCCCAAGTTTTCAGCGCCATCAGAAACGCCATACGCCCCAGCAAAGCTGACCACCCTTCACCACGATAGGGGCCATCTGGGCTGATCCAGTACTCACCGTGGTAGCACACAGTGCCGAACATGTTTTGCGAACCTGGGCCTGACCGGAAACGGGAACGTTCAAAATCAATGTCCAATGACGGTGGCGGGAACTGACGGAAGCCATAGCGCAAATACTCGCCCAGAGACTTGTTGCGCAAAGGCAACACTCTCATCGCTTGGGTGTGCATAATTTTGCCATCAGCCTCCTGGCCGACCACCCAAAACGAGTTTGTCTCGTCAAGTTTGTGGAGATTCGGATCGAACGGATCCCCGATCACATAGCCCGGACGGCCTTGAGATAGGATTTCCTTATATTCGTCAAAATCTGTGCCCAAACGCAAAGAAATACCGGCTTCCTGCAGAACATTCATACCTGCAGCAAAGAACCGATCACCTGGTTCCAACGATAAAATCGACATGGTTGCCCCCAATAGCGATACCACTCTAGGGAGTATAGTAACCTATTTTGAGAACAATTGCATGAATTTAGGTGTCAAAGTGTCATTTGGGAGAACAACGTCGGTTGGAAGCTCTGTCAAAAGTGACGATTCCAGGCCCGGAATATCGATGTCATTTGTGTACTCAGCTACTGAAAGCATTGCAAAAGTTCCGTCAGGCAGGCTGCCGCCCAACAAAAGTCGCTGATACGTTGCGACCTCGGGGGGGCTGTCTTTGCTCCTGGGGACAAGTGTGTGGATATGATCGAGTCGTACCCCTTGAGTTGCGCGCACTTCTTCAAATGGTTGAAGAAGAAGGCGGGCAAATGCACCTCCACCGGGAAGTTCTCCAATCGGCCGACCGATGCTTGATCGCGCCTGCGCCCAACCGAACCACAATACGAAAGAGCTTAGTTCGCCCAGCTCGATACAGGTCCAACCGATGGGTGTGTCCCGGTAGACGATCAAGTGCGGGCGGATGTGATCCATTGCTTCATGTTCAATCTGCCCACCGCTCAACGACCAGGCCCGGATCGTTTCTCCGATCAGCGGGGACTCGCTTTGCCACGCTCGGCTAACAGGCTGTTGTTTCAGGTAAAATCGCCAGCCCTGCTCATCAGATTGCGCCAGATATTGCAGACCATCGATCTGAGATGCTTGCCCCATGCTCCATGTTTCAATCCGCGCGAGCAAATCATGGGCGGTCGGTAGAGCCGCTTCGCCAGCGGGCGTAAGTTCGTAACGGCGATCTTTCACCGAAAACAGACTTTCGTTCCGAACTTGCTCTAATTGTGCTATATGTCTTCTGAGCGTTTGCCTGGTGATACCGAGCTCGTCCACGGCATGGCTGAGGTTCAGTGTACGCGCCAACGTCGTGTAGGATCTGATCATCTCGTAGAGCAGAGCCGGGTGACGATTTACCGCCGTTTCTATGTCTGTCTGTCCGTCTGGCATATCGCTTAATGTATGATTAATGCACCAATGAGGTTATACAAATCATACAATAATGCAATATCTATGGTTGAAAAAAGACTATATTCAACAAATTGAGGTAAATCGCGATTCTCGTAAGTTGTGCTTGAGATAACCGGAGGTAATTACAAGTATGGCACACCCAGTAGACGTGCACGTTGGACGCAGGCTGAAACAGATTCGCACATCGCGGAGAATGTCGCAGACTGACGTCGCAAAACAACTCGATCTGTCCTTCCAGCAGATCCAGAAATATGAGATCGGATCAAACCGCATCGCTGCGAGCCGGTTGTACGAACTCAGCAAGATCCTGGACGTTCCGACCAGCTACTTCTTTGAAGGGCTGCAGGATGAAGATACCGTTCGGGGCGGTGGCCGCACTGACATCATGTCAGCTGTAGCGTCCATTAAAGATGAATCGGTCCGCTCCCGGATCGTATCCCTGATCGAAGACGTAAGTGGCATGACAGTTGCCCGTCATGTTTGATCTCCAGGCGGCCTTGTTGAGCAGTGTCCTAGCCGAGCAAGGCGCGCCGTATCAGGTTAGCCCCCGCGATGAGGATGATGGCGAGGGTCAATTTCTTAAAGATGGCCTGGTCAATTCGGTCCAACAATCGTCCTCCGACCCAAAGCCCAACCACGGCGGGCAAGGTCAAGCTTAGGCTGAAGGGGGCTGTCTGTGCAGACAGCAACCCTGACGCTATATGCGCCCCAACC
>JABSSA010000419.1 GCA_013214665.1 Paracoccaceae bacterium
CGCCTGTCCAAAGCGCATCGCTGACCGGCAGGGCCGGAGCCGCGCCGGGGTGTTTGTGCAGGGCGGCAATCACATGCGTGATCAGATCCGGTGTCACGCAAGGGCGTGCCACATCATGGATCAACACCACATCTGGCGGATCGCTTGCCAAGCGCTGAAGGCCTGCCAAAACGGAGGCGGCGCGGGTTGCGCCGCCTGTGGCTGGTATGACCCCATCAGGTGCGCGGGAAACCTCGTCCGGGTGCAAGACCAAAACGATGTTGTGAATGTCTGGGTGCCCCTGAAAAACCGCGAGGGTATGGTCAATCACGCGCCGCCCCAAAAGCGGCTGCCATTGCTTGGGGCCATCGCCTCCAGCCCGTTGGCCGCGCCCTGCGGCCACGATCACGGCGGCCGCCTTCATGATGCTGACTTTCGCATGGTGTCTGTCTAAGCGCTGTATGACTCGCTGTCCATTCCACTTGAGTCTGCGTAAAAATTAGGCAAATGCTCATTTGACGGACGTTTTTGGCGGCCCTGGAATTGAGCGCGGCGTCGCTAAGTTCTACCCGAGAGACAAGATACACCAAAGAGGCAAGTCACATGGCCGCTGCTTTGCAGCCCCTCGATCCCCCCGTAATGTTGGCCCCGATGGCGGGGATCACGGATCTGCCGTTTCGCAACCTTGTTGCCCAATTCGGGGTTGGGTTGGTGACGTCAGAAATGGTGGCCAGCCACGACATGATCAACGCGCGTCCGGGCACGCGGGAGCGCGCAGAGCTGGGGCTAAGCCAAGGCAGAACAGCGGTGCAATTGGCGGGCCGCGAAGCAGCCCCGATGGCCGAAGCGGCGCGCATGGTCGAAGGACAAGGCGCGCGGGTGATCGACATCAACATGGGGTGCCCGGCCAAAAAGGTGACGAACGGATATTCCGGCTCGGCGCTGATGCGCGACCCGGATCACGCCTTGACCCTGATCGAGGCGGTGGTGAACGCGGTTGAGATTCCAGTTACGCTGAAAACACGCCTTGGCTGGGATGACGCGCAATTAAACGCGCCCCACATCGCACGGCGCGCGGAAGATGCCGGTATTCAGCGTGTGGTCATACATGGGCGTACCCGGTGCCAGTTTTACAAAGGCCATGCGGATTGGCACGCCATCCGCGCCGTCAAAGAGGCCGTCACGATCCCGGTGATCGCGAATGGAGACATCATCGACGAAGCCTCTGCTCAGGCGGCCCTTGAGGCGTCGGGCGCAGACGGCATTATGGTGGGACGCGGCGCACAAGGGCGGCCTTGGCTGTTGGCCGCAATCTCGCACAGGTTGTTTGGGACAGCGGCGCCAGAGGTGCCGGTTGGGCGGACATTTATTGAGATGGTTATCGCGCATTACGAGGCGATGTTGTCGTTCTATGGGGAAACCTTGGGCCTGCGCGTCGCGCGAAAGCATCTGGGCTGGTTCATGGATCACGCCGGCACAGCCGCGGATTTGCGCCGTCAGGTGCTGACCACAAAGACCCCGGCTGAGGTTATTGCCCTGTTGGAAACGGCGCTCGCGTCAGAGGGTGGTGAGGCGGCATGAGCATCGAATCCGATATCTGGGCGTCGTTGCCTGTTCCTGCGGTTCTGATTGGCGCGGATGACACCATTCAGGATATCAATTCCGCGGCAGAGGGGTTTTTCAATGCCTCTGCCAAAGCGATGCGGGGATTGCCGGTCTGGGATCAACTGGCCATCGACGCCCCAATTGAAGAGAGTTTTTCGCGGGCGCGTCGGAACGGCACGCCATTGTTTGTGAATGATGTGGATGTCGGCTCCGGCCAGCGGCCACCGTTGCAATGTGCGCTGCAGATTGCGCCGCTGATGGGGCATGCCGGGGTGATGATCCTGATGATTTCGCCGCGTGAATTGGCGGGGCGGGTCAGCCAGTCCAACACGGTAAAGTCAGCCGCGAAATCCGCTATCGGCATGGCAGAAATGCTGGCCCACGAGATCAAGAACCCGCTGGCGGGGATCACAGGTGCTGCACAGCTTCTGAGCATGAACTTAAACCCGGAAGACCTTGAATTAACAGATCTTATTGTTGCTGAAAGCCGCCGTATCGTAAAGCTGTTGGAGCAGGTGGAGCAGTTTGGCAACCTGTCGCCGCCCGATATGAAGCCGGTCAATATTCACGACGTACTGGATCGCGCCCGCCGCTCTGCGATGTTGGGTTTTGGGGCGCAAATGACGATCCTCGAAGAATACGACCCATCGTTGCCTTTGGCCTATGGCGATCCGGATCAATTGCTGCAGGTGTTTTTGAACCTGACCAAGAACGCGTCCGAAGCCGCTGGCGAAGGCGGCGGCAGCATTATTTTGCGATCCTATTTTGAACATTCCTTCCGCCTGCGCCGCTCGGATGGGTCGGGGCAATCCTTGCCTTTGCAGGTGGACATTATCGACGACGGTCCGGGGCTGCCTGACAGTATCAAGGGCGATATATTCGATCCTTTTGTCTCGGGTCGCGAAAATGGCACCGGGCTTGGGTTGGCCTTGGTGTCCAAGATTATTTCTGACCACGGCGGCTGGATTTCGGTCAC
>JABSSA010000042.1 GCA_013214665.1 Paracoccaceae bacterium
CCGCCCCGATGCCCGCACCGGTGGAAAGCTATGCCCCTGTGGAAGGCTTGGATTTTGTGCCTTTCGAACATTATGCGGACGCCGTGTGGGACACAAATCGGATGAACAACATCACCCAACACTTCGCCACAGCCTTCTTTGATATGCATCTGAAAGGGGCTGACACTGCGGCATATTTTGATCTGGTGCCAAACGCGGACGATGGCGTTGTCTCCGTCAATGAGGACGGCACTTTGAAAGACGATCACAGCTATTGGGCGGGCTTTGCGCCGCGGACGGCCGCTGGATTGCGCTTTGAAAGCAAATCCAAAGGCGAATAACGAAACGGCCTGACAGTGGCCCATCGGATTGGGTCACTGTCAGATTATGAGCACTTCAAAGGCAACACATGCGTACACGTGACATATCCCTGAACGGGCAATCCTTCTTTTTGCGCGAATGGGGCACGCCGGGCGCGCCTCGGCTTTTGCTGCTGCATGGGTTTCCGGAATTTGGCGGCGCGTGGGAAGAGTTCGGGCCATTGCTGGCCGACGAATACCAAGTGCTGGCGCCCGACCAACGGGGCTATGGGCGCAGTTGGGCACCTGAGGACGTCGGCGCTTATACAACTTCCAAGCTGGTCGGGGATATGGTCGCGCTTTTGCACGCAACGGGCGATGCTCCTGCCATCGTCATGGGCCACGATTGGGGCGCTGCAGTGGCCTATGGGTTAGCGATGTTTCAACCGGCTCTCGTATCGCATCTGATCATCGCAAACGGTGTGCATCCGGTGCCTTTCCAACGTGCAATGGCGGCGGGTGGGGCTCAAACTGAGGCCAGCCAGTACATTCACTTCCTGCGCCGAGACGGGGCCGAAGATGTGTTGGCGGCCAATGATTTCGCCAAAATGCACGATCTTTTCACCGCGAAAATGGATCTCGATTGGCTCAGCGGCGGGACATTGGAAAAATACAAAGAGGCATGGGGCCAACCTGGGCGATTGCGCGGTATGGTCAATTGGTATCGGGCGTCTCCTTTGGTTTTGGCAAAGCCCGGACAGCCGGAGCCGATGCCCGATCTCCCGCTTGATAAGTTGAAGGTGCCGCAACCGCATCTGTTGATCTGGGGCGAAAAAGACACCGCGCTGCTACCGGATTCCACAGAAGGGTTGGAGGACTTCGCGCCAAAGCTTGACCGGATCGCCCTGCCCGACTGCAATCATTGGCTGATCCATCAGGAACCGCATAAAATCGCTGACATTATTCGTGCATGGCCCCCCCTTGCCGAAAGAGGCGCCACAGCCTAACTAACGCATCGGCGGGTTCTGCCCTTCTCGTCCAGCGTTGCATTCCGGTGGCCTTAAGCAATTCCGAGGGAGCTGGCTCTGTCCGGGCCCTGGTTCGGTTACCTGGCGCCCACCTGTATATACAGGTCCTCGGGAATGAGAGAACCAACGGTCGCGGTGGTTCCCGCCTCTTTCGTGCAGTTCTGCACAAAAGCTATCTTAATCTGCGTATTTGCGCAGAGCCGCTTGTGCACTACCTCTGGCGCAACACCGACAACAGAGGTTAAGCACATGTCCCTCAGACCAACACTTGAGACACGCCGCGCCGTTCCCACCATGGAAGGTGCCGGTGTGAAATTGCACCGCGCTTTTGGGTTTCAAGACCCCAGCGAGCTGGACCCGTTTTTGTTGTTTGACGACTTTCGCAACGAACGGCCCGAAGATTATCTGCGCGGCTTTCCCTGGCATCCGCATCGCGGGATTGAGACCATCACTTACGTGCTGGCCGGTACCGTGGAACACAGCGACAGCTTGGGCAATTCTGGCACGCTGGGCGCGGGCGATGTGCAATGGATGACCGCCGGGTCAGGTATTTTGCATCAGGAAATGCCCGAAGGAAACACCACAGGCCAGATGCACGGGTTCCAACTTTGGGGCAATTTGCCAGCCAGCCAGAAGATGACGGCGCCCAGATATCAAGACGTAACCGCCGCAGATATTCCCGAGGTCATCGACGATGATGGCACTCGTGTGAAAGTCATCACAGGGGAGTTCTGGGGCAAAACCGGCCCTGTCGACGGGATCGCTGCCGATCCGCAATACTTGGATATCTTTGTGCCGGCCGGGGTGCGAAAGACGTTTAAGATCGACACGTACCGCCGCGCTTTTGCTTACGTTTTCGAAGGCAGCGGGGCGTTTGCAGATGCGTCCGACCCGCAGGGCGTCTTGCTTGAAAAAGAAGTCGCAGGCGAAGAGGTGAACATCCGCGACATGTCAGGCGATAGAACACTGATCCGCTTCGGCACAGGCGACGAGGTCACCGTTCAAGCGGGCGAAGACGGCGTGCGTTTTCTTTTGATCTCAGGCGCGCCGATTGATGAGCCCGTCGCTTGGCATGGCCCGATTGTGATGAACACACAAGAAGAGCTGATGCAGGCCATGCGCGATCTGCGCAACGGGACGTTCATCAAACCGGCACATTGATCTACGCGCTGCGCGGTCACTCTACACCGACCGCGCGGCGCACCATGCTCCAGTTGAGGTCTTGCACCTCCGCAAGCGACAGACGACCGCCTTCCCGAAACCAGGTATTCACGCCGTTCAGCATCGCAATCAGCGTGAAAGTCACAACACGCGGCTCACCGACCGTCATGGCACCTTCGCGCACTCCATCCTGCAAAATCGCCTCCAAATGGCGCTCATAGCGGGACCGAAGGGTTTCAATCAGCTCAAAATTCGCAGGTTCGAGATTGCGCAGCTCCATATACGCGATGAACACCGCGTCAGGGTGATCGTAGTTATAGGCGATGTGAAACCGCACAAATGCTTCGAGCCGTTCCATCGGCGTGCCCTGCTCGACGGCTTTTGGTACATCAGCCAGCAATTGTTCCATGTGATCGCGCATCAGATCCAGCAACAGCGTTTGTTTGTCGGGGATGTAATTGTAGAGCGCGCCCGCTTGCACGCCGACGTCTTTGGCAATCTGGCGCATCGAGACCGCTGCATATCCGTGCTTTGCAAACAAAGCACGGGCAGCATCCCGGATGCGGGGGCCTGTAATGTCGCTATGAGAACCAGTTGTGCGAGCCATGCGGCATGTTAACTGAACGTATGTTCACGCGAAAGCTGTCTTGCGTGACACCGCCGGTGTGGTGCATCAACACAACATCCGGATTCAGCAAGTCAGGGACAGGCATGGTAGTTCGCTTCTTCGGCATGGTTGTTTTGTGCTGCGCTTGCGCGGCTTGCACGCAATTTCCCGAGCTTGATGCAACCGTCTCGGAAGACGCGAAAACAGCGGAAACGCCAGCGCTCTTACCGGTTGAAACCATTCTGGCATCGGCCCGGGCAACACCTGCCGAAGCTGCGCCCGAAATGGAAGAGGATTTGCGCAACAGAGCGGCAGAGCTGCGCGCACGTGCAGAGCGGTTGCGCAAACAATAATCGGCTTTGATTGCGTCCCTGCGCGAAGGTCGCTAAAGCGCAAGGCAACGACACCACGATCAGGAGATGCATTATGACCCAGCCCTTGAGATTAGGAATTGCAGGGCTTGGGACGGTTGGCGTCGGCGTGGTTCAAATTGTGCGCCGCCAAGCTGCATTGCTGAGCGCGCGCACCGGGCGCGACATCACGATCTCGGCGGTCACGGCACGCTCCAAATCCAAGGATCGCGGTGTGCCGCTGTCTGACTACGCGTGGGAAGACGATGCTGTCGCCGTGGCAAGCCGTGATGACGTAGACATTTTCGTCGAGCTGATCGGTGGCGAAGACGGCCCTGCCAAAGACGCCTGCGAGGCCGCTTTGGCACGCGGCAAACATGTAGTGACTGCAAACAAAGCCATGCTGGCCGTGCACGGGCAAGCCTTGGCCGCCCAAGCAGAGGCTGCCGGATGCAGCTTGCGGTACGAAGCTGCGGTCGCGGGCGGCATTCCGGTTATCAAATCCCTGCTCGAAGGGCTTGCTGGCAACGAAATCACCCGTGTGATTGGCGTGATGAACGGCTCTTGCAATTACATCCTGACCCGCATGGAAAGCACCGGGCTGACCTACGAAGATATTTTTGCCGAAGCTGATGGGCTGGGCTATCTCGAAGCAGATCCGCAGTTGGATGTGGGTGGCATCGACGCCGCGCACAAACTCGCAATCCTGTCGTCCATCGCGTTTGGCACTCAGGTGGATTTTGACGGCATTGAGCTAGAAGGGATTGAGCGGGTCTCGATCGAAGACATCCGTCATGCCGACGACATGGGCTACAAGATCAAGCTGTTGGGTGTGGCGCAACTCACCGGACGCGGGCTTGAACAGCGCATGATGCCTTGCCTGGTTCCAGCCAGCTCCCCGTTGGGGCAATTGCAAGGCGGAACGAACATGGTTGTGTTGGAAGGCGACGCGGTAGAGCAAATCGTTTTGCGTGGCCCCGGCGCGGGCCAAGGGCCGACGGCGAGCGCCGTGTTGGCGGATATCTGTGATATTGCGCGCGGTTCAAACCTGCCGGTCTTTGGCCAACCTGCCGAAAGCCTGAAGTCGGTCAAACCGGCGCCATCAGTTACCCCCGCACCGTACTACCTGCGCGTCAGCTTGCACGACAAACCCGGCGCTTTGGCCAAAGTCGCAAGTGTTTTAGGGGATGCAGGCGTGTCTATCGATAGGATGCGCCAATACGGGCACGATGCCCCGATTGCACCCGTTTTGATTGTAACCCATAAGTGCACGCGCGCAGATCTGGACACGGCAATCGACGCCATGGACCGTACAGGCGTTTTGGCCGCCGCACCCATCGCGTTGCGCATTGAAAATGTTTGAAGAGTAGGGAACGACCATGAACACCGACGCAGCCTTTCAGGATCGCATGCTTTCACTGGGTCTGGCCCGCGTGTCAGAAGCCGCCGCGCTCGCTTCGGCCAAACTTGTTGGTCGCGGAGACGAAAAAGCCGCGGATCAGGCAGCTGTGAACGCGATGCGCACACAGCTGAACATGCTCGACATCGCGGGTGTTGTGGTGATCGGCGAAGGTGAGCGCGACGAAGCTCCGATGCTGTACATTGGTGAAGAGGTTGGCACGGGCAACGGCCCCGGTGTGGATATCGCGCTGGACCCGCTCGAAGGTACCACGCTGACGGCGAAAGACATGCCAAACGCGATCACCGTGATCGCGATGGGGCCGCGCGGCTCCATGCTGCACGCGCCGGATGTCTATATGGACAAACTTGCGATCGGCCCGGGCTACGCCGAAGGCGTTGTATCGTTGGATATGTCGCCTGCAGAACGCGTTCAGGCTTTGGCAGCGGCAAAAGGCTGTGAATGCGAAGATATCACCGTTTGTGTGCTGGAACGTCCCCGCCACGACAGGATCATCGAAGGCATACGCAGCACTGGCGCGTCGATCCGGTTGATCACGGATGGCGATGTGGCCGGTGTCATGCATTGTGCCGATCCAGGCACGGGCATCGATATGTACATGGGCGAAGGTGGCGCACCCGAAGGCGTTTTGGCCGCTGCAGCTTTGAAATGCATGGGCGGTCAGATCTTTGGCCAGTTGCTCTTTCGGAATGACGATGAACGCGGACGCGCGGCAAAGGCAGGCATTACAAACCTGAACAGAGTGTATGCGCGCGACGACATGGTGACCCAGGACGTGATCTTTGCCGCAACCGGCGTGACCGATGGCTCGTTGCTGCCAGCGGTTCACCGCGAGCCAGGTTGGTTGACTTGCGAAACTCTGTTGATGCGCTCACGCACCGGGTCCGTTCGGAGAATGAGCTATAAAACACCGATTTCAAGCACTTAAGGCCCAAACTTGAACCAAAATATAAAACAGCCGCTGGTTCAATGCCAGCGGCTGTTTTTTGTTTCACGCGGTGAATGAATTCCCCGCTTTGGAAACGGTGGCCGGTGTTGCGCATGCATCACCGGCCGCTGCATGTTTCGTCAGAAGATATCAGAAGGCAAAGTCGCCAGCGTCCAGGCTGAACGGCGCATTCCCGATAACCCGAACCTCGCCCTCTTTTCCGGCATCGTTGACAAAGGAGATCTCGTACGCATTCGGTGCGACCTGCTCGACACCCAAATCGTCGGCGCTTTGCACGGCGTCCATCCGAGAGAAATCGATTTTGTCGATACCATCCTGCCAATCGAGGATCTGACCGCCTTTAGACGAGTCTTTGAACACGAAATGGTCCGCATCTGCACCTCCCCACATGATGTCACGGCCACTGGTGGAGACCAGATGGTCTTCGCCATTTTCACCGAACATCGTATCGAGGCCCCAGCTTCCTTCGATCCAGTCGTTTCCGTCACCGCCCATCATGATGTCGTTGTGACCACCACCAAAGATAAAGTCGTTGTCATCGCCACCATTGATGAAGTCTTCGCCATTCCGGCCGTGGATGTTGTCAGAACCGTCGGTCCCGAAAACAACGTTGTTTTCGTTGTCTTCGTAAATCAGGTTCGGGGCATCCTCGAAGGGTTCAAAGATATCGGCCCCGTCGAATACGCCTTTGGCGCGTACGGTCACATCATCTTCGGTGACCACATCGCCATACACCTTGACCGTGCCAAGCAGATCTTCGTCATGCGCGCCACCTCCGTCGCCCTGTTGCGACCGGACATGCAAGACCGAGAAATCGCCGTTGGCGTCTTCACCATAGGTGATCTCAGCCAACTCAACCGTATGACCGCGCAGTTCGATGCGGTCGCCGTCTTGTTTGGAGAAATCCCAATAGATGTCATCGCCGCCCGCTTGCACCCAGTGGTCATGCACGGCTTCGTTCTCGCCCGCGACAGACCGCCAATTGATCGAACCATCCTCGCGTGTGTGCCGCGCCAAAACGACATCGGTCGCATCGAGCAGATAGTTGAACGTCACGAAATCACGGCTTTGACCCGCCCAGATTTCATCGGACGAGAACTCTCCGTCAATCGGTGGGTCGATCCGACCATCTGCGCCGTCCGTTTGTGCGGGATCAGGTTCGCCGCCATCCGAAAAGACACGGATTCGATCAGAATTCAGGCCTGTAGACACAAGCTGTGCCCCGGATCCGATTTTCACATTGTCCGTGGTTTTGATGTCTTCGGGCGCGGTTACGATCTCTTCGTTGTGGGTGGAGCTTTCAAACTCTTTCACACCGCCATTCTGATCGCCCAGCTTGTCGGCTTCGCGCAACCGGTCCACACCGTCAAAGACATTGGCGGCCTGCACCTTGATGTCGTCTTCGGTGATTTTGTCACCGTAGACTTTGATGTAGCCAAGCGAATCTTCGTCATGTGCACCCGTTTCAGTGTTGGCACCGCCTGCGCCGCCATCACCTTGCTGGCTGATCACATGAATTTTGGAGTATTCGCCGCCCTCGTCAGAGCCATAGGTGACGCTTTCGATCTCAACGGTGTGACCGCGCACCAGGATGGAATCGCCATCTTCGAGAGAGAAATCAAAGATGGTGTCATAGCCAAAACCTTCGACCCAGTGATCATGCACATTGTCATTTTCACCTGCGACAGCGCGCCAATTCACGGCTCCATTTGAGCCTGTATGCTGTGCAATCACCTCCGCTCTGGCATTCAGCAGGGCGTGGAATTCAAACTTGTCGCGACCTGCACCGCCTGTGAAGTAATCATCCGACGCCTCAAATGGCAGTTCCGGGTTCACCCGGCCTGGACCACCTGTTTGCGCTGGGTCTGGTTCACCGGCATCACCATAGGAAATGAAGCGGTCATTGCCGTTGTTTCCAGATACAATTTGCGTGCCAGAGCCCGCTTTGATGGTATCGCTGCTGCTGGTGCCATTGAACTCAACTTCAATATTCTCAGGGTTAGGCGCGCCCCATTGCGGCTGTTCGATATCGGGCTCTTCGTTGTTGAAGGGCGCGCTTTCTTCGGCCTCCGCAATTTTGTCGAGCTCGTCGACACCATAAAAGACGTTCGCCTTTACGCGAATGTCATCCTCAGTGACCTTATCGCCATAAACCTTGATCTGGCCGAGCAGATCTTCGTCATGCGCGCCGCCACCATCGCCTTGCTGTGAGCGAAGTTGAATGAGGCTAAAGTCCCCTCCTTCGTCTTCGTCATAGGTGATGGATGCGATTTCCACTGTATGGCCGCGGATGTCGATCTTGTCTTTGTCTTGCTTGGAAAAGTCGAGGATGACATCCGTTCCAATGCTTTCCACCCAATGCAAATGCACAGCGTCATTTTCGCCCGCAACACCACGCCAATTGATGGAGCCATCGCCGCGTGTGTGCTCTTCGAGAATTTCATCGGTTGCATTCAACAGCAGGCGGAAGTTGAACGTATCGCGCCCCTGCCCGCCTTTGATCACATCAAATGATTGATCTTCCGGCACTGGCGCTGTCTGGCGACCAGTTTCTCCGCCTGTTTGCGCAGCATCCGGCTCACCGCCATCAGAATAGCTATAGATCATATCGTTGCCGCCGCCGGTATCGACATATTGCGACCCTTCGCCCAACGACACGCGATCTGTTTGGCGTTCAATTGATCCGTAGAACGCCGTTTCGTCGGTGTTGGAATATACAACATTCTGCACCAACGCGTTCAGCGGGGCGAAAACCTCATCTGTACGATACAGCCGATCAACGCCTTCGTTGTTTTTCTGGATGATCAAATCGCTTTCTTCGACCTTGTCGCCGTAGACCTTGATTTGCCCCAGAGGATCCTCGTCATGCGCGCCGGTCGCGGTGTTCGCGCCGCCTGCACCGCCATCACCCTGCTGGCTGTAGACCGTGATCAAGGAAAATTCACCGCCCTCGTCCGATCCATAGGTGATCGAATCCAGTGTCATGGTGTGCCCAGTGATCTTGATCTTGTCGCGCTGTTCTTTCGAAAAATCGAGAATGGTGTCCATGCCGAACCCATTGACCCAATGATCATGCACATTGTCGTTTTCGCCAGCGACCGCGCCCCAGTTGGTCACCCCGCTGGATCCGGTATGCGCGGCAACCACCGATGCCTTACCATCAATCAGTGCGCGAAACTCAAACGTGTCCGCGCCGCTGCCCCCAATGAATATGTCGTCTGTTGGTGTCGTCACCGGCGGGTTCACCCGCCCGTCAGCTCCAAAGGTTTGTGCTGGATCCGGTTCTCCGGCGTCCGCGTAAGAAATAATGCGGTCGTTACCTGATCCGCCGTCCACAACCTGTGCCCCGGTTCCCACGATGATAACATCACTGAACCTTGTACCGCTTATATTTGTCATAGTTTCACTCTCCCGAAATTATCTCTTGGTGACCCATTCCATAGAGATTTGCCCTTCCACCCTTAGGCGAAGTTGGACTGCGAAAAAGTGCAAAAACTGTGACGGTGCTGCGGCTAGATTCGACCCCGGCAGAATTCCGCGCGTCGGGTCGGCAAACCCCGGCCCAAATCAGGGCTGGTACAGGCATCTCATTTGCAAGGGCGAATTACCGCCACATTACAAAGGGTTATTGAGCGGATTCTTGACGCACCTTAACGGCGTCACTGTCGCGGCATTGGAAATAGTCATGTGCGGCCTAATCGACAGCCACACCGCAATAGATAGAGACAATGCAACTGATTCCACAGCCTGGAGTTGTGATTCCCCGGTTTTGAAGAACGATATGGCAATCCACAGCGGATACGCGATACTTGGAGGCCAGTCGAAACAGGCCAGACATGAACACCGCACTCTCCAATCCAAAGCCATTGCTGGACGTCGCACAATCCCTGACAGGGCGCAGATGGGTTGGACCGTCCGTCGGGCAACTCCGGGCGACAGAGCATTTGGGCCAGCAAACCGGCCTGCCCATGGCCATGTGCGCGGTGCTAAGCCGCCTCGGCGTGCAGGCCGATGACGTCGACAGTTACCTGTCTCCGACACTGAGAGAGTTGTTACCTGATCCACGCCAGCTCAAAGACATGGAACGCGCAGCGCAACGGATTGCGGATGCGGCGACCAACTCAGACAGAATCGCAATTTTCGCGGATTATGATGTGGACGGCGGCAGCTCCGCTGCGCTGCTGATCACCTGGCTGAAGCATTTTGGAAAAAGCGCGACTCTCTATGTGCCTGACCGCGTTGACGAAGGCTACGGCCCCAATGTGCCCGCTATGCAGGCGCTGGCCAAAGATCACGCGCTGATCATCTGCGTGGACTGCGGAACCTTGTCTCACGAGGCCATCGCCGCCGCGACCGGCGCGGATGTGATCATTCTGGATCACCATTTGGGCGGCGAAACGCTCCCGCAAGCCTTGGCCGTGGTCAACCCAAATAGACAGGACGAAGAAGGCAGCCTCGCCCATTTATGCGCCGCGGCCGTGGTGTTTTTAACGCTGGTGGAAACCAACCGGCACCTGCGTGCGCGGAACCAGAACACGCCAGAGCTGTTGGGTTTGCTGGATCTGGTCGCTTTGGCGACCGTGGCGGATGTAGCCCCCCTGACCGGCGTCAACCGCGCCTTTGTCCGTCAGGGCCTGACGATCATGGGCCGCCGTGCGCGCCCGGGGCTGGTGGCTCTCGCTGATACCGCACGGCTCGATACGGCGCCTGCCGCGTACCATCTGGGCTATGTTCTGGGGCCGCGCATCAATGCGGGTGGCCGCGTCGGGCAGGCAGACCTTGGCGCGCGATTGCTGTCGACGGCAGACCCTCACGAAGCGGATGCTTTGGCAGGACGTTTGGAAACCTTGAACACAGAGCGCCGCGAGATCGAAGCCGCTGTGCTGGCCTCTGCCTTTGAACAGGCAGAGACGCGCGGGTTCGATGCCCCCCTGGTCTGGGCTGCAGGCGAAGGATGGCACCCCGGTGTTGTCGGGATCGTTGCGGCCCGTCTGAAAGAAGCCGCGAACAGGCCCGCAATTGTGATTGGCTTGGAAAATGGCGTGGGTAAAGGCTCAGGCCGATCGATCTCCGGAATTGATCTGGGTGCGCCAATCCAGCGATTGGCCATGGAGGGAACCATAACCAAAGG
>JABSSA010000420.1 GCA_013214665.1 Paracoccaceae bacterium
GCTCCGGTTGCCGTAACCACATGACCAGCCCGAATGCGCCACAGGCGGTGCCGTGGCCCTTGGGCCTTCGGTGCATGGTCTGTCAAACGCTCATAACCCAGAACATAGCCATGATCATACACACCCGCGCCCATCGTCCGGGTGCGCACCGTGACATTCTCAAGGGTTTCAAGCTCTTGTGCTGCGGCATTAATCCAGTCTTCGGCACTTTGCCCGTCGATCTCGCCACCATCAACAGGGGCACGACCACCCAGATGTGGCGTCTGTTCCAGCACCAAAACCTTTGCACCTGCACGCCCAGCCACAAGCGCCGCCTGCAACCCGGCAACACCGCCGCCGATGATCAGAACATCACAGAAGGCGTAATAATGCTCATAGCTATCCACATCGCGGTCTTTTGGCGCTTTGCCCAGACCTGCAGACTGGCGAATGAACGGCTCGTAGACGTGTTTCCACAAAGGCCGCGGATGGATGAACATCTTGTAGTAAAAGCCGGCAGGCAAGAACCGCGACAGATGCTTGTTCACCGAGCCCACATCAAATTCCAGGCTGGGCCAGTGGTTTTGGCTTTCCGCCGTCAGACCATCGAACAATTCCGTTGTGGTTGCCCGCTGGTTGGGCTCAAACGTACCGTCCTTGCCCATGTTCATCAGCGCGTTTGGCTCTTCCGCGCCGCTGGCAATCACGCCGCGTGGACGGTGATACTTGAACGACCGCCCCATCAGCATCTGATCTTCGGCGAGCATGGCAGAGGCGAGCGTATCGCCGTCATGGCCGCGCAATTGTTTGCCGTTAAAGGTGAACGACATGGATTTCGAGCGATCGATCAAACGACCGCCAGTGGCGAGGCGCGTGCTCATGAATAGTTCCTCCACGACCAACCGGGTCGCTTGGCGCTGATCTTGTCTTTGATCTCTTGCGGTGGCTCTAACACCTGTGCCGAATACGTTCCGAAAACCTCAAGCGTTGTGGTGCAGCGGGCCGCGTGAAACCACTTGCCGCATCCGTACACGTGCCGCCAGCGTTCCAGATGCACGCCTTTGGGGTTTTCACGCATAAACAGGTACTCTTCGAACGCGGCATCATCCGACCCCGGCCCTTCGCGCTTCAAATGCGCCTCTCCGCCGGCATGAAATTCTGTTTCTTCGGCTGTGGCCCCGCAAACGGGGCATGTGAGCATCAGCATGGCAGGCTCCGCATGTGTCTAGTAAAGTTTACACTTTGGGGTGAGATGGTGTATAAACCAGCATCAGGTGATGCTTTTGTCGGGAGGACAATTCGATGAGCAAAGAAATGGCGGCCGTTCTGGTGTTTGGCGGCATCGCGGTATTTTCGGTGATCATGTTTGTTTTGGAACGTCGTGCCGTGGCGCGCCGCAAGGCGGCCCGCGGCGGTCGCGAGATTGATATTGCCAGCATTCTTGCAGGCACCGGCGATACGGCCCAAGGTGCAAGCGCCCAAAAATAACGGAGCGCTTACATGGAGTGGATATTCGGCGGCGTTGTCCTGTTTGTGATCGCCGGCGTCGTTTTGGCGATCTACGAAAAACGCAAAGGCCTGCGCGTGCGAGACGAACGCGGCAGCGCGGGCGGCTCTGTGTCCGCAATGCAAGCCGGAGACCAGCACCGGGCGCAAGACGCGTTCCGCCATGACGTCGGCCACTCTGGCGACGCAGGCGGTGATGGTGGTGGCGGCGGAGGCTGACATCAGTGCGCCACCCCGGCGGCCACGCTTTCATCGATAAAGCGGCCTTCAACAAAGCGGTTCAACCCGAAATCATCGGTCAACGGTGAATGCCCTTTGGCCATCAGTTCGGCAAAGCCCCAGCCCGAGCCCGGAATGGCCTTAAAGCCGCCAGTGCCCCAACCACAGTTGATAAACACGCCCTCGACCGGCGTTTTCGACAGGATCGGGGAACGGTCGCCCGTCACATCCACAATGCCGCCCCACTGGCGCAGCATCTTGAGACGCGAGATCATCGGGAAGGTCTCGATCAAGGCGCGCACGGTTTCCTCGATATGATGGAACGAGCCACGCTGGGTGTAGTTGTTATAGCCGTCAGTACCGCCCCCGATGACCATCTCGCCCTTATCGGACTGGCTCATATAGCCATGCACCGTGTTCGCCATGACAACGACATCCATGCAAGGCTTGATCGGTTCAGACACCAGCGCCTGCAACGCGACGGATTCGATCGGCAACCGGAACCCGGCCATTTCCGCGACGTGGCCGGAATGCCCCGCCACAACGATGCCCAGCTTGTCGCAATCGATCGACCCGCGTGTGGTATCAACGCCCACCACCTTGTCGCCGTCCCGGCGGATCGCGGTCACTTCGCATTTCTGGATCACGTCCATGCCCATGTCAGAGCAGGCCCGCGCATAGCCCCAAGCCACCGCATCGTGGCGGGCGGTGCCGCCGCGCGGTTGCCACAACGCGCCCAAAACCGGATAGCGGGGCCCTTCGATGTGCATGATTGGACACAATTCCTTGACCCGCTGCGGGCTGATGAATTCGGTCGCAACGCCCTGCAGCGCGTTGGCATGGGCCGTGCGCTTGTAGCCGCGAATTTCGTGCTCTGTCTGCGCCAGCATCATGACCCCGCGTGGCGAGAACATGACGTTATAGTTCAGATCCTGGCTGAGCGTTTCGTAAAGCGAGCGCGCTTTTTCATACAGCGCCGCAGACGGATCCTGCAGATAGTTCGAACGGATGATTGTCGTGTTCCGCCCGGTATTCCCGCCACCAAGCCACCCTTTTTCCAGGATCGCCACGTTCTTGATGCCAAAGTTCTTACCCAGGTAATAGGCCGTCGCCAGACCGTGCCCCCCGGCCCCGATGATGATCACGTCATATTTGGATTTCGGCTCCGCTGAGCGCCAGGCCCGTTCCCATCCGGAATGGTACCTTGCTGCCTCGCGGGCAATGGCAAAAGCAGAATAGCGTTTCATCGTGGCGCACTCCGGGATTCGGGAAACTGATCGCTGGCTTGTGTAATGGTCGAGTTTGGAAAGAAGAAAGGCCGGATTGGCGGCACATTTCCTCTGATTTGCGACATAGGCTGGTTTGGGGGCTCTCTAGCCGCGATCAAAGGCCAATCGCGCCGCCAGTCCCATCAGAATGGTGCCGCCAATGCGCTGTGCCCAGAGCGCGCCAGTCGCGTTTTGCTGCAATTTGCTGCGCACCTGTCGGGCCACATTCACGGTTGCGATATCCACGCAGCTGAACATGGCGTTCACAATCGCGCCCAGGATCAAAAGCTGTAGCCAAATGGGAAACGATGCAGCCGGGTCCGTGAACTGCGGCAAGAAGGCCAGAAAGAACAGGGCGGTCTTGGGGTTCAGTATCTCGACAGTCATGCTTTGCCACAGAGCGTTCCGTTCATTCGGAAAGGTCTGGTCGGGCTCTACATCGGCCATTTTAGACGGCGCAAAGACCAAGCGCAGCCCGAGATAAGTGAGATAGAGTGCGCCCGCGATTTTGAAGCCCGTGTAGGCCCAAGGCACTGCAACAAAGACCAAAGCCAGCCCCAAGGCCGCAGCAAAAACATGCGCCCAACCGCCCAGATGCAGGCCAAGAACCGCCAACCACCCTGCCCGCGTCCCCCGCGCCAATGTTTGCGCCGCAGTGTACAAGATCGCTGGACCAGGCATGACCGCAAACACAAAAGCCGCCGCAAAGAACGCCGCCATAAGATCAAAATTGGGCACGCTCACCTCTCCTCACATTGTCGCAGCTATTGGAAACACGGACAGAGGTGGCTTTCAACCGAGGCCGGCAACGGCTAAATGTCATGGGCCACGAAGGAAGACCGTCATGTTTTGGGCCATCGCCACCGGATTAGCTTTGATTGCCACCGCCACTTTGGCCGTTGGTATGCTGCGCGCGCGCGAAGATGACGCCTCATCAGCGCATTACGATCTCCAAGTCTACAAAGACCAACTCAAGGACGTGGACCGCGATATCATGCGTGGTGTTCTAAGCGCAGAGGACGCCGACAGGCTGAAAACTGAAGTCGCGCGGCGGATCCTTGCTGCAGATGCCGTTGCACATGCGCCTGTTGAACGAACCTCTGTCCGCAAATTCACGAGCGCGCTGATCTTTGCGTCGATGCTGTTTCTCGTTGGTGGATCGCTGGTCATTTACCAAAACCTTGGTGCTCCCGGTTATGGCGACTTGGGTCTCGAAGATCGTATCGCCCGCGCAGAAGAGCTGCGCAAAACACGGCCCTCTCAAAGCGCTGCAGAAACCTCGGCACAGCAAACAGCGGCGGCGCCAAGCTCCATCTCGCAGGAATACGCGGACCTTATGGCCAAGCTGCGCGCAGCCCTCGCCACGCGACCTGACGATATCGTCGGGCTGCGCCTTTTGGCGCAATCTGAGGCTCGGCTTGGTAATTTCGTGGCTGCCCGAGACGCGCAGCTAAGCTTGGTCGAGACTTTGGGGGATGAAGCCCCCCTTGAGGATCTGGTTGAGCTGGTTGATCTGCAGGTACTTGCCGCGAATGGCTACATCTCACCAGAAGCAGAGCGCTTGATCCTGTCGATCCTAAATCAAGACAGTGAACAGCCCGTTGCACGCTATTACTACGGCCTGATGCTGGCGCAGACGGGCCGCCCTGATAGAGCCTTCTGGATCTGGGATAGCCTTTTGCGCGCAGGTCCGGCTGATGCCCCTTGGATCGCGCCCATCGCGGCGCAAATCGAAGAGATGGCCGCACTGGCCGGGGTGCGGTACCAAATGCCGGAAATCGGGTCAGGCCGCGGGCCTAGTCAGGCTGACATTGATGCCGCTTCCGACATGTCGCCATCAGAGCGCATGGAAATGATTTCCGGCATGGTGTCCAGCCTTGCCAGCCGCCTATCCACCGAAGGCGGCCCCGTCGAAGATTGGGCACAGCTTATCTCTTCTTTGGGTGTTTTGGGCCGGCTCAATGATGCCGACCAAGTGTATCAAAACGCGCTCGAGCTTTTCGGCAGTGACCCGACCGCGCTCGACATCATCAACAGCGCCGCAGACCGGGCGGGCCTCTTGTGATTTTCGAAACGGTGGAAGAGTTCGCCACAAGCGTGGAACCCTATTCCGCGCTTGTTGGGTTGGATCTGGGGGATCGGACGATCGGTGTGGCCGTCAGTGACAAGATGCTGTCTGTGGCTACACCGCTTGAAACCATCCGGCGCAAAAAGTTCGGCGTGGATGCGGATCGCCTCATTCATATCATGCACGAGCGCGAGATTGGCGGGCTTGTCCTTGGACTACCGCGCAATATGGACGGAACCGAAGGGCCACGCTGCCAATCCACGCGCGCCTTTGCCCGCAACTTTTCGCACCGTTGGAATGGACCGATCACGTTTTGGGATGAACGGCTGTCCACGGTTGCCGCAGAAAAGGCGCTGCTTGAGGCGGATACGACACGCAAACGTCGCGCCGAGGTTATTGATCACGTCGCGGCGGGCTATATCTTGCAAGGGGCCTTGGACAGGCTCAAGCAGATGAGGATGCAGGCATGACCGACGCCCCGGTCTGGCGACGAGATGAAATCGAAAGCCCGTGTGTACAGATTTGTGTCATACACCCTGTGACAAAGCTGTGCACAGGATGTGCACGCTCTTTGGAAGAGATTGGCGCATGGTCCCGCCTGTCGCCGGAAACCCGCAAAGAGATCATTGCCGAGCTTCCATCACGCGAACCTGCCCCCAAAACCCGGCGCGGCGGACGCGCCGCGCGTATGGCGCGCGCCTCGGGGCAGGATAGCTAACCTAGACCGGTTCGGCGGACCACCACGCTGCGATCTCGTCTGCGGTGATGCGCCCTTCGAGGCCAATTCCGACGATGCCAAATGGTGTGTCAGGGATCATCGGTTTGACTGACCAATTCTTGCCCACACCGTGCACCTCCCATCCGGCGTTCCCGTCGGGCACGACCCCTTTGAACCGCAACAGATGTGTGGGGCGACCTTTCATCATCGCGTTTAACGCATCACGCGTGCGTGATCCCGGTTCATCGGTCGACCACGACACATAATGGGCATGAGGCACATGGCGTTCAGGCACGTCTGCCGCACGAATGCCGGTGAGCAACGGTGCCAGATCTTCCACGTCGCGCAGATCAATTGCTGCTGCGTCCAATGACGTCGGCCAAGCATCTGCATCGGCCTTTGACACCAACACAACATCCGCCACCTCGACTTGCGACCGGATTTGGGCGCCGATTTGCGGATCGCTGCACAAATCGTCATATGCCAGAGCATCCACAACAACCGCAATCCCGCCGTAGGCCAAATCAGGCTCGGCTTGCGCCACTTGAGCAATGCGTATATTGGTTCCACCTATGTCGGCAATGATGTGATTGACTGACTCATTTTGCATATTTATTGATCTTTATTTTTAATGGTTGCATTTGCCAC
>JABSSA010000421.1 GCA_013214665.1 Paracoccaceae bacterium
AAGCTGTTCGGCGTTCTTTTCGACGGCGTCATCGGTCGCAAAATAGACGTCCGCGTAGGATTCAAGGCCCAGATCGCTGACCAGCAAATCAATACGGTCGTCCCCGACAACAGACAGAGCTTGGGTGTTGGTGATCCAACCGCCAATCGCATCAACTTCGCCAGCCACAAGTGGCGCTTTGTCAAAGCCCACGGGGATAACGGTGATATTTTCAATTGGAATGCCGTGCTTTGCAGCGATCGCATCAATAAGGAAGCGCGCAGTGGGCTGAACGCCAACCCGCACGTTTTGCAAGTCTTCCAGATTGCGCAGCGGCTTTTCTGGCTTTGATGTCAGGGCGTAAGGGCCAGTACGGAAGCCGCAGGCCAGGATTTTGACAGGAACACCGCCCGCGCGCGCGTTAAACAGCTGAGGTGTCTCCGAAAACTGACCCAGCGTGGCAGCGCCAGAGATCACCGGCGGCACGGTTGCCGAATTTGGCCCGCCTGGCGCGAATTCCACATCAATGCCGGCGTCTTTGTAGATGCCTTTTTCTGCGGCTACGATATCGCCGATTTGCCCGTTGGACATCAGCCAGTCATATTTGACAACGACCTTGGCTCCCATAGCGCTGGCTGCATCAGGCAATACAAGCTGTACCGCGCCACCAAATGCGCTGGCGACAGCCACTCCACCACTGCCTGCCAGAAACTTCCGGCGCGAAAAGTTGGAAAATCGGTTCATGTTACTCTCCTGTTAGGTCTTATTTGTTTGGGTCGTGGTAATCGCCCGGCCCCCCATCCAACCAGGCGTAAAGCTCCCAGACTGTGCCGTCAGGGTCATAGAAATACGCACAACGCGCGTTCCAAACGTAGTCCTCGGGCGGCCCCTGAAATGGCACGTCTTTTGCAAGCAATTCTTGATACAGACGGTCGACTTCCGAAGGATCAGGCAATTCGATCGCAACACAGGCTTTGTGCCCGGCGCGTCCAGGTCGATCGCGCACGCCTGTATTTTCGCTGAGATGGCCAATTTCCCAAGCCGCAAGAATGACGCCAGGCATGTCAAAATCGGCAAACCCCTCAGCACGCCGGCGCAGCGTCAGATCGAGCTTATCAGTGTAAAAAGCGACGGTTCTTTCGATGTCTTCCACAAGAAGACAGATGTCTGTGATCTTCTTAAGCGCCCAAAGGCTCATGAAATCTCTCCCATCAAATGATCTGGCAATTCGGCGCCTGCGCGTGCGCCAGACAGCAAAACGTGCCGCCGCATCGCTTCGCCCGCCGCCACGGGATCGCGGGCCCCAAGCGTCTCGAGGATCGCTTCATGCTCGCCAATGGTTTCTTCGACAACGATGTCAATCGGCGCGCTTTTGCGGGCCAAATAGGTCGTGTCGCGGATTTGCCCGCCAATGTAGGTGATGAAGGTCAGGATATAGGCATTGCCTGTGGCCTTGCTGATTTCCCGATGAAACTCCAGATCAGCGTGAACCGAGTCATCCCTGGTGCGCTCACTGCCCCGCATCCGATCAAGCGCATCTTCCAGAATGGTCAGCCCATCTTCGGATATCCGCGTTGCCGCCAAATAAGCCGCCTGTGTTTCCAAAATGGCGCGCAATTCGAAAAGCTGACCAAGATCAGACGCTTCGCCCAGTAACAGCGGATCCAGCCGGATCACCTTGCTGTCTTCGGGTGCCAAGGCGAACGTGCCTGCGCCTTGACGGACATAAACCAACCCATCCGCGCGCAACTGAGAGAGAGCTTCGCGCACAACATTTCGGCTGACGCCCAGATCTCGAGACAGGTCGTGTTCGGTCGGCAATTTGGTTTCCGGTTCTATGCGGCCAGATCGAATTTCGCGGCTAAGGTGATCCGCGACGCGAGCCGCAAGGGATTCAGATTGCCCGATGACAAACGCTGGTTTTTTCATGATGCTTCCTGCCGAGTGGTGACCAAACAGCCCGGATTCATCATATTCCCCGGATCAAGTGAACACTTTATTCGTGCCAGCACATCGTGGCGCTCTGGCAGAGTTTCCCGGAACCACCGCGCCTTGGTGCGCCCGATCCCATGTTCAGCCGAAAACGAGCCTTCGTTATCGGTCGCGATTTCAAAGATCCGCTTTTCGATGTCCGCACCAATTTGGCGCGCCACAGCAACGTCCAGATCCAAAGGTGGCAAGGCGTTAAAGTGCAGATTGCCGTCGCCCATATGACCATAGGTTTGCGGAATCCAATCGGGAAACTCGGTGCGCAACATCGTTTCCAACGCCGCGGCAGTGGTCGGCAGACGACCTAGTTTGACCGATATATCGCTGCGGACGTGATAGCCTCGCATGGAATGCCCTTCGACAAGGCCCTCACGAATGGCCCAAAACCGCTTTGCCTGACTCTGCGACTGCGCGATGATCACATCTTGCGCCAGCCCCGCTTCCAATGCTTCGCCCAGCGCCCTTTCCATCAGCGCCTGCAAAGGCACATCCATGACCGAAGAAAGCTCAACAAGGACATGAGTTGGCGCGTCCAACGGAGGCACAAAGGCATCATTCACGAGTTTGGCCAAGAGCACCGACGTGTCAGACATAACCTCGAACGCGGCTAACACTTCGTGACAGGACCGCCGGACATGCCCAAGTAACGCCAATGCTTCGGCCATACCATCACAGCCCACATAAGCCGTCGCGGTGTGGGCCTCTTGTGGCAGAACTTTCAGGCACGCACGGGTCACGAGGCCCAGGCTGCCTTCTGCGCCAATCGCGAGCCGCGTTGGATCGGGGCCGCGGTTGTCTTTGTGAAGGCCGGTGATGGAAGATACGATTTTCCCATCCGGCAAAACCACTTCCAACCCGAGGACGTTCGCGGCGGTCATGCCGTGGCGTACAACCCGAATGCCACCGGCATTGGTGGACACAAGCCCCCCGATTTGCGCCGTGCCTTGTGAGCCGATTTCCACCCCAAACCGCAAGCCATGTTCCGTCAGCGCGGTTTGCAAGGTTTCCAGAACGACGCCGGCCTGCACCGTGCACGACATATTTTCTGGGTCGATCTCTTCGATCTGGTTCATACGCTCGAGCGACAGCAAAACGCATATTGCCCCGGTCTGCTGTGCTCCGGCGACCAAACCGGTATGCCCCCCCTGGGGCACGATCCCGACACCGTATTGCGCGCAAAGCTGGCAGACTTTTGCGACCTCACTAGCGGAAACGGGCCGGAGCACAGCACAGAATTCGCCCACATGATCCTGCGCCCAATCATGCGCGTAACGCGAAAAAGAGGCGGCATCATCCAGCACGCCCTGAGGGCCAAGGCAGTCGCGACACGCATCAATCAACCCCCTTGGGGCAGTGTCGACAGTGGAATCAGCAGGAGCGATAT
>JABSSA010000422.1 GCA_013214665.1 Paracoccaceae bacterium
CGGCTCGATACGGCGCCTGCCGCGTACCATCTGGGCTATGTTCTGGGGCCGCGCATCAATGCGGGTGGCCGCGTCGGGCAGGCAGACCTTGGCGCGCGGTTGCTGTCGACGGCAGACCCTCACGAAGCGGATGCTTTGGCAGAACGTTTGGAAACCTTGAACACAGAGCGCCGCGAGATCGAAGCCGCTGTGCTGGCCACTGCCTTTGAACAGGCAGAGACGCGGGGGTTCGATGCCCCCCTGGTCTGGGCTGCTGGCGAAGGATGGCACCCCGGCGTTGTCGGGATCGTTGCGGCCCGTCTGAAAGAAGCCGCGAACCGGCCCGCAATTGTGATTGGCGTGGAAAATGGCGTGGGCAAAGGCTCAGGCCGATCGATCTCCGGAATTGATCTGGGTGCGCCAATCCAGCGATTGGCCATGGAGGGAACCATCACCAAAGGCGGTGGCCACAAAATGGCAGCAGGTTTGACCGTTGAGGAACAGGCCATCCCTGCCGCGATGGAGCGCTTGGGGATGCTTTTGAATCAACAGGGCGCCGGAGCACGCGGTGCCGCCGATTTGCGGCTGGATGGGGTTGTGATGCCCGAGGCCGTATCGGTTGATCTGCTCAACCAGATCGACAGTGTGGGTCCATTTGGTGCGGGTGCGCCCGGCCCAAGGTTTGCCATGCCGGACATGCACATATTCCACGCGCGGCGCGTGGGCGAGTCTCACCTCAAAGTCAGCTTTGGCGCTTTGGACGGGCGTCGCATGGATGGCATCGCGTTTGGCGCGTTTTCCAACAGCACGCTGGGATCAAGCCTCGAGTCAGCGCAAGGCAGCCGCGCGCATTTTGCCGGGCGTTTAGATTTGAACGTATTTCGGGGGCGCACCAGCGTACAAATGATCATCGAGGACGCGGCAATTCCAGAATGACGTGTGAACTGGCGTCGTACGACACGGCTCTGACCCACAAAATGCATTGTATGTCAGTTAGGTGCATTTTTTCGCTTGCACGTTCCTGAACGACCTTCTATCTCACCGCCTACACGCTGAGTGGCCCGTTCGTCTATCGGTTAGGACGCCAGGTTTTCAACCTGGAAAGAGGGGTTCGATTCCCCTACGGGCTGCCACGTATTTCTTCCTGATTTTGATTAAAGCCTTGTAAAACAAGGAAACTTTTATCAACATAATCCAACTAAAATACCAACTTTTACAACAAATTTTACAACAAGCCCGTTTTTGGCACTTTGAGAGGTATCATAGTACCGCGCCTGGACAAATGCTATCGAAGGGAAAAGAATCAGTGCCGGGCAAGCGCAGGCGACACGCTAAAAACGCGCCGATCAGAGCCAATTTTAGCGGTCTGGCAGACACAGCGGGCGGTGTGCCACAACTGAGCGAAAGAGATAGACAGAGAGAGACGGTAACTGAAAAGTGGTGCGGTTTCGCACTACACGCGCTGGGCGGCAGGGCAGCGCACTAGACTATAGCGTCCGTTTCAAAATTCAGCACTCGTCCCCCTTTCCGTAGCGGAACTTCAAGTTCACCACCTTTGTCTACTTTGTCAGCTTTGTCCCATGCTCCAGGGATGAGCCGTTCGTAAACGGGTTTCGCCTCAAGTGTCTGCGCCTTGAGTTCCTCCTGCAAGTTGTTTGAAACTCTCGGTAAACGCTCATGGAAATAGTCGAAAACACGTACGTAAACTTCATCACAATATGCTGGTAAGCTCGCTTCTGAAGCGGGCATCTCAACCTGTATCGATACAAGCGGCAACCCGTCGCTTGGACTACTCGCAGCAGCTAATACCCGGCCTGAAACTGGCGCAAAAATTGGCACACCACCGAACTCCATAATGATGTCGCCTGGCTCAACACGTTCGAAGTCTCCAACACTGTCAGCCCAAGAGATGAACGGTGAATACTTCGGAGCCTTCAAACCAAGCAACTCCGCTAGGCTACGTCGAGCTACATCCGGCCCGCCAACAGCCTCCATTGCTTCAATGATAGTTTGGGAGGGGAATGGGATATGAAGAATCAAATCCGTCATAGCCTTGGTTGCAGGGCCGTGCTGTTTTGCAAGCTTGTCTTCCACGGCCGAATGCAATGAATCAATCTTCCTGCCAAGGCCCTCGACATGTTCAGCCGTCGCCGGAGGCGAAACCAGACTTCTTACTGCTAGCCAACCACTAAGCTAAGCCGGTACTAGCAAGAGCAAAGGCAACCAGCTAGCCGGATTAAGCGGCTCAAATGCGAAACTGAAGAAATCGCTTAGAGAAAACTCGCTTGAGAGAGCGGACGCCACGCCAAAAAGGACAGTTAACCCCGACATGGACACAGTTTTGAGACCCAGGTTCATCGTCATTTTCTCCCAACA
>JABSSA010000423.1 GCA_013214665.1 Paracoccaceae bacterium
CTATCCCAGCCGGGTTGACCGGCGTCAGACGGCTTCCAAAGCACAAAGTCGCGAGGGTCGCGTTTCCAAGGGGCCACTTCAACCCGCGCACCTGCGAGCATCTCATCCGGGTTCGCGCCAGAAAGATTGCCGTAATCCGGGAAGGCCGGAATGTGATAAAGTACATGACCCTCTGCCGCATAGGCTTTGCCTTCTGCGATGAGGCCTTCGATCATATCGATCATTGGCCCGATATGCGCTGTTGCATGTGGCTCTTTGTCGGGCTGCGCGACACCCAGTGCTGCAAGGTCTTCGTGATAGGCTTTTGTGAATTCGGCTGAGATCGCGTCGCAGCTTGCCGCACGTGACGCGGCAGCCGCGATGATCTTGTCATCCACATCAGTGATGTTGCGGGCATAGGTGAGCTTTGGCACCTGCCTGCGCAGCACCTGCGCCAGAACGTCGAAAACAACTGCCGGTCGTGCGTTGCCGATATGCGCGTATGAATACACCGTTGGGCCGCAGACATACATCCGCGCGTGTTCGGGATCACTTGGAACAAACGGCTCAACCTTGCGGCCCATGGAATTGAACAGGTGCAGCATCGGTCAGAACGGCATTTCGGCGATTTCTGGGATCAAGTCATTCGCTGTCGCTACGACCTCTTTGGGTTGCATGAGCAGCATGTTCAAGCTGTCTCTCAGCTCCTCTTTGTCCATGTTGCGTGCGATGACCACAACACGGGTGTTCTTGTCTGACCCCGCCCAGTTTTTCAGCGGAACAGGCGCATCAAAGATGTGTTGCACGCCGTGGAAGACAAAAGGCCAAGGCATGTCATCAACGTGCACAATCCCTTTCATGCGTAAGATGTCGGGACCCTTAAACGCGAGCAGCATGTCGAGCCAAAAGTCGAACGCATTGGCAGAAATTGGCGCTTCGATCTCGATGGAGGCTGAGGTTATGCGATGGTCATGACGCGCTTGCAAGGCTGTGCCATTCGCGGCGTCCTGTGGCGCGCTGCTGTTGCCAATCCAGGCTGCGATGTCCTCTGCCGAGACATCTTCGCGCATCGCCGAAATCCCAAACAAACCGCCGACCGGCACAGCGCCGCGATCTGCAGTAATGGGCTTGGCCCTGCCGTTCAGATCGGCCAGACGGGTTTCAAAAGCAGCAACATCATCCTCCGATACCAAATCTGTTTTCGTGACGACAATACGATCTGCCATGGCAATCTGGCTGACGGCTTCGGAATGGGCGTCCAGCGTTGCGGGGCCAGCCGCAGCATCGGCAAGCGTGACCACGCCGTCCATCCGGAAATAAGGCGCAATCAGATCGTCCATAACCAACGTGTGTAAGATCGGGGCGGGATCTGCGATGCCCGTCGTCTCAATAACGATCCGGTCAAAGCTGAGTTCATTGCGCTTCTTGCGCGCCATGAGCGCGCCGAGGGTCTTTGAGATATCGCCGCGGAACGTGCAGCAGAGACATCCCGACTGCATGAGGATCGTTTCCTCGGTCGACGCTTCGATCAAATCATGGTCAAGGCCAGCCGCGCCGAATTCGTTCATGATCACAGCAATCCGGCCTGCTTCTGGGTCATTGATCAAGTGGTTCAA
>JABSSA010000424.1 GCA_013214665.1 Paracoccaceae bacterium
GCCATAGGCCTTGCGGGTGATCACCGTGACCTTAGGCACCGTCGCTTCGCCATAGGCAAAGAGCAGCTTCGCGCCGTGTTTGATCACGCCGTTATATTCCTGCGTCGTGCCGGGCAGGAAGCCGGGCACGTCCACCAGCGACAGGATCGGAATTTCAAAGCAATCACAGAACCGCACAAAGCGCGCGGCTTTGCGGGCGCTGTCGATATCCAGAACACCGGCCAGAACCATCGGCTGGTTGGCCACCACGCCCACTGTCTGCCCCTCAAGGCGGATAAAGCCGGTGATGATGTTTTTGGCGAAATCTTCCTGAATCTCGTAAAAGTCGCCTTCGTCCGCGATCTTCAGGATCAGCTCTTTCATGTCGTAAGGCGTGTTGGGGTTTTCCGGCACCAGCGTGTCCAGCGATGTCTCCACCCGGCCCGGCTCATCAAAGAAAGGACGCACAGGCGGCTTTTCGCGGTTCGACAGCGGCAGCAGGTCGACCAGACGGCGCACTTCGGCCAGCGCCTCCACGTCGTTTTCAAAGGCGGCATCCGCGACCGAAGATTTCTTGGTGTGTGTCGAGGCACCCCCCAGCTCTTCGGCGGTGACCTGTTCGTTGGTCACGGTTTTCACCACGTCCGGCCCGGTGACAAACATGTAAGAGCTGTCTTTGACCATGAAGATAAAGTCGGTCATCGCAGGCGAATAGACCGCACCGCCCGCACATGGCCCCATGATCACCGAAATCTGCGGCACCACGCCTGAGGCCATGATGTTGCGCTCAAAGATCTCACCATATCCGGCGAGGCTGTCGACACCTTCCTGAATACGGGCCCCACCGGAATCGTTGATGCCGATCACAGGCGCGCCGTTTTGCATCGCCATATCCATAATCTTGCAAATCTTCTTGGCGTGGGTCTCAGACACCGATCCGCCCAGCACGGTAAAGTCTTGGGAGAAGACATAGACCATACGACCATTGATCGTGCCCCAGCCGGTCACAACGCCGTCGCCCGCAGGTTTTTGGGCTTCCATGCCGAATTCAGTGCAGCGATGGGTGACAAACATGTCGAACTCTTCAAACGAGCCTTCGTCGACCAGCAGCTCAATCCGTTCGCGGGCGGTCAGCTTGCCGCGCCCGTGCTGCGCATCAATCCGTTTCTGGCCCCCACCAAGGCGTGCCGCGCCACGGCGGTCTTCGAGTTCCGACAGAATGTCTTTCATGTTCTATCCCCAAATCGTCGTTTGCACTCCTTTATCGTATTGCGCAGTCGCAGCAACAGGTGCGCCACGTAATTTTCCTGCGTTACGCTGCAAACAGGCGCAATAATCGCTCAATACTTGCATGTTATCGCTCACACAGGCTGCATCGCAGAATTGCACAGGTGGTGGCATGGACACTTCCGCCGCGCCCCCATACACCTATTGGTATGAGTGACTCCGTCACGGTCCGTTTTCTAGACCGCACCACAGCACCGCATATCGCGACATTGACGATCCTCGCCGGCGTTTCGGCGATGATCATGAACATGTTCCTGCCAAGTCTAAACAACATGGCAGCTCATTTTGACGTACCCTATTCGGTGATCCAGCTGTCTGTGCCGGTCTATCTCGGGGCCAGCGCAATTTTGCAAATCATCATTGGGCCGCTTTCTGACAAATATGGGCGACGGCCTGTGTTGCTGTGGGGGCTGTCTCTGTTTGTTGTGGCGTCATTTGGGTGTTTGATTGCCCCGAACATCGAAACGTTCCTGTTTTTTCGCACGATGCAGGCCTGTGCAGCGGTTGCCATGGTCCTATCGCGCGCTGCGATCCGCGACCTCTATGACGAAAACAAATCCGCCTCGATGATCGGCTATGTCACAATGGGGATGGCGGTGGTGCCGATGGCATCTCCGGCTGTGGGCGGCTTGTTAGACGAGATTTTTGGCTGGCGGGCGGTGTTCTGGTTCTTTGCTATGGCGGGCATCGCGACCTGGTTTCTCACCTTTTTCGACTTCCGCGAAACCGCGCGTGCCTCAGACAAAACCGTCTGGCAGCAGTTTCGCGAATACCCTGAATTGCTGCGGTCGCCGCGCTTCTGGGGCTACTCCTCCGCCGCGGCGTTCTGTTCTGGCTCATTCTTTGCCTACCTGGGCGGCGCACCTTTTGTGGGTTCTGAGTTGTTTGGCCTCAGCCCGGCGGTTCTGGGCATGTATTTCGGCGCGCCTGCCATTGGGTATGCCTTCGGCAACTATCTGACAGGCCGATACGCGATGAAGCATGGCGTAAACTACCTGGTTCTATGGGGCAGCATCATGAACGCAGCGGGGGTAACCCTGTCGCTCATTCTGTTTTCCATCGGTCAGGGAACGGCATTTGTCTTCTTTGGTCTGATGACCTGTGTGGGGGTTGGCAACGGTCTTGTGATCCCCAACGCCACTGCCGGCCTGTTGTCAGTCCGCCCGCACCTGGCCGGGTCCGCCTCGGGCCTTGGTGGGGCGATTATGATCGGTGGTGGGGCGGTTCTTGCTGCGATGGCCGGGGCGCTTTTGACACCCGAAACGGGCGCGTTCCCGCTTTTGTGGATCCAAACCTCAACCGGGGTCCTGGCATTGGTGTCAATTGCAACGGTCTATTGGCGCGAACATCGTTTGGGCCAAGCGGCGTAAACCTATTAGCCAACGCTTGGCATGGAAGATTGCCGTTTGATCACCGCTTCGCGCCACGCGATGAAGCTGACCGCGGCCATGATCACCGCGCCGCCCAACATCACCCACGCATCAGCAGGCTCTGCAAAGACCAGCGCGCCCAGCAAAACCGCCCAGACCAACTGCAGAAAGGTCACCGGTTGCGTGACCGCCACAGGGGCGGCGGCAAAGGCCAGAGTCATGGTGTAATGGCCTAAGGTCGCAAAGCAGGCGACACAAAAGAGGATCGCCAAATCAGACCAACTTGGCGTGACCCATTGCGCAAAGGCAAAGGGTGCAAGGCCGATCGTGACAAAGATCGACAGCATGGCCACAACCACGGCGGCATGAACCTGCCCTGAGAGAACCTTGGCCGACAGATACGACCCACAGAACAGAACCGCCGCCAGCACCATGGCCCAATGCCCTGGCTCAAGCTCGCGAAACCCCGGGCGCAAAATGATCAACGCCCCCAGCATCGCAACCACCACCGCCGCGATGCGTCGGAACGCCAGCCGCTCGCCCAAAAAGAGCGCAGCGCCGATCGTCACGTAAACAGGCGTCATGTAGTTAAGCGCTGTCACCTCTGCGATCGAAATGCGCGCCATGGCGAAAAACCATAAGATAACGCCGCCGGAATGGAAAACGCCACGCAGCGCGAACAGGCCCCATTGCTGACGGCTCAGCGTGACCGACCGCAGGGTTGACCACATCGGGATCAGGAACACGAGCCCCAGAATATAGCGCAAAAACGCCGTCTGTGCGGCAGGTAAGCCGGTGCCCAGCCATTTGACCAAAGCGGTCACAGCCACAAAGCACGCGCCTGTCACCAGCATCCAAAAGATGCCAACAAGCGGTTTTGATGTGGGCTGGTCCATGCGCCATCAATCGCAGAAAGCGCCAGAGTTGCAAGTCACCCCCCTGCAGTTATGCACTCGGACGCATTTGCCGCGTGACATACACGCAGGGCAGTCCTGCCATATTTCGACAGGATCACGGATTATTCAAACAATTCGAAACGTTTGCCTGTTGAATCTCCGCCGCTGACATCACATCTACCCTTCATGTTGAACACACGCACAATCTCCGCACACGAAACCGTGTTTGATATCGTGTCTGCCACGAGGCTCACGCAGTGATCTGAACACAGATCCCGCACGTAGCTTTGAAAGACACCTAACTATAACAAAACCAAGAACGCAGGACCGACGCCATGTTGGACGATAGAACAACTGTAGATTTGACCGCGCACGATCTGGACATGATCGAGCAAGCTTTGCAGACCCAGAAAAAGATCCTCGCGGTGGAAAGCCGCGCAGGTGGATCAACCGCGCGCACGCGCCTGAACGACCTGAAAGGTCTGTTGCGCCGTTTGGACCAACAGCGCCCCGAAGACGGTGCGGCGAAAGCCATGACGCTGGGCCAGATGGCCCGCGCTTTTTTCGGCGGGCATAGCTGCGCGACCTAAGGCACACGCCTTTCTTTGAAACGACAAACGCCGCCTCGCATATACGATGGCGGCGTTTCTATTTCTAAGTTGCGTTGCGTGGGCTGCGTGGCGATCAGCCGCCCAATTGCTCCATCACCTCGTCGGAGGCTTCGAAATTCGCGGTGACGCGCTGCACGTCGTCATCGTCTTCGAGCGCATCGACCAGCCGCATCAGCTTTTCCATGCCTTCAAGATCCATCTCGGTGGTTGTGGTGGGCTTCCACACCAGACGGGTCGCATCGCTTTCGCCCAATTCGCTTTCCAACGCCGTGGCGACATCGTTCAGATCGGTATCGGCGCTCCAGATGATGTGACCATCTTCGCTTGATTCCACGTCTTCGGCACCCGCCTCAATGGCGGCCATCATCACCGTGTCGGCATCTCCGATCTCAGCCGGGTAAACCACCTCGCCCTTGCGTTCGAACATGAAACCAACCGAGCCGGTTTCGCCCAGATTGCCGCCGTGCTTGGCGAACGTGGAGCGCACGGAAGATGCGGTGCGGTTGCGGTTGTCAGTCATCGCCTCGACGATGACGGCCACGCCATTCGGGCCGTAACCCTCATAGCGGATTTCTTCGTAATCATCTCCATCGCCCGCCTGACTTTTCTTGATCGCGCGTTCGATATTGTCTTTGGGCATGGATTGCCCCTTGGCCTCTTTCACCGCCAGACGCAGACGCGGGTTTTTATCCGGGTCCGGGTCGCCCATCTTGGCCGCGATGGTGATTTCCTTCGACAGCTTGGAAAAGAGTTTGGCGCGCAGTTTGTCCTGCCGCCCTTTGCGGTGCTGGATATTCGCCCATTTTGAGTGGCCCGCCATGGGTCGTCTCCCGTCAGAATTCTGGTATCGACGCTCTATACGGCAGATGGCCAACAGGGAGCAATCCCAAGCCCACGCATTCCTGCCTATGGCCCCCGAAAAACGCTTTTCTTTCTTCGGACGGTTGGACAAGCTGGTGTGAAACCGGCGGAGCAGCCCCATGACCACAGACCAGATCATCTTGTTCAGCCTTTTCGGCCTTGTCTTCGCGCTCTTGATCTGGGGCCGCTATCGCTATGACATCGTCGCCTTTTCCGCGTTGATGGCGGGCGTGGTTCTGGGGGTTGTGCCCTCGTCTGAGGCGTTTTCCGGCTTTGGCCATCCCGCCACGCTGGTGGTGGCGCTGGTGCTGGTGGTTTCGGCCGGGTTGGTGCGCTCGGGCGCTGTGTTTCTGATCACCCGCACCTTGGTGGACAGCGGCCGATCTTTGGGCGCGCATATCACCTTGATGGGGGCTGTGGGCGGTGTGCTGAGCGCGTTTATGAACAACGTGGCGGCGCTGGCGCTGTTGATGCCCGTGGATGTGCAGACCGCGCGCAAGGCCGGGCGGGTGGCGGGGCTGACGTTGATGCCCTTGTCATTTGCCACGATCCTGGGCGGCATGGTCACGCTGATCGGCACGCCGCCCAACATCATCATCGCCTCGATCCGCGAAGAAAGATTGGGCGAGCCGTTCCGCATGTTCGATTTCGCACCTGTAGGTGGCGTGGCCGCCATTGCCGGGCTGGCCTTTGTGGCGCTGATCGGCTGGCGGTTGATCCCCAGCCGGGAAGACAGCGGATCAGACGTGCGCGATGTCTCGCAATATATCGCGGAACTCACGGTGCCCGAAGGCTCAAAGCTCATCGGAACGCGCCTTGGTGATCAAGAAGAGACCGCAGAAAAGGCTGACGTGGCCATCATCGGCCTGATCCGCGACGGCACGCGCCGCTATGGCCGCGCGCGCAACACCACGCTGATGCAAGGGGACGCGCTGGTGTTGGAGGCGACGCCCGATGCGCTGGATGAGTTTCGATCAACCCTGCAGCTGGCCGTGGCGGACGCCGCCCGCGAAGAACGGCTGAACGCCGCCGGTGAGGGTGTGGAGGTGATCGAGGTTGTCGTCACCGAAAATTCGCGCCTTGTCGGGCGCAGCACACAGGCGGTGGGCCTGTCGTGGCGGCAGAACACCGTGCTCATGGGGCTTTCTCGCGAGGGCAAGCGGATCACCAAACAAATTCGCAAAACGCCTCTGAAGGCCGGGGATATCCTGCTGTTGCTGGTGCCTGCAGGCACTGCAGGGGATGTTGTGCAGTGGCTGGGCGTGCTGCCACTGGCCGAACGCGGGCTGGCGGTGACGCAGGACAGCAAGGTGTGGCTGGCCATTGGCCTGTTTGTCGGCGCGGTGCTGGCGGCCTCGGTCGGTCTTATCTACCTGCCCATCGCTTTAGGGCTGGTGGTGGTGGCCTATGTTCTGTCGCGCATTGTCCCGCTGAGCGAACTTTACACCCATATCGAATGGCCGGTTGTGGTGCTTTTGGGCTCCATGATCCCGCTGGGTGCGGCGTTGGAAACATCGGGCGGCACCGGGCTGATCGCCAATGCGCTCACCGGGCTGACTGCGGGCCTGCCTGCCTGGGCCGTGCTGACGGTGCTGATGGTGGTCACCATGTCTTTGTCAGATGTGTTGAACAACACGGCCACCACGATTGTCGCGGCCCCTGTTGGGATTGAGATGGCCCGCCAGCTTGGTGTCTCACCTGACCCGTTTCTGATGGCGGTGGCGATTGCGGCCTCTGCGGCCTTCCTCACCCCCATCGGCCACAAGAACAACACGCTGATCCTGGGCGCGGGTGGCTATCGCTTTGGCGATTACTGGCGCATGGGCCTGCCGCTGGAGGTGATCATCGTCGCCGTGTCTGTGCCGGCCATTCTGGTCTTCTGGCCGCTTTGAGAGCGGCAAACTCACAAGGTTGACGTAGCGCGCCTCTTGCCAGAACGCGCTTTGACGCTGCAAGCTGATGAAAGGCGGTGCGCGCGCAGCAAGAACCGCCATCAACGGGGGAGCACGCGCGGTGGATTTTCTGATCAACGTCGTTTTGCCAGTGTCGCTGGCCGTTATCATGCTGTCATTGGGCGTCGGGCTGACGCTGGGGGATTTTGCCCGGGTCTTTGGCCGCCTGCGCGCCTTTGGCGTGGGTGCCGTGGCGCAGGTGGTCCTGCTGCCGTTGGCGGCCTACGTCGTGGCGCGCGCCTTTGGCCTGGCCCCCGAATTTGCCGTGGGGTTCATGATCCTGTCGTTCTGCCCCGGCGGTGTCACATCCAACATGATCTCGAAACTGGCCAACGGCGATGTGGCACTTTCGGTCTCGCTGACCGCCGTGATCAGCCTGTTGTCGATCATTACCGTACCTTTGCTCACCACATGGGCCGTGGGTCATTTCATGGGCGAAGCAGCACCCGAGGTGTCGGTGACAAGCCTGGCTATCGCCATGTTCCTCATCACCACCCTGCCCGTCGCCATCGGTGTCACTTTGCGCCATGTGGCGCCTGGGTTTGCCGCCGCGATTGACCGACCGCTGTCTTTGGTGGCGACGATCCTTTTTGTGCTGATCGTGGTCGCAGCACTCGCTGGCAATTGGGGCATCTTTGTTGAAAATCTCGCCACGCTTGGGCCCGCGTTGATCACCCTGAACCTCAGCTTGCTTGTGATCGGGCTTTTGATCGCCAGCTGGCTTGGCCTCGGTTGGGGCGAACGGAAAACGATTTCCATCGAAACCGGCGTGCAAAACGCCACGCTAGGGATCACGCTCGCCACGCTCATCGCGCCCGGGGTTGAAGGATTTTCCACCTTCGCCCTGCCGTCGGCCGTTTACGGCATCACCATGTATCTGTGCGCCCTGCCCTTTGTGGCGTGGTATCGCAGCCGATAGGAGACACATCTCATGGATCAGGCAGATGCAATTGTTGTGGGCGGTGGCTTGGCCGGTTTGGCCGCTGCCGCCGAATTGGGCGATCGTGGCAAACGGGTCATCATCGTGGATCAGGAACCGCGCAGCTTTCTGGGGGGGCAGGCGTTTTGGAGCTTGGGCGGTCTTTGCATGATCGACACGCCCGAACAGCGCCGCATGGGTATTCGGGATAGCGAAGATTTGGCCATGCGCGATTGGATGGGCTCGGCCCAGTTTGACCGCGAAGAAGATTATTGGCCACGCAAATGGGCAGAGGCCTATGTAGAATTTGCCGCCGGATCGATGCGCAACTGGTTGCACACGATGGGCCTGCGGTGGTTCCCAGTCATTGGATGGGCGGAACGGGGTGGCGGGTTTGCCCATGGCCACGGCAATTCGGTGCCGCGGTTTCATATCACCTGGGGCACTGGGCCGGGAGTGATCGAGCATTTTGTGCGCCGCTGCGAAGACCATGAAAAGGCCGGGTTGATCACCTTCAAGTTCCGCCATCAGGTCGATCGGATCGACATGGAAGGTGGCGCCGCCAAAGGGGTTTCTGGCACCGTTCTGGCCGACGATACCGCCGCACGTGGGCAGAAGACCAACCGCGACACCGTGGGGGAGTTTGAGATCAAGGCCCCTTCGGTCATCGTAACCTCTGGCGGGATTGGCGGCAATTTTGACATGGTGCGCAAGGTCTGGCCCACCGACCGTCTGGGGCCCGCACCCAAAGAGATGGTCGCCGGTGTGCCCGCGCATGTGGATGGGCGGATGCTGGATATTTCGACCGCAGCAGGCGGGCATATCATCAACGGCGACCGCATGTGGCATTACACAGAAGGTGTGAAAAACTGGGATCCAATCTGGCCCTCGCACGGCATTCGCATCCTGCCCGGCCCGTCGTCCATGTGGTTTGACGCCGAAGGCAACCGTTTTGCGCCGCCCGCGCTGCCCGGGTTTGATTCCATTGGAACGCTGAAACAGATTTTGGCCACGGGCTATGAATACAGCTGGTTCATCCTGACCCAGAAGGTCATCAAAAAAGAGTTCGCGCTGTCCGGTTCTGAGCAGAACCCGGATTTCACGTCGAAATCCTGGCGCGAAGTGTTCAAGCAGCGCATTTTGGCGGGCAAGAACGCAACTGGCCCGGTGGAGGCGTTCAAGGAACGTGGCCAGGATTTTGTGGTCTCGCAGGATTTGCCGGGGCTGGTGAGGGGCATGAACCAGATCGCTGGCGGCAATTTGATTGACGAAGCCAAAATCCGCGCGCAGATCGAAGATCGCGATGCCCAGGTGGACAATCCGTTCACCAAGGATGCACAGCTGATGGCCATTCACGCCGCCCGCAACTATCGCGGAGATCGGCTGATCCGCACCGCCAAGCCCCACAAGTTCCTTGATCCGGCCAACGGGCCGCTCATCGCGGTCAAGCTGCACATCCTGACGCGCAAAACGCTAGGAGGGCTGCAAACCAATCTCGACAGCCAGATGATCGGCGCGGATGGCGCGGTGGTACCAGGGCTCTTTGCGGCCGGAGAGGTCGCGGGCTTTGGGGGCGGCGGATATCACGGCTACAACGCGCTCGAAGGTACGTTTTTGGGCGGCTGCATTTTCTCGGGCCGCAACGCAGGCCGCAGTCAGGCGATTGCCTGAGGTTCCGTAGGGCGGGGTTAACCCCGCGAAAAGGTGCGAAAGCCGGGGCAGTGCCGGATCGGCCCGGAACAAGGGCGAAGCCCGCCGGGCCAGCGCACGCCCCCCGCTTGCATCCCTGACCCTTTGCACTCACAACACCCGCAATGACCCAGACCCTGCCCATCGAAAGCGCCCTGCCCGCCTTGCTAGACGCGCTGCGCAGCACCCGGCGCGTCGTGCTGCAAGCGCCTCCCGGCGCGGGCAAAACCACGCGCGTGCCGCTCGCCTTGCGCGAGGCGGGGCTGATCACCGGCAAAATTCTGATGCTGGAACCCCGCCGTCTCGCCGCGCGAGCCACTGCGCAGCGCATGGCGCAAACTCTGGGCGAAAGCGCGGGCGAAACGGTGGGCTACCGCATCCGGGGTGAGGCCAAGATCTCCAAACGCACCCAGATCGAGGTCGTCACCGAAGGCATCCTGACCCGCATGTTGCAAAGCGACCCCGAGCTTCCCGGCATCGGCGCGGTGATTTTCGATGAATTCCACGAACGCTCCATCAACTCTGACCTAGGGCTGGCGCTCTGCCTCGAAGTGGCTGAGGCGCTGCGCGAAGATCTGCATCTGATCGTGATGTCGGCCACGCTAGATGCCGAGCCCATCGCCCAGATGATGGGCGCGCCGGTTGTCACCTCCGAAGGGCGCGCCTTTCCGGTCACGCCGGTGCATCTGCCCAAACCGCGCCCAAAGGACCACCGGCTGGAGCACGCAATTGCCGATCTGACCACACAGGCCTTGCGCGAAACCAAGGGTGACGCGCTGGTGTTTCTGCCGGGGGAAGGCGAAATCCGGCGCACTGAGACCGCGTTGACCAAATCGCTGCCCAAGGGCTGCGTGATCGCGCCGCTCTTTGGGGCGATGCCGTTCAAGGCCCAGCAAGCGGCTTTGACCCCTGATCCGGCGCAGCGCAAAATCGTACTGGCCACCTCCATCGCTGAAACCTCGCTCACCATCCCCGGCATCCGCGTGGTGGTGGACGCAGGCCTTGCGCGCC
>JABSSA010000425.1 GCA_013214665.1 Paracoccaceae bacterium
GAAGCATTTTCTGACACGGTGGCGCTGACATGCGATGGATCCTAGGCGCCATTGCCCTTGCATCGCTGGCGCTTGTTATCTGGCTTTTCGGTCTGGGCGGGATGGCCGATGTTTCGCGTTGGGCCACGGCCGGTCAGCGTGAGGCACAAACTGCGCTGGCTGCGGCGTTGCGTTCATTGCGTGCAGGCGAAGCGGGCGCGTGGTTTGCATTGATGTCCGTTTGTGCCGCTTATGGCTTTTTTCACGCCGCAGGCCCCGGACATGGCAAGTTGGTCATCGGCGGATATGGTGCGGCGAGCCAGGTGCCGTTGGCGCGGTTGATCGGCTTGGCGGTCGCCTCATCCTTGGCACAAGCGATGACGGCCATTGTACTGGTTGCATTAGGCGCATTGGTGTTCGGTTGGGGCCGGGCCGCCATGACACAGGCCGCGGAAACCGTGCTTGCCCCAGCCAGCTATGCGGCCATCAGCCTGTTGGGCGTTTGGCTAGTATGGCGCGGGTTTAGGCATTTGCGCAACCTAAGCCCCACATCGGAACATGCACACGACCAATCCCATGCGCATGACCATTCACACGACCATGGTGAGGTCTGCAGCAGTTGCGGTCATGCACACGGACCCAGCCTTGAACAAGCGCAATCGGTACAAAGCCTTTACGATGCATTAGGCGTCGTCGCGGCCGTGGCCATTCGCCCTTGTACGGGGGCCGTGTTCCTGCTGATCTTGTGTTTCGGGTTCGGTATCCCTTGGGCTGGGGTTGCGGGCGCTTTGGTGATGGGGTTGGGCACCGCATCGCTGACCGCGCTTGTTGCTCTTGCCGCTGTCAGTCTGCGGGAAAGCGCCCTTGCGCCGCTGCAGGGCCGCACAGTCGCTGTGGCTATGGCCTGTGCGGAGCTTTTCGTCGGAGCCTGTGTGGCGATGATCGCTGCTGGGATTGTGTGGCGTATGGTGGGTTAGATCACACCTGAGAGGCGCATCGCCCGTCTCATCCAGTCGCAAAAGGACAAAGAAATCGGGTTTTGAGGTCTTTCGCCTGTCGCAAAGCAGGCGTATGCGAGTCGGTATGGGCAAGAGATTTATGTCATATCCGGCGCACGCTAAGGCGATCTCCTTGCTGGGACTGCCTTTGATTGGTGGGCATATCGGGCAGGTTGCCATCGGTGTGACCGATACGGTGATGTTGGGCTGGTACGGTGTGGATAGCCTCGCCGCTGGGACATTGGGCAGCTCGTATTTCTTTCTCTTCTTTCTCGCCGGGGCGGGCTTTGCATGGGCCGTGATGCCCATCGTCGCCTCCGCCAACGCCTCGGACGATGTAACGTCCATGCGCCGCGCGGCCCGGATGGGCGTTTGGTTGTCAGCAGTGTTCGGCATTGTCGCGCTGCCTGCGATGCTGTTTTCTTACCCCGTACTTATTGCAACGGGGCAGGAGCCCGGCATCGCGGCTGATGCCGCCCTATACCTTACAGTTGCGGGGTGGGGGCTTTTCCCGGCCTTGGGGGTTATGGTTCTGAAAAGCTATCTGGCTGCCTTGGAACGTACGCAAATTGTGTTCTGGATCACCATCGTTGGCGCGATTGCCAACGGCCTCAGCAACTACATGCTGATTTTTGGCAATTGGGGCGCGCCGGAAATGGGGATCGTCGGGGCCGCCTTGGCGTCTGTCATAACCCAAACCGTCATGCTGATCGGTGTGATTATCTATGTGCAACGCGTATTGCCGGAGCATCAGATTTTCGTACGCGCCTGGAAGCCCGATTGGGACATGATGGGCCGCGTGTTTCGCCTGGGCGTTCCGATTGGCCTAACATCCGTGTCCGAAGTGGGGCTCTTTACCGCCTCCGCGTTTATGATGGGCTGGCTAGGGGCCGTGCCGCTCGCGGCGCACGGCATCGCGCTTAATCTCGCGTCGATCACCTTTATGGTGCACCTTGGCCTTGCCAATGTCGCCACCATCCGCAGTGGCAACGCCTATGGGCGCAACGATATCGAAGATATGAAGCGCGGCGCGCGCGTGGTAATTGTGATGAGCATTGCCGTCGCACTTGCAACGATTGCGGCATTCCTGATCTGGGCCGAGCCGCTGATCGCCGTCTTTATTCAGGACAACGAACCGGAACGCGAAGCGATCGTTCAGATTGGGATTGTTCTTTTGGCACTTGCCGCGTTGTTCCAATTGGTTGATGGCGCGCAAGCGGTGGCCCTTGGATTGTTGCGGGGCGTGCAGGACACGCTTGTACCAGCAGCGCTGGCCGCAGTGGCCTATTGGGGTGTTGGAATTCCTGCGTCTTATGCGCTTGGGTTCATCCTGAATTGGGAAGGTGTTGGCGTCTGGCTAGGCCTTGTTCTGGGCTTGGCGTTTGCGTCGGTCCTGTTGATGGGCCGCTTTTGGCTGAAGTCCGTTCCAAACCTATCCAAGCCAACCTGAGCTCAGGTCGCAAAGCGCGCCAAGACTTGCTTTTGTTCACGAAATGTTCATACTTTCGGCATGACCGTTCACACGTCCACTGCTGATATGATGCCAGGCCAGATTTTGGCGCGAGGTGTATGCCGTCATCTGGCGCAATTGGGTTTTGCTTGTATTGAGGAATTTGTGCCCAGCCGTGGCCTCAGGGTTGATGTGATCGCGCTCGGTCCGAAAGGTGAGATTTGGGTGATCGAATGCAAATCTGGCCGGGCTGATTTTCAATCAGACCACAAATGGGATGGATATCTTGAATGGTGTGACCGCTTTTTTTGGGCGGTGGATCAAGAATTTCCGACCGACATCCTGCCGTCTGAAACGGGGTTATTGATCGCTGATGGCTATGACGCCGAAATCTTGCGCATGGCCCCCGAAGACAAGCTGGCGGGTGCACGTCGAAAAGCGATTATTCAGAAATTTGCCACCCACGCGGCGCGACGTTTGCAGATGATGCGCGATCCAGCAGCCGGGTTAATCGGCTAGGGCTCCGCAGGCAGGGGGTTTAGCCCTTCATCATCGCGGCGGATTTTGCGGCTGCTATGATTTCTTGCGCGATTTCTTCGGCTTCATCAGGATCAAAATCCATCGGGATTTCGACGCTGCCGGCCGAAATGAACAACCGGACCATGCCTTTGTCTGTTGGGCCGATCTGAAGATTGGCTTCGATGTCGCGTTCGGTGTTGATGCTCATGACAAACCTCTTAGTGCGGAGGCGGAGATACTCCTCCACCCGTGTCAAATCAAGCGATTGCCGTCGCTTTTCCCGCAAAGCGTATAATGACGTCAGGCCACTGAACATCGTCTTGGGTCATGCAAATGCGGAGCTTGGCCACCTGGAACCACGCCTCATCCGAAGAGGTTGAAAGAAATCCGTCAAAGATCGGTTTTGTCGCTCTTGCAAATTGCGAAAACGCCGCCTAAACAGCGCGGACGTGCCGCCTTAGCTCAGTTGGTTAGAGCGCTGGATTGTGGATCCAGAGGTCCCCTGTTCAAGCCAGGGAGGCGGTACCATC
>JABSSA010000426.1 GCA_013214665.1 Paracoccaceae bacterium
GATTTAAATGGTGCCCGGGGGCGGAATCGAACCACCGACACGAGGATTTTCAATCCACTGCTCTACCCCTGAGCTACCCGGGCACGGGTGAACGACGGGCGTTCGGGTGGAGGCCTTCTATGTAACCACGCGGGCAGTGTCCATAGAAAAACTTGCTGGTTCAGTGAGGTTTTTTTGACCCCGCCTCAATCTCTGCCTCGTAAGCCTCTAACGCGGCCTCTTCGCTGTCGTCGGGAGGGCCTGGGATAATGTAGCTGCCGCTCATCCATTTGGCCAAATCCACGTCCGCACAGCGCCGCGAACAGAATGGGCGATACCGCTTGTCAGTGTCGTTGGCACAAATCGGGCAACTCATGAGACACACAGCTCCAATGGCAGGCGGGCGCGTTTGCGCTGGAGCTCGTAATGGCCCAAGGGTGTCCATCCTGCGAGCACAGTATCCACCGTATCTTTGCGGAAAGCCGCGCGTAGGGCGTTTTCAAAGCCGCGTCTTTCCTTTTTGGGCATGGGTGCCAGATCCAGCACGATCTGCCCCCCTAGCCCCCGTACACGCAGTGCACGGGGCAAAGCCCGCGCCAAGGCCAGATTGGCTCGCTGACCGGCGGCAAAGCCGGCATCAGCGCCAGTATTCACATCTACGGCGACCAGGGCTCGTGTGGGCTCTACATAAGCTGTCGCGTGGGCGTCTAGCTTGACCACACCGGTGCGGGCCTCTTCGATTTGATCCAAGACGCCCAGCGCTTCGAATGCGCCGTCCTCAGTCACCACGTCCGCAAGCATCGTCCAATCCCGCCAGGCCAACGTATGAGGACCATCCCCCTCAAGCAGCGTTTCGGCAGCCGAGCCGGCTTCGGCCATCACATTGGTGGCCACCGCCTTCATCGCCAAAATGTCATCTGCGATTTCATCCAGATCCGCCGCTTCCGCAGCCGATCGCAAGATCAGACCCTGCTCTTCGCCCGCCATACATTCATGCGCAATTTCAAGCAGGCTATCCCGGGTATCGTCATCCTTGATCTGGCGCGAAATGTTCAAGCCCGGCGCATCCGGCGTGACGATGGCATAGCGGCTTTTGAACAAAACCCGGTCTGACACAGGAATGGCTTTGCCCGGCTCGGCGTATCCCGACACCTGCACCGTAATGGCAGCACCGGGCGACAGGCCTTTCACACCACGCAGATACGCCTGCCCATCTGGTGTTTTCAGGAACACACCACCCTGCCCTTTGATCTGGCGATCCACGATCGCGCGGTAAATCGTGCCGGGGGCGGGCGCATCACTGGCGACCAGCAGGTCATCCATAAGGCCATCCACCATCAACGCTGCTGCTTCGTGCCCCGCATAGGTGCCAAGAACGATTTGTGCGCCCTTCATTGCCAAACCCTCACATCTGCGGCCTGCAACATCGCCGCCGTTTCCGCGAGCGGCAAGCCCACGATGCCGGTGTAGCTTCCTGAGATCCACGGAATGAACGCGGCGGCAGGCCCTTGAATACCATATCCACCCGCTTTGCCGCGCCAATCGTTCGTCGCAAGATAGCCGGTGATCTCTGCCGCGCTCAGCGATTTCATGCGCACCTGCGAAACCGAGCATTTCTGCCAGACCTGATCGCCCTTACGCACGACCACCGCGGTGATCACACGGTGCCTGCGCCCCGACAACAGGGTGAGGAATGTGCGCGCCTCAGCTTCATCTTCGGGTTTACCCAGAATGCGCCGCCCGACGGCAACCGTGGTGTCAGCGCACAGAACAACATCCTGGTCTTCGGCCTCAATCGCTGCGCATTTTTCGCGGGCGATGCGCAAGCAATAATCTTTGGGTAATTCCACCTTGAGCGGCGTTTCATCTATATCGGCCGGGCGCACTTCGTCCGGCACGATCCCCATTTGCGCCAGCAATTCCAACCGGCGCGGTGACGCAGATCCAAGAATAAGGGGCATGTCAGAGCACGCGCGCCACGCAGAGCGTGTGCCGCTTACTTGAAGCGGTAATTGATCCGCCCCTTGGTCAGATCATACGGTGTCATTTCCACCTGAACCCGGTCGCCTGCCAGAACACGGATGCGGTTCTTGCGCATCTTGCCTGCCGTATGTGCGATGATCTCATGGCCGTTTTCCAGCTCGACCCGAAACGTCGCATTTGGCAGGAGTTCCTTCACGACACCGGGAAATTCGAGCGTATCTTCCTTGGCCATGGTCTCTCCTTGAGTAATGACCGCCTGAGTGGCGGACGCGCGTTACATGCGCCGCAAACCTACAGAATTCAACCCATTTCCGCTTTGAGCGGCGTTATTGTGACTGCGCCGTCACGTCCAAGTTGATGTTGCCAATCGCGCCGGTTCAACACACCCCCATCGCGACGCACCTCAGCCACTTGCGCCAAATCGACCTCTGCGTATGTCCATCCCGGTTGGTTAATCTCGCCTTGGGCGAAAATCCCTGTCTCTGGAAATCCACGATCGGGCGGGCCAAATATGCCCCCTGCCCCGACAGAGACATCCACCGCCTCTGACCATTCAGCCGCGCCAACAACCGATGACATAACCGTAACGCATTGATTTTCCAATGCGCGTGCGCGGGCGCCGATCTGTACACGGCTGAACCCTGAGATTGCCTCGGTCACAGACGGCACCAAGATCAAATCCGCGTCGGCCAAAGCGCGGCCCAACAGGGGAAATTCGCTGTCATAACAGATCAAAACGCCGATCCGGCCCAATGCGGTGTCAAAAAGCTGCAAGGGACCGCCCGGCGCGACGTACCATACCTCCGCTTCGAACCTGGTCATGATCTGTTTGTCTTGAACGCCCGCCGCACAGTCCGGCGCAAAGAGGCGTGCGCGATTAACCGGGCGCGTGACGCCTTCGGGCAGATCATAAGCCGCAGGACCAGATGCTGCGAGAATCGTCACACCGTACTCTGACGCCAATCTTGCGTGCACCGCGTCGGCCTCTCCCAGCCTATCGCTGACCGCGAAGAGTGAGCGCTCTAAATTGCCCGCGGTTTCTGCGCCGTCCAATGTGGCGAGCTCCATCGCGCCATATTCCGGGAACACCAGCAACTCTGCGCTGTTTTGCACGGCGTCCGCCACCCAATCATGCAGCTTGTCTTCGTATTGCGCCCAACTGTCCAAAAAGCTCAGCGGGTAAGCGGCGGTTGCGATTTTCATGGCGTCCCTCCTTGCATCACACCGTTTAGCGGTTTGCGCCACCGCAGGCGACCGATTTGAAAGCCAATTCAGGCCCGATTAGGGTTGACCTGAAACCCTTCGAGTTTCACAAATTTGAAAACTACGGGACCACCAATCATGATACCCAAAGGCGTGACATTGCGCGGATTAGAAGTGTTTGGCGCTTTGGCGCAAAGCGGTTCTGTCGCACATGCCGCCGAGGTCACCGGGCTCAGCCAGCCGGCCGTGAGCCAGCAGCTTCGAAACCTCGAAGCCGCACTGGGCATTGAGCTTTTTGATCACAGCAAGCGCCCCAAACGCCTCACGCCTGCTGGCCAGACCTTCCTGGCCCGGTCCGAAGCGGCGTTGTCCGAACTGCGTATGGCGCAATCGGAATTGGTGGTGATGGATCTTGCCCATCTCTCTTCGCTTTCCATCGGGTTGATTGATGATTTTGACAATGACCTGACACCGCGCCTTGCCACCGTCCTGACCGATAGCCTGCAGCACAGCACATTCCGTCTGATGACCGCGTACAGCCATACCATTCTGAATGACGTGGCAGAGCGCAAATTGCACATCGCCATATCAGCAAGCGATGGGGCCGTGCGCGACGGCATTGATGAATATCCTCTGGTAAATGACCCCTTTATCCTGGTGGCGCCGAAAGGCGCGTTCGGGACAGATCCCGCGACGCGTCTGAACGACCTGCCCTTTTTGAGATATGACAACGCGCAACTGATTGCCCGCACGATCGAAGCCCATTTGGGGCGAGAGCGGTTGGAGTTTCAAAACCGCTATGAGATCGGCAGCCACCTTGCC
>JABSSA010000427.1 GCA_013214665.1 Paracoccaceae bacterium
CCCCTCCTTGCTGCGGCGGTGGCTAAGGCTCGCGCAGGCCTCTGCGGGCGCGACCAAACCAACTTTACCGACATCGAAACGGCGGCCGCATTGGTGTTTCCCCAACGGGCAACCCAATTGCCCGACAGCCAAGACGACGCGGAGGAAGCCCCCCCTGCTCCACCCGCTGACAGCACTGTAGAGAATCAGCCGGATACTGCGGACGCAGACGAATCTTCCCTCCCTTCCGGCGATATGCTGATCGATGCGGTCCGCGCGCTGCTGCCTGCCGACGTCCTTTCCGGCCTTGTCCCCGCGGGGACAACCCGCCGGGCATCCGGGGCAGGCGCCGGGCGAAAGCGCATCGGTAACAGGCGCGGTCGCCCCCTGCCTGCGCGCGCAGGCGCGTTGGATGGGCGCAATCGCATTGATCTGGTGGCCACGCTGCGGGCGGCCGCACCATGGCAAACCATCCGCAAAGCAGGTCGTCCGCGCGGGGACGGTGTTCAAATTCGCCCTTCCGACATTCGGGTTCGGCGCTTTGCCGAGCTGTCTGACCGACTGTTAATCTTCACCGTGGATGCCTCTGGCTCCGCCGCTGTCAGCCGCCTGAACGAAGCAAAAGGCGCCATTGAGCTGTTGCTTGCACAAGCCTACGCCGCGCGCGATCACGTCGCGCTCGTGGCCTTTCGCGGCACAACTGCAGAGCTGCTGCTGCCGCCCACACGATCGTTGGTGCAAACCAAGCGCCGCCTTGCCGCCCTGCCCGGCGGCGGCGGCACACCCCTTGCCGCGGGCCTGCATGATGCGGCAACCCTCGCCACCCAGGCCCGTCAGCGCGGCATGAGTCCTACCGTGGTTTTGCTGACCGATGGGCGCGCCAATATCGCACTCGACGGCCTGCCCGATCGCGCCCGCGCCGCAGACGACGCCACACAGGCCGCACGCGCGCTCAGAGCTGCGCAAGTGCCCGCGCTGGTCATAGATGCCGGAAACAGGCCCTCACGGGCGCTCAGAACGCTCTCAGAGGTGCTTGACGGCCAATACCTGCCCCTGCCCCGCGCCGATGCCCACGGGCTCTCTGGGGCGGTTTCTGCGGCGCTTGATGGCTGAAGCATGGACTGGTCCACGATTGACACTTGGCCCAACGCTGAGCTGAGCCGCCGGATTACCGGACCTGTGCACCGTTGGCATGTGCAGGAAGCGGGAGACGGACCATTGGTTTTGTTGCTGCACGGGGCAGGCGGCTCCACCCATTCCTACCGCGACCTGATCCCGCATTTGCAGCCCAAAGCCCGAGTGATCGCGCTGGATCTGCCAGGCCAGGGGTTCACCCAATTGGGCGCGCGCCACCACAGTGGCCTCAACCGCATGTGTACTGACATTGCGGCGCTGGCCGAGCAAGAGGGGTGGCAGCCATCGCTGATCGTTGGCCATTCTGCCGGCGCGGCAGTGGCACTTTGCCTGAGCCGCAAGCTGATGTCCCCGCGGGGACAGCCCCCCAAAGTGTTAGGAATAAACGCCGCCATGGGCACGTTCAAAGGACTGGCCGGATGGCTGTTTCCGCTGACCGCCCGCGTGCTCGCAGCCGTGCCATTTTCCGCCGCGCTCTTTTCCGGTGCAGCGGCCAACCCGGCGCGCATCTCGTCTCTAATCAGCTCGACAGGCTCTGAGTTGTCTCCGGACGGCCTTGCGCTTTATCGGCGGCTGGTGGGCGACCGCACCCATGTGGATGGCACCTTGCTGATGATGGCGCAATGGGATCTCGACCCGCTGTTGCGGGCCCTGCCTGAGATCGCGGCCGAGGTTCGGTTTGTGGTCGGAGACAAAGATGCAACCGTGCCGCCAGAGGTGAGTACGCAGGCCTCAGCGCGAATGCCGAACGCCTGTGTTGAGGTCTGGGAGGGGTATGGGCATTTGTTGCATGAGGAATGCCCGGAGCGCGTGGCGGATCTTGTGGTGAGTTTGCTCACAGATCGCTGACGCGATCCGGTGGGGGCTCTGCCCCCAGACCCCCGGAGTATTTTGATCCAAAAGAAGGACATCTGCGAGGAAGAAAAGCTGTCCCTGCGGGGACAGCGTTGATTTTATTGGATTTTGATTTTCAGAGGTCCGCTGCGTCAAGAAAGGCGCGGATGGCAAGCTCCAGCTTGCGGGGATCCATCCCGCCAAAATCATGGGCGGTGATCACTTCGACTTTGCCTTCGGCCGCGGAGACTTTGACGGCGCCGTGCCGGCGGGACAACTTGAGCGTTTGCTTGGCCTGGCTGCGCGGCGGGGCAGGGGCCCTGGCCGGTGTTGCCGGAGCGACAAGCGCACGGGACAGAATTTCTGTCTCTTCCTGGGCCGTTCGGTTGGGCTCTGCCGCAAGGACAGCGCCGATGCGATCGGCCAGCTTTGGGTCCGCCTCAAGCGCCTTGACCAGCCTCAGGCCAAGCGCGCGCGGCAGACCTTCTGGGTATCTCAGATGCGGGCCCAAGCGACGCACGATTTCAGCAAAATGCCGGATGTAGCTGCGCTTTTGGCGCCCCGTAGAGGCATAGAGCGCATCAATCGCATCGCTCACCCGCAGCTCCATTTCCCGCGCGTAAGACAAGGCAAGCTGGGCCATTTCGTAAAACGAGATGTCTTTTCGGATCAGGTTTTCATCCACCATCCGGCGATAAAGCTGATCGAGCGCCTCTCCCTTGGCGATCAGAACCGCCGGGATATGAGCGAAACGGCCATCTTTGAATTGCGCGTCAAGCGAGGTGAACGCGGTCCAGCGACGAAAACCCTGGATCAGCTCGTAGGTGCCATTCCCCAGATCTTCAACCTGGATCGGGTTCGACAGGCCCACCGCCTGTATCGATGACATCAGCTCGCCCATCTCGTGGTCGTCTTGCGCGCCCCGATCCCGCGTAAGCTTGGTGGCTGAAATCTGATGAATTGGCACTTTGGCCATGATCCCGCCATCGCGTTTGAGGGCGACAAATTCGTGGGCCAGCCGATCATTTTCCGCGCGGATCGCCGCCTCGGCGACCTGCCGTTCTTGCAGGGCATCGGCGTTTTCTGAAATGGCCGCAGCCATGGGCCCCCGGCGGTCGCTCTCCTCTGTCCCCGCGGGGACAGCCGCCTCTGGATCAAAGTCGATGTCGAATACGCGGCGCTTGCTCATGCCTCATCCTCCAGTTTGTCCCAGGCGGCGGCGAGGTTCCCTTTGAATTCCTCGTAGGCGCGGTCAAAGGACGCCCGCGCGCGCCGCCAGGTTTCCCGCGTCATGTCGCGGTAATCAATTTCGTAGATCGACGAGAGGAAGCGCCCGGATTGTTCCACCGCCCGCGTCATCTCGATCGGGTGTTCGGCCAAGCGTTCGCCAAAAACCTTGCCAAAAGCTGATTGCATCGCGCGGTGCAATTCATTGCCCGATTCAAAGCGCGTCAGCAGGAAGCGCAGATCAAGAAACGCTTTGGGCAGGGTCATTGTCCCCGCGGGGACAAGCCCGTTGAACCGCGACAAATCTTCGAGCGCCTCTGAGAGCTGCCCGATGAAAGAGGTGGTGCTGTCATATTCCCAATAGCCGGGACCGGAAGGGATATAGAGGACGTCGGCCGCAAAGACGGCGTTCATGGATTGATAGCCAATAGCTGGTGGGCAATCGAACAGGATGATGTCATAGGCGTCTGGGGCCAATTGATCGAGGAAACGCGAGACAGCGGCAAAGAAGGACCACTCCGGGTTCATGTGCCGGTACTGGGCAGAGGCAAATTCCACAAAGGCCGCATTGGCGCAGGAGGGCACGATATCAATCGTGGGCCAGTTCGTCGGCTTGATAAAATCAGAGGCCCGCAAGTCACTCAGCCCCATATCCGTGATGGAAGCGGGCAGGCTGCGCCGGGGCAGGGCAGTGCCGCTTTCCGCGCCTGTTGTCGCGGCGTTCATCCGGTCCGTCTCGTTGGCCAGATCGCGCGCCATGATGCCCCAGACCGTGTATTCTTCCGCCACATCCGAAAGCCCCATGGAATGGCTCAGCGTGGCTTGCGGATCAAAGTCCACCGCCAGCACACGGTAGCCATCAAGAGCCGCGGCATGGGCGAAATGCAAGGCAACGGTAGATTTGCCCGCGCCCCCTTTGAAATTGGCAATCGCAGCACGGATGGCCCTTTTTCCCGCGGGGCGCGGTGGCATCAGCGATTTGCGGTTCACCTTGATGCGCCGGCGCAGCTCGTTGATTTCTTCGAGCGTATACCATCGCTGGCGGCCGTCTTCCTCGACCTGGCCCTGCGGCAGGGACGGATCCGCCGACAGCCGCCCGCGAAGGGTGGATTGATTGGCCTTGAAAATCAGCTCTGCCACCTCCCACGATGAAAACCGCCGCAGCGTCTTTTCATTTTCGGGAGAGAAGGTTTGTTGCCGGATAAACCCCTGCATCTTGAGCGATTTCGCCTGAAGCTGGGCCAGATCTTTATGGGTGAACATGGATATGCCTGTTGTTTGATGTCCCCACGGGGACGCTTATTCTACCTTTTTCGGAATTTACGCTGAATTTGGGAAAAACGCAAAATCGAATATTGTGAAGATCGAAGATGGTGCGCTGCCTCAAACCCCGGTGTTTCCAGGGCTTGCATTGATTCGAACACGGCGGCGCATGCATTCCACGCGAGCGCTACATTTTGGTGACAGGTTTTTGCAAACCTCTGCTTATAGGGTGACAAAAGGCGCAAAATAGGGGACACTCAGGACGTCACCCAATACCTTTTAACCTAAAATTTCATTTTGAAATTGGTTTGGGCCTAGCCGGGAATTGCATCACCTCTTGACAGAATCGCCCAATCGGACGCAAATCTATCCACAGAGCGAAAAAGCGGCCAGTTAAGGCTGCGAGCAGGGTAAACCCTGACATGTGAGGCGGTTGCGGTGTTAATCCCGCACCTTTCAGGCAATGAGGACATCATGCAACTGGCACGGCCCGTGGGCCAAGGCGCGTCTGCGCGCAAATACGATATTTTGACAGCGTTAGGGGCTTATGCGCTGTCGCAAGACAAACACGAACAACGCCGCGTTCTGCGGCTTATCACGTTGGTCACAGCGCGTTATAACTGGGCCCGCGATCTTTTGGCTGTGGGTCAGCGCGAGATTGCAGCACTTTGGTCTGTGGATGAACGCACCGTTAAACGCGAAATGGCACAGTTGCGTGCGCGGGGCTGGCTTGTGATAAAACGCCCCGGCGCGCGCGGACGTGTGACGGAATACGGTGTGGATTTGGCACAACTGCTCAAAGACACCTCAGCGCAATGGGCCAATGTCGGCTCTGATTTTGTGGTGCGCATGGGGCAGGGGGATCACCCGCCGGACAACATCGTTGCATTGCCGGTCAAAGATGTCGCGGCACCTTCTGTTGCTGATGGATCCGAATGGGCGCTGGCGGCGGCGCTGGTCCATTCCGAAGACCCGGGCCTCTTCGCTTCTTGGGTGGCGGGGCTCACGCGCGTAGAGCGCGTCGGCGGGCGCGTGACAGTGCAAGCCCCTTCGCGGTTTCACGCAGCTTACGTGCAAACCCATTTGGAACGCAGACTGCTGGCAGCCTGTCGTGAGGTGGATCCTGAGGTGACAGAACTGCGCGTTATTGTCTAAACGCTTGAATTTTCGACAATATTTGGCGCAGCATGGGATATGTTTTCTCAGAACGCACCAAATGTCGGCACCACTTTTGGCCAATTGCACGACGAAAACCGCCCGAATTGGCAAAATTCCGGACCGCGGCCCATTGCGTGGCAAGCGTGGTATCCAGTCAACGGAGCGCAAAGTCATCCGTTGCCCGCGTCGTTCTTCCAATCCGAGGATGTCCACCTTGATGCGCCTTTGGCGGGGCAGGGGCCTTATCCGGTTGTCATGCTCTCGCACGGCACGGGCGGCACCGCTGCAAGCTTGAGCTGGCTGGCCGTTGGTTTGGCCCGCACGGGTTGTGTCGTGCTCGCTCCTAACCATCACGGTAACACGGGCACAGAGCCTTTCATGGCCGAAGGCTTCTTGTGCTGGTGGGAGAGGGCGCTGGATATCAGTGCCCTGCTCACCGCCGCCGCGCACTCTGGACCGTTTGCGGGGCATCTCAAAACGGATGATGCCACCGCAATAGGCTTTTCTCTGGGAGGTTATACGGCACTTACCTTGATGGGCGCGCGCACATCTCTTTTGGCGTTTAACGCTTGGCTGCGGGAAACGGGCCAAAGCCTGCAAGGTCCGCGCGAGTTTCCGGATGCGGCTGCGCGCATTCCAGACCTGCGCGCTGGCTCCAAGGCCTTTCGCGACTCCCAAGCCCGGCATGGTGATGATTACACAGACAC
>JABSSA010000428.1 GCA_013214665.1 Paracoccaceae bacterium
CGCCACCTTCCGCTATCTTACACAGGATGTGCGGCTGGTCTTTGCCCAAAACATCGAAATGGCCCGCGCTCTGCAACGGCTGGGGATGCGCGCCACGCGCGTGGAAGTCAGCGGCAATCTCAAAGCGCTGGCCGATCCGCTGCCGGTGGATCAAGCGGCGCGCGCCAGCCTTGCGGCGGCTTTTGCCGATGCCCCGCTCTGGGTCGCCGCCTCGACCCATCCGGGTGAAGATGCCATCCTACTGGGCGCCCATGAAATCCTGCGCCAGACAATGCCAGCGGCGCGGCTGATCCTGGTGCCACGCCACCCGGAGCGGGCCGCAGATATCGCAATGCTTGCGCAAAAGGCGGGCTTCTCCGTGGCCCGCCGTGCGCAGGGCGACGCGCCAGAGGCTGATGTGTATCTGGCAGACACTCTGGGCGAAATGGGTCTGTGGTATGCGCTGGCGCCCGTTGTTTTTCTGGCCGGATCGCTGAAACCGATTGGCGGGCACAATCCCTTTGAGGTGGCCCATTCCGGGGCGGCGCTGATCTCGGGCCCGCATGTGGCCAATTTTCAGGAAACCTACACCACGTTCGAGGAACACAACGCCGTGCGCTATGCCGCCACCGCGCCCGAGATTGCCGATCACCTGTGCCATCTCTTGCAAGACGCCCAAGCGCTTGATACCGCCCGCGCAGAGGCCCGGTCTGTGATTGCAGATCAAAAGGGCAAGCTGGACGCGCTGGCGGATCAGCTGATCACATCGCTGGAGCTGTCCGATGCCTGAGGTCATGGTTACGAATTTCAACCCCAATTTCACCGGGGTGTCTTCGACCACGGCCAATGTGATCCGGGAGCAGAAAGAAACCTATGATGTGCGGCTGGTGGGCCGGCCCCTGCCCAATGCGCCAACGCCGATCACCACGGCTGAGGCGCGCGCGCTGTCGCGCAGCACGCCGGAAAATCGCCCCTTCACCATCTGGCACGTGCGCCGCAACCCGGAAATGCGCGCCGCCCTCTGGGCCCGCGATGTGCTGCGCCTGCCGATCAAGATCGTCTTTACCTCTGCCAAGCAACGGCGGCATTCGGCCCATCCCCGTTGGCTGATCCGCCAGATGGATGCGGTGATCGGCACCACAAAAGCCGCCTCGGCGCTGGTGCCCAACGTCTGGGCCACCGTGCCGCATGGCATCAACACACACACGTTTTTCCCGTCCGAGGATCGTGCCAGCGCCTGGGCCAAACTGGGTTATGGCGGCACGATGGGCTTCGCCACGATGGGCCGCACCCGCCCCGAAAAGGGCACCGACATCTTTGTAGAAGCGATGATCGAGCTTTTGCCGGAAGTCCCCGGAGCGGTGGCGCTGGTCTGTGGCTGGGCGTCTTCGTTTTACAAAAAGTTCGAGGCCGATCTTAAGGCGCAGGTGGCCGCCGCCGGATTGCAAGACCGCATCCTCTTTCTGGGCGAAGTGCCCGCAGAAAAGCAGCCCGAGCTTTTGCGCGCGCTGACACTGACCGTGCAATTGCCCCGCTACGAAGGGTTTGGCGTGGTGCCGCTTGAAGGCATGGCCTCTGGCACGCCGTTTGTGGGCAGTGACACCGGGTTTTACCGCTCGCTGTCGTCTGGCGGGGCCACGGGCAACATCGTGCCGCTGCAATGCTCGCCGCAAGAAACCGCTGCAGCGATCCGTGATTTGCTGCAGCCAGACCGCCACGCCCAAGCCGCATTGGAGGCGCGCCGCATCGCCGATGCCGAGTTTAGCGCCCGCCACGAGGCCGCCGGGATCAACGAGGTTTACGAACGGCTCTGGGCCGGTGAGCGGCGCACGGATCGCTGACGATCACGCAAAAAGCACCGCACGGTGCTTTGTCACCGCGTTAACCAATCCGGGCGTAGAACCTCCCCCGCATATGCAGCAGGTCAAAGGCCTTACACCCCTTTGACCAAACATCTGGCTTTCACGGCGACCGGTCGACACACCGGTATCCTGAAACCGCGGTTCAAAGTGATCAGACACGCCCAAAGCGGTCTGCGCCTACGATACAGCTGGCCCGAAGTGGCGCCACTTCATTCTTAACACCCCTGCCCCCGCCCTTCGACCGAAGGCTGCGGGCGCGGGGCGTTGTCGCAGACGAAATAAACATCGCAGACAAAAAATAAGGCGGGGTGAACCCCGCCCTACCTCTTTTGCCATGTGCCACGCCTTAGCTGGCGGAGGCTGGCTCTTTTTCCGCATCCGCGTGGATCATCAACGGCGCACTGTCTGCGCTTACCGCTTCTTCGTTCACCACAACTTCGGTCACGCTTTCCATGCCAGGCAGATCAAACATCGTGTCGAGCAAGATGTCTTCCAGGATCGACCGCAGGCCGCGCGCACCGGTTTTGCGTTCAATCGCCCGCTTGGCAATGGCCGACAAAGCATCATCAGTAAAGGTCAGCGCAGTATCTTCCAGCTCGAACAGACGCTGGTATTGCTTGACCAGCGCGTTTTTGGGCTGGGTCAGAATGGTGACCAACGCATCTTCGTCCAGATCTTCCAGCGTCGCCAAGACAGGCAAACGACCAACGAATTCCGGGATCAGACCGAATTTCAGCAGATCTTCCGGCTCCAGATCGCCAAAGATCTCGCCCACGCCACGTTCATCCACATCGCGCACATCCGCGCCAAAGCCCATAGCCGAGCCTTTGCCACGCTGCGCGATGATCCGGTCGAGACCGGCAAAAGCGCCACCGCAGATAAAGAGGATGTTCGTCGTGTCCACCTGCAGGAATTCCTGCTGTGGATGTTTGCGCCCACCTTGCGGCGGCACAGAGGCCACAGTGCCTTCCATCAGCTTCAAGAGCGCCTGCTGCACGCCTTCGCCCGAAACATCACGGGTGATTGACGGGTTTTCAGACTTGCGGGTGATCTTGTCGACCTCGTCGATGTAAACGATGCCGCGCTGCGCACGTTCCACGTTGTATTCCGACGCCTGCAAGAGCTTGAGAATGATGTTTTCCACATCCTCACCCACGTAGCCCGCTTCGGTCAGCGTGGTTGCGTCTGCCATCGTAAACGGCACATCCAAAATCCGCGCCAGCGTCTGCGCCAGCAGCGTCTTACCGCAGCCCGTAGGCCCGATCAGCAGGATGTTGGATTTCGCCAGTTCGATATCCCCACCCTTCTGGGCATGGTTCAACCGCTTATAGTGGTTGTGCACCGCAACAGACAGAACCCGCTTGGCCATCGCCTGTCCGATCACATAATCGTCCAGCACCTCGCAGATGTCTTTTGGCGTTGGCACACCATCGGTGGATTTCAACCCGGAGGCTTTTGTTTCCTCCCGAATGATGTCCATGCACAGCTCAACACATTCATCACAGATGAAAACGGTTGGGCCCGCGATCAGCTTGCGCACCTCATGCTGGCTCTTGCCGCAAAAGCTGCAATACAGGGTGTTTTTGTTGTCACTACCCGAATTATTCGCCATGTCACACCTTTCTGTCCGCGCCCATTGCTTCCTTGGAAACAGGCCGAACGGCCGCAGGGTTGGGCTAGCTTAAGATAGCCCAACCGCCTCTACAATCGCAAAATGTGGTGAATGCTCATGCCGAGCGACTTAACTTTCGTCGTCGTCTTCTTTGCCACGATTTTCCACGATTTCATCGATCAAACCCCAGGATTTTGCATCTTCTGGCGACATAAAGTTGTCACGCTCCAACGCAGCTTCCACGTTTTCTAGCGTCTGACCGGTGTGTTTCACGTAAATTTCATTGAGACGTTTTTTCAATTTCAGCGTCTCTTCGGCATGGATCATAATATCCGTCGCCTGCCCCTGATACCCGCCTGAAGGCTGGTGCACCATCACGCGGCTGTTGGGCAGCGAAAAGCGCATCCCCGCCTCACCTGCAGTCAGCAACAGCGACCCCATCGATGCCGCTTGACCAATCACCAGCGTCGACACTTTGGGTTTGATGTATTGCATCGTGTCGTAGATCGACAAACCAGATGTCACCACGCCGCCGGGCGAGTTGATGTACATGCTGATTTCTTTTTTCGGGTTTTCCGCTTCCAGATGCAAAAGCTGCGCCACGATCAGCGATGACATACCGTCATGCACCGGACCATTCAGGAAAATGATCCGCTCTTTCAAAAGGCGCGAAAAGATATCGTAAGCGCGTTCGCCGCGGCTGGTTTGTTCAACCACCATGGGCACGAGGTTCATATAGGTTTCGACAGGATCTTGCATGGTTGAATGCCTCAAAGTTCAGCTTGTCGGGACCATACCCGCAAAGCGGTTTCCAGAGTCTTAGTATCGCCCCTACCCGGCTGCAAGGGCACGGGTGCAAGTTTGACAAAGGGTAAGCAATTTCTTACGGTAAGTAATGACTTACGATTCTGCCTTTTCCGCCCTCGCCTGCGGCACCCGGCGCGCCATCCTTCGCGATCTGGCCGGGTCGGCCAAAACCGTAGGCCTTCTGGCACAGACCCTGCCCGTCAGCCGTCCGGCGGTTTCGCAACACCTCAAAGTGCTCAGCGATGCGGGGCTGGTCACCGTCACCCCCAAAGGCACGCGCAACCTATATGCGCTCAACCCGCAAGGGCTGGCCCAGGTGCGCGCCTACCTTGATGAGATGTGGTCCGACGCGCTCACAGCCTTTGCTGCAGCCGCTCAGGACATGGCACAGGAGACACCCTCAAATGACGAAAATTAACCCCATCGAAAAATCGCTCTGGGTGCCGCTGCCCCCTGCACAAGCCTTTGTTCTCTTTACGGAAAAGCTGGAAACATGGTGGCCGGTGGAGACCCATTCGCTCTCTGCCGGTCAAAAATCCCGCCCTCAAGCGATGGTGTTCGAGCCACGCCTCGGTGGCCAGATCACCGAAACCCTGCCCGATGGCACGGTCTCCAACTGGGCTGAGGTCATGGTTTGGAATCCGCCTCACAGCTTTGAGCTAGCCTGGCACGTGGGCCGCGACCGAGCTCAGGCGTCGCGTGTCAAAGTCGCGTTCCGCGCGGAAAACGCCGGCACCCAACTTCACCTGCTACACGACGGGTTTGACGCGCTCGGAGCGGAGGCCGCTGAAAGCGCTGAAAATTACCGCAACGGCTGGGTCGGCGTGCTGGCGCGCTACGAGGCTGCCACGAAACCCCATTGATCCGCGCTGCATATTGCGAAACCATACCCCTCACCCGAGGGGAGGATCACCTTGTGCACCGACGCCGCTTTCTGGCCCTCAGCGCTGCCGCATCGCTGGGCGGCTCCATGAGCCGCGCCCAAACCGCTGGCGCGCTGTATGTGCCACCCGAAGAGGCGCGCCATAGCCAAACCTTCATGCAATGGCCGGTCAGCCGCCAAGTCTATCGCGACCGCCGGTTTCTGCGCGATGTGCAAAACACCATCGCGGATATCGCAAACGCCATCGCCGCCTTTGAACCGGTTGTCACGCTCGCAGACGCCAGCCACCACGCCGCAGCGCGCGCCCAACTGTCGTCAAACGTCGCCCTCTGGGACATCCCGACCGAAGACCTCTGGTGCCGCGATTCCGGCCCCCTCTTCGCTGTGCAAAACAATGCGCTTGTGGTCAGCCACATCCAGTTCAACGGCTGGGGCAACCGCCAGCCCCACCGCGCCGATGGTCAGATCGCCCAGCGCGTCGCGGAAAAGCTCGGCCTGCCGCTGGTTCCCTCCGGGCTCAAAGGCGAAGCAGGCGGCGTCGAGCACGATGGCCACGGCCTTCTGATGGCGCATGAAAGCTCCTGGGTCACAGACACGCGCAACCCTGGCCTCACTCGCACCCAGATCGAAACCCAACTCCTCACCGCCTACGGGGCAGACAGAATGATCTGGTCCCCCGGCGTCTTTGGCGAAGACATCACCGATTATCATATCGACAGCCTTGCGCGTTTCACCGGCCCGGGCCGCGTGCTGATCAACCTGCCGGATGATCCCGATCCCGCCGACCCGTTCCATGTGGCGGCCCAAGACACCCACACCCGCCTGATCGCGGCTGGGCTAGAGGTTGAGGTGATCCCCGAACCCAACAAGCGGCGTGTCAAAAGGTATGACTTCGTGGCCTCTTACGCCAATTACTACGCCTGCAACGGCGCCATCATCGCCGCGCAATTCGGCGATCCTGAAACCGACGCTATCGCCAAGGCGGCGCTACGCGCCCATTATCCCGACCGGGAAATTGTGATGCTCAACGTCGACCCGCTGGGCGAAATCGGCGGCGGCATCCACTGCGCCACCCAACAAATGCCTGCCCTCTGACGAGCGCCGCGACCCCTGCTTCTTTTGGATAAAAATACTCAAACCGGCGCGCCGGTCCCACCCGCGCGCCAGTCCGTCAATTACAGGCTTCGATCAGCCCACAGGCATCCGCTGCTCGATCACTTCGGCATACCAGCTGCAGCCTGCAGGGATCGTGTCGTCATTGAAGTTGTACTCGGGGTGATGCACCATCGCCGTATCGCCATTACCCACCAGAATATAGGCCCCCGGCCGCTCTTCCAGCATGAACGCGAAATCCTCACCGCCCATCACCAGGGGCGCCTCATCGCATTCTCCTGAAATGCCGCGCGCCACACCCGCGGCGAAATTGGTTTGCTCATCGTGGTTCGCCATCACCGGGTAATTTCGGTGATATTCCACCTTGGCCGTGCCGCCAAAGGTTGCCGCAATGCCTTCGCAAATCTCCGTCACCCGCTTTTCGGCCAAATCGCGCATCTCGGCTGACATGGTGCGCACGGTGCCCGTCATCTTCACCGTTTGCGGGATCACGTTGAACGGCATTGTTGGTGTCTGGAACCCGGTGATCGAGACCACGATGCGGTCAATCGGATCGGCATTGCGGCTGACGATTGATTGCAGCGCTGTCACCGCATGGGAGGCCATCAGCGTTGTATCCACCGTTTCCTGCGGCTTGGCGGCATGGCCTCCATGACCTTCAAACTCGATGTTCAACAAATCGGTCGCCGCAAAGAACGGGCCACTGCGGATCGCAAAAGAGCCCACAGGGCGGCCCGGCCAATTGTGCATCCCGTAAACCTCCTGAATACCCCAGCGGTCCATCATGCCGTCGTCACACATCTCTTTGCCGCCACCGCCGCCTTCTTCGGCGGGCTGGAAAATCACCACGGCTGTGCCGTCAAAATTGCGGGTCTCTGCCAGATATTGCGCAGCCCCCAGAAGCATCGCAGTGTGGCCATCGTGACCACAGGCGTGCATCGCACCCGGCGTTTTGGACGCATAGTCGAGCCCTGTCGCCTCATGAATGGGCAGCGCATCCATATCCGCGCGCAGCCCAACGACCTTGCCCGCACTGTCGGTCTTACCCTTGATCACACCTACAACACCGGTGCGCCCGATCCCTTCCACAACCTCGTCACAGCCAAAGGCCCGCAGCTTTTCCGCCACCAAAGATGACGTCCTGTGTGTTTCAAACAGGATTTCGGGATTTTCGTGAATATCGCGGCGCCATGCGGTGATATCAGAGTGCAATTCAGCAAATCGGTTTTTGACCGGCATTGAGTGAGTCTCCTGTGCGTTTCGATCACCCTAGCCGCTTGCACCGGAAGTGCAAACGCACGTCACGCGGGATGTTCTGTGCAAATACGCTCAAGCCACCCTGTGCCGCATCTGCGCCGCCACCTCTTGCGCGGGAACAGCGCTGCGCAAAGCCTTATCAAGCGGCGTTGTCGGCATATCAGGCAGCACCGCGGCAAGGGCCGCACCGTCGAGGCTATTGGCGGTGTTCCAAAGATAACGCATCTCGAAAAGATGGCGGATCATCGGCACAAACGGCCGCGCCAGATAAAGCGGGAGCCAAGACATCTGTTTGACCCTGATCTCGCGCCCCAAGGCACTCCCCAGGGCATCGGCCATCTCGGCACCGGTCATCGAATACCCTTCAAAGCAAAAATCCGCGAAGCGAGGCAGGGAAAACCGCTGGTCTGCCAACATCACCGCCGCGCGCGTCACATCCGGCAGATACGCCCAGGCATGTGGCAGATCAGGCTGCCCCGGCAAAGTGAACACTCCGCGCGCCAGATCTTTGATCATCACCTTGTCGAACCAATTTCCCGACGCTTCGGTGTCAATAAAATCCCCAGCTCTCAATATGATGGTCCGTACGCCGTCCCGGCGATAGGCCGCTTCCATCTCGATGCGAATGCGCCCCAGCGGATTGGTCGCCCGATGGGGGGTATTTGGCCCCCAGGGGGCTGGCGTGGTGTCTCCAAAGACATAAACATTTCCGGGGATGATCACTGTTGCATCATTGGCCAGCGCCACGCGGCGCACATCGGCATGAAGCCGAGGCACCTGTCGCGCCCAATCCTGATAGGGCGGGTTCCAAGCGTTCACGATCACATCAACACCCCGCGCCGCCACCGAAAGCTCCTCTGTCGCGCGGTCAAACCCGCGCACGTCCCAGCCTGCAGCCCGAAACGCCTGTGTCGCGTTGCGCCCAAAGCGGCCCGTGGCGCCCAAAATCAATACCGTCCGCGTCATGTTTGTCTCCTTAATGTTCGATACAAGGGGAAACATATTTGAATACTCTAAGAACAGAATTGGCAAAAAATGAGGGTGTGCTATTCATTCATGAATGGATAGCCAAAACCAAACCCCCGACTGGGAATTCGTACAAAGCTTTCTCGCCGTGGCCGAAACCGGCTCTCTTTCTGCGGCGGCTTCGCGGCTGGGTCAAAGTCAGCCGACGGTGGGCCGCCATATCAAGGCCTTGGAAGAGGCCTGGCGCGCGGAACTGTTCCACCGCCACGCCCGCGGTCTTCGGTTGACCGAAACAGGCGAAACTCTGCTGCCGATGGCGCAAACCATGCGCGATGCAATGTACCAGATGACGCTCAGGGCCAATGGGCAGTCCCAGGAGGTGTCAGGCGTGGTGCGGATCACCGCGTCGGATGTGTCGTCCCATTACGTGTTGCCCCCCATCATCGCGCGTATCCGAGCGGCCGAACCTGCGATCCAGATCGTGCTGGTTGCGACCGATGCCACGGAAAACCTGCTGTTCCGGGAAGCCGACATCGCGGTGCGGATGTATCGGCCCCAACAGCTGGACGTCATCACCCAACACATATGCGACGTGCCGGTCGCGATCTTTGCAGCCAAAAGCTACCTCGATCAACGCGGCCGCCCGCACAGCCCCGAAGACCTGCTAAACTATGATTTGGTGGGCTATGATACAGATGAGCTTATTGTGCGGTCGATGCGGGATATGGGCTGGCATGTGCAGGCCGAAGATTTCGCCGTGCGCTGCGACACACAATCCGCCAATTGGGAACTGGTCCGCGCAGGCTGTGGCGTGGGGTTCACGCAACGCAGCGTGGGGGTCGCCGACAGCGCGGTCGAAGAAATTGACCTGGGCTTGCCGATGCCCAGCCTGCCGGTCTGGCTCACCGCCGACGAAAGCCTGCGCCGCACGCCCCGCGTCAGCCGGATCTGGGATCTGTTGCGCGCGGAATTGGCGCAACTTGTGTAATTCCGCGCAGCAAAAAGGCCAGTCCTTAAACCGGCATCCGCTGTTCCACGATCTCGGCATACCAACTTGAGCCCGCCGGGATCGCCTCATCATCAAACTGATATTCCGGGTGATGCACCATCGCCCCATCACCGTTGCCGATCATGATGTAAGCCCCGGGCCGCTCGTTCAACATATAGGAAAAATCTTCCGCCGCCATGATCGGGTCGCAATCCTCGATCACGTCTCCGGCCACGGCCCGCGCGGCTTCGATGGCATAGCCGGTTTGGCGATCCGAATTGACCGTGGGCGGATACCCGCGCTGGTATTCTACCTTTGCCACACAGCCATGTGCCGCCGCCGTCCCTTCGGCCAGAGCGATCACACGGTCTTGGACATAAGCGCGCACGTCTTCTTCCCACGCGCGCACCGTGCCTGTCATGCGCGTCACATGCGGGATCACATTATGCGTATCCACATCCGAATGCAGCGCGCAGACCGACACAACGGCTGACTTGAGCGGGTCCACTCCGCGCGACACAATGGATTGCAAACCCAACAGCACATGCGCCGCCGCCACATTCGGGTCGATCGCCTCATGCGGTGCCGCTGCATGACCGCCCTTGCCTGTGATCTCCACGGTAAAGGCATCCGCTGCAGCCAACAAAGGCCCCGGACGGATCGCAAATGAGCCCGTCGGGCGGCCCGGCTCATTGTGCATACCGTACACCTCTTGAATGCCCCAGCGGTCCATCAACCCGTCAGCCACCATCTCGCGGCCCCCGCCCTCGCCTTCTTCGGCCGGCTGAAAGATCAAAACAACCTTGCCGTCAAAATTGCGCGTCTCGGCCAGATACTGCGCCGCGCCCAGCAACATCGACGTGTGCCCGTCATGCCCACAGGCGTGCATCTTGCCCGGCACGGTCGAGGCATAATCGAGCCCCGTAGCCTCGTGGATCGGCAACGCATCCATATCCGCGCGCAGCCCGACCACGCGCCCCGCTGTATCGCTGCGACCCTCGATCACGGCCACTACGCCTGTGCGTCCAATGCCCGTCGTGATGTCGGTGATGCCAAAGTCCTTCAGCCGGTCCACAACAAACTGTGCTGTGTTTTCCACGTCAAACCCAAGCTCGGGATGGGCATGTAGATGCCTGCGCCAATTGGTGATTTCAGCATGGGTTTCCGCGAGACGGTTCTTGATGGGCATGGGGTATCTCCGGTTGCATTGTGCGCAGCATACCGCGCGCGCTGTCAGTGTCTAACATTACCGGGCGGCAGCGCCTCAGATCGACGGGCCAAGCTCCATTTTTGTGCCATCCACAAAGCGGTCCATACGGAACCGACCCAGATCATGGCCCACAGGGCGACCCAAAACCAAATCGCACAGCACCCGGCCCATGCCAGGCCCAATGCCAAAGCCATGACCGCTCATGCCGGTGCCAAGCACCAGCCCCGGCAGCTGCGGCACGTGATCCACGATGGGCACAATATCCGGCATCGTATCGATCAGCCCCGCCCAGGCGTTTTTCAGCCGCACCCGCCCCAGCTCGGGAAAGAGCGCCGCAAAATCGCGGGTCAGCGTTTTCAGCTTGGCCGCGTTGGGTGCGGGGTTCAGCACGCGCATCTTTTCAAACGGGCTGACCTCATCCGCAGCCCAGCGCCGCGCCGTCCCCCAGCCGTCGGGGTAGCCCTTTGGCGCAATGGGCAAGAGCCGTGTGCCAAAGGGGTCCGCCTTGAGCTGGGTCCAGAACTTGGAAAAAGCGCGAAAGGCATCCGGCCCGACAAAAAGCTCATGAAAGCCGCCTGCGGCCAACGAATAGCCGCCATCAGCCCGGTGCCGAAACGCAATCCGACTGTCCGCAGCCCCACCCTGATAGCGCGCAGGCAGGGCTTCGGTCGCGGCCACAGTGGCGCGCACCGAAAGCTGCGGAATGTGCACACCGTGCGCTTGTAAAAAGAGCGATGACCACGCCCCCCCGGCCAGCACCACGCTTTGTGTTGCAATCCGTCCTGCTTCGGTCACAACGCCCGCGATACGCCCCGCCGCCAGATCAAGGCGACGCACGGCGCAATTCTCAACCACCGTCACACCGTCGCGCGCGGCAATCCCCGCTAAGGCAGGCACCGCCAGCCAAGGCTCTGCGCGCAGATCGGACGGGGTGTGAATGCCACCCAGATACCGCCGCGACATGCCGGGGATGAGTTCGTCCACTTCGGCCGCGGACAGCAACCGGCTGTCCACCCCACTGCCCGCCACAGAGGCAAGCCAGCGCTCATAGCCCGCCAGCTGGTCTTCACGTTCCGCCAGATAGGTCACCCCATGCTGGTGCAGGCCGAAATCCACATTGGTTTCACGCGCAAAGGCCTGCCAATGGGTGTTGGCCTCCATCATGATCGGCAATTCTGCAGGATCGCGCCCCTGCTGGCGAATCCAGCCCCAGTTGCGCCCGGATTGCTCCCCTGCGATACGACCTTTTTCCAACAGCACCACCCGCTGTCCGGCACGGGCCAAAAAGATCGCGGTCGACACCCCGATCACGCCGCCGCCAATGACAACAACATCCGCCACCTCAGGCGGCGCCCCGTCAAAGGTCGCCGCGCTTGACATGCCCAAAGGAATGCCGGGAAGTCTCTGGTCTCGGAGCCGCCGTTGCATGACGCCAATCAGACATGGCGCGCCGCGTTTGCCAAGCAGAATCTCCGAGGGGCCCCACAGCATGCGGGGAGACGGTGATTGTGCTTGGAAAACGGGGCGCGTGATGTCAGGCAGGCGACCTGCATACGGGGGGGACGAGACCAGATGTTCTGGGCTTGGTGAGCCGAGCGAAAACCACCGGGACGGCGGGCGGGGCGTCTTTGCCAAGGGCAAAGAGCGCTGCACGCCCGTCAGCTGAGACGCGCCACCAGATCACGCATGAATTGATGGCCCGCCTCGAACTGAGCCACCGTGATGTATTCGTTGGGCTGGTGCGCCTGCGCGATGTCGCCGGGGCCGCAGACAACCGCAGAATACCCAGCAGTTTGGAAATGCCCAGCTTCGGTGCCATAGCTCACCACATGGGTGCCATTGTCCCCTGTGATCGCGCGCGCCAAGCCTTCGGCCACGCCCTCTTCTTCGGGCACCAATGCGGGCACGTCGAATTTCGGCGTTATGCGGATCTCTGCTTCTTCGCGGACGGCCTTCATCTGCGCCTCGACCCGCGCCACCTCAGCCCGCCACATCGCATCCAGCTTGGCCGGGTCATCGCCCGGCACCATGCGGTAGCCCATCTCGAAATAACAATCGCGCGCGGTGATGTTTTGGGCCGTGCCCCCATTCACCGTGCCCACATGCCAGCTGGTGTAAGGCGGATCAAAAAGGGCCGCCATTTCAGGCGGTTCTGCAGCCGCCGCCGCATCATTCACCTCGTTGGCCCAGTTGATCAGCTTGGCGCTTTCATGCACCGCGCTCACCCCTTGATACGCGATCGAGGAATGCACCTCGAACCCCACCACATGCACCTTGTAGCCAAGCCCACCTTTGTGGCCCGTGACCGCCTTCATCATCGACGGCTCCCCCACGATCACAGGGCCACCTTTGGGCATCACCTCACCCATCGCCACAATCATCGGCGGCGCACCGGTACAGCCGACCTCTTCGTCAAAGCTAAGCGCCAGTTGCAGCGGCTTGGACACACCCACGCGCTGCGCCTCGACCAGCGCCCAGATGGCCAGCGCGTCAAAGCCTTTCATGTCGGTGGTGCCGCGCCCAAAATATTTGCCGTCGCGCTCCACCACTTCAAACGGGTCACAGTCCCACGGCTGGCCCTCAACCGGCACCACATCCGTATGACCGGACAAGACCACCGCGCCCTCTTCGTCCGGCCCAACATGGGCAAAGACCGCCGCCTTGTGCGGTTGGTCAGGATCCACCCAGCGATGCGGCGTGATGCCGTGGCCTTCGAGATAGTCGGACACCCAGTCAATCAACGGCAGATTGGTCTCAGAGCTGACCGTCGGAAAGCTGACCAACTTGGCCATCAGATCTTTGGGCGGCAGATGCGGGGTGCTCATAAGCGGTAGCCTCCTGACACGGTGAGTGTTTCACCAGTTATAGATGTTGCCTGATCACTTGCCAGAAAACGCACCGCATCTGCAATGTCTGCCGGGCTGGCCAACGTGCCCAGCGCGGTCTGTTCTGTAAAGGCACGCACCAGATCCGGGTCGCGCGGGGCCTCGGCCCGTTCCACCGCGCCGGGGGCGACGGCATTGACGCGGATGCCGCGCGGGCCCAGCTCTTTGGCCATGCCGCGCGTCCACAGATCAAGCGCGGCTTTGCTGGCCCCATAAAGGACCGCCCCGCCCGGCGGCAGTGACGCATTGATCGACGAGATACTGACAATAGAGGCACCTGCATTCAGATGCGGAAGCGCCGCGCACAAAAGCCCATGGGCGGCCAGAACGTTGACGTCAAAGATGTGGCGGCCTGCGTCGAAATCGAAGTGGTCCAAAGGCGACATGGCGATGGCGCCCGCGTTGTTCACGATGACGTCGATCCGACCAAAGCGCGCAAGCGTGTCCTCCACCAGCGCCTTATGCGCCGCTGGATCGCTTAGATCGGCCTGCATCCACAGCGCATGGGGCAAAAACCCGTCAGGCGCTGTGGTGGACCAGCTGCCCGCGATCTGATGATCTGCATCAAAAGCGGAGGCAATCGCTCGCCCGATGCCACGGGCCGCGCCCGTTATCAAAGCAACGCGCGCAGCCTTTTGAGTCATCAATACCCGCTGTCAGTCAGCAGCACGAAATGCCCCGGCTCCACCTCATCATAACGCGAAGGCTCTGGAGCATAATCTACTGAGTGGATCGGCGACGGGATCGGCTTGAAGTTCAGGTCTTTCTCGTCTTTGCGCTGGCGTGGGTCGGCGATTGGAACCGCCTTCATCAGCGCTTGCGTGTACGGATGCTGCGGGTTTTCGAACACGGCCTTGCGTGACCCCATTTCAACGATCCGCCCAAGATACATCACACCCACCTGATGGCTGACGCGTTCGACCACAGCCATGTCGTGCGAGATAAAGAGGAAGCTCAGCCCCAATTCCGCCTGCAATTCCATCATCAGGTTCAACACCTGCGCCTGAACAGACACGTCCAACGCCGACACCGCTTCATCCGCGATGATCAGCTTGGGGTTCAGCGCCAATGCACGGGCAATCGCCACCCGCTGACGCTGACCACCTGACAATTCGTGCGGATAACGGCGCATAAAGCTGCGCGGCAATTCCACCCGATCAAACAGCATCGACACACGGTCGGTCACGTCAGAGCCTTTGAGCGTGCCAAAGTTGTGGATTGGTGCGGCCACCTGATCCGCCAACTGCATCTGTGGATTGAGCGAGGCGAACGGATCCTGAAAGATCATCTGCATATCGCGCCGCGCCTGACGCAGCGGTTCGGGCGCGAGCGACATGATATCGGTGCCATCTAGATTGATGCTGCCCGATTGCGGTTCGACAAGGCGCAGGATCGACCGGCCGGCAGATGACTTGCCGCACCCTGATTCCCCCACCAGGCTCAGTGTCTGGCCCTTGTTGATCTTGAAAGACACATCTTCCACCGCGTGCACATTGGCCACGGTGCGGCGGAAAAAACCGCCTTTGACGGGAAAGCGCGTTGTCAGATTGTCGACAGACAACAGAACCTCATCCGTGCCGGTGATCGGTTCAATTTCGGTCTGTTCACGCCCCATCAGCTTCATGGGCTCCGGGAAATCCTTACCCGTCATCTCGCCCAGTTTGGGCACAGCCGCCAGAAGCGCCTTGGTATAGGGGTGCTGCGCGTTTTCGAAAATCTCTTCGACGCTGCCCTCTTCGACCTTGTTGCCGCGGAACATGACCACAACGCGATCCGCCATCTGGGCGACCACAGCCATATCATGGGTAATGAACATCACCGCCGTGCCGGTTTCGCGCTTCAACCGATCCATCAGAGCAAGGATTTCAGCTTGAATGGTCACATCAAGCGCGGTTGTCGGCTCGTCCGCGATCAACAGGCGCGGCTCACAGGCCAGCGCCATCGCGATCACCACACGCTGGCGCATCCCGCCCGACAATTCATGGGGATATTGATGCAACCGGCGCTCCGGTTCGGGAATGCGCACCTGACGCAGTAATTCCAGCGCGCGCTCTTCGGCTTCGGCCTTGTTCATACCTTTGTGCAGGCGCAAACCTTCGGTCAATTGCCGCCCAACGGTGAACACCGGGTTCAGCGCGGTCATCGGCTCCTGAAAGATCATCCCGATTTCGTTGCCGCGAATCGTGCGCATCAGCTCCTGGTCGGCATCCGCCAGATCCAGCTGCTCTGCCCCTTTGCGATCAAACAATAGGCGCCCACCCGCAATATCACCGCCGCCGAATTCCACGAGGCGCATCAAGGACAAAGACGACACCGACTTGCCGGACCCAGATTCGCCCACCACGCAGACGGTTTCGCCCGGATTGATGTCGAACGATACGTCCTCAACACCCACCACGGGTCCGTCTTTGGTCTGAAATTCAACGCGCAACCCCTGGATTTGCGCGATTGGCGATACTCCAACCGTGTCGAGCATATCTTTTCCCTGTCTTTATTGTTGTCTGACGCTAGTCGCCGCATCGCCCCAGAGTCAAACCTGTTCAGAGCGCCAACACGCCAGAACCTGAGCAAATCGCCTATCGGTTCATCGAATTTGCAAACTGGCCACATAAAAAAGCGGCTGACCCAAAACCGTGATCGAAACATCGGCAAACGAGCAACGTCGGACGAAAAAACCACCAGGGATTGAATTTTGCCACTGAACCTTCACCAATTATTGGTCGGTCGTTCAGTTTTCAGCAATCGTTGACAGCTTACCCCGCGACAAAGCTTGCATTTTCTCACCGTTGTGCTTCGATGGTTTCAATCTTGGGGGTACATCACGCCAGCGTGACACGACGCGAGCTTTGATCAACGACTTCAGGATATTCACAAAGGGTTTGTGCCCAAACGGCATCGACCCAAGACACATACGTGTCCAACAAGGAGTATGACATGACACTCAAAACCCTGCTTATGGGGGCCGTGGCGACCAGTGCATTTGCAACTGTTGGTACTTTTGCACTTGCGGACGGTCACAAAGGCGAACGTGGGCGCGACGGCAACGTTCGCGTGATCTATTGGCAAGCACCATCCACGCTGAACCCGTTCCTGTCCGGCGGCACCAAAGAAGTCGAAAGCTCGAACATGGTGATCGAGCCTCTGGCGCGTTTTAACGAAAAGGGTGATATCGTCCCCTGGCTGGTTGACGAAATCCCAACCACTGACAACGGTGGCGTGTCAGCCGACCTGACAACAATCACTTGGAAACTGTCTGATGGCCTGCTGTGGTCTGATGGCACGGCTGTGACATCCGCTGACGCGAAATTCACATACGAATATTGTACACACCCAGATGGCGGCTGTGCGCAGGCGACAAAATTTGTGGGCGTGACATCGGTCGATACACCTGATGATCAGACCATCGTGGTGACTTTCGACAAGCCAACGCCAAACCCGTATCTGCCATTCGTTGGTGCGGAAAGCCCAATCATCCAAAAGGCTCAGTTCGAAGACTGCATCGGCGCGAAAGCTCCTGAATGTACAGACGAGAACTTTGGCCCCATCGGCACTGGCCCATTCGTGGTGACAGAGTTCCGCCCCAACGACGTGATCACGCTGGTGGCGAACCCGAACTACCGTGAAGAAGGCAAGCCAGCCTTCGCATCCATGACCTTCAAAGGTGGCGGATCGGCCGAAGATTCGGGCCGCGCTGTGATGGAAACAGGCGAATTTGACTACGCCTGGAACCTGCAGCTGGCACCAGACGTCATCGCCAAGATGGCCGAAGGCGGCAAAGGCACACCGGTTGCAGGCTTCGGCCCACTGGTGGAACGCATCATGCTGAACCAGACCAACCCATCGCCAGACTTGCCTGAGGGCGAACGCTCCACAGCCAAGCATCCGCACCCATTCCTGAAGGATCCTGCGGTTTACAAAGCGATGTCTCTGGCGATCGACCGGCCTTTGCTGGTTGAAGTTGGCTATGGCGCTGCGGGTAAGGTCACCTGTAACTGGATCCCTGCGCCTGACGTGTTCAACTCCACAACGTTCTCCTGTGACGAACAGGACATCGCAGGTGCGAACGCCATGCTCGACGCAGCTGGCATCGTGGACACAGATGGTGACGGCATCCGTGAAAAAGACGGTGTCCCGCTCAGCATCCTGTACCAGACGTCCACAAACGCTGTGCGTCAGGACTTCCAGGCTCTGATCAAAGACTGGTGGCGCCAGATCGGTATCGAAACCGAGCTGCGCAACATCAACGCGTCCGTGTTCTTTGGCGGCGACCCAAGCTCGCCTGATACATTCCAGAAGTTCTATGCGGACGTGGAAATGTACGCCAACACCTTCTCGGGCACAGACCCACAGGCGTATCTGGGCAACGGCCTTTGCGACAAGGCTCCACGCCCCGACAGCCAGTGGCAGGGCGAGAACATCTCGCGCGTGTGTTTCGACGGCTATGACGAACTGCACGCCAAGCTGGCCTCGACAGCCGGCATCGCGGAGCGCGCAGAGATCGGCAAACAGCTCAACGACATGATGGTCGAAAATGGCGGCATGATCCCACTGGTCAACCGCGGCACCATCGCAGCCCACGCCAACAGCCTGGGCGGTGTTAAGCTGAACCCATGGGACAGCTCGATCTGGAACGTGGCCGATTGGTATCGGATCAAGTAACCAGCAAAAAAGATGCGCGCCGCCCTGTTGCGGCGCGCGTTTTTTGGCCCTCCGGGCCCCATAATATCCAAGACCGCATCCACCGGCTTTCAGAGGGATAATCCCCCCGCATGTTGACCTATACCATCCGACGCTTGGTTCTGGCCGTCCCAACGCTGCTGTTTATCGCGCTCGCCATCTTCTTGCTGCTAGAGCTTGCCCCCGGCGATCCGATGGCCAACCAACCCCTGACCATTCCGCCTGAGGTCCGCGAACGTATGCGCGAAGCCCTCGGCGTCGGACAGCCGTGGTACATCCAGTACTACAAATGGCTGGTCCAGTTCTTTGTTGTTGAACCGCAGGTGCTTTTTGACCGCTGGTTCGGCACCGAATTTGCCGAAGGCAAACAGCGCATCCTCAGCTGGCAGACCCGCTCCCCGGTGATGGACATCGTCTATCAGCGGATCCCCCCGACCCTCTGGGTGGTCGGCGTCGCTTACGTGGTCGCCATTATCATCGCGCTGCCAATCGGCATCTATTCGGCCTATCGCCAATATTCCACCTTCGACAACGCGGGCACGTTCGTCTCGATGATCGGCTTTTCGATCCCGCCGTTCTTCACCGGGCCCCTTCTCATCGTGATCTTTGCGGTGCAACTTGAATGGCTGCCTTCGGTCTATGACACAGTGCATGTGGTCAACAGTTGGGACAGTTTCGTGATCCAGCTCAAACAGATGGCCCTGCCGGTCATGGTGCTGGCGCTACAGATCACCGCCCAGCTCAACCGCTTCATGCGCGCCTCCACGCTCGACAATCTCAATCAGGATTACGTGCGCACAGCCCGCGCCAAAGGGCTCAAGGAACGCGCCGTTGTGCTCAGCCATGTGGTGCGCAACTCGATGATCCCCGTGGTCACAGTGATCGCCTTGAACGTGCCCGGCATTTTCGGCGGCGCCATCATCACCGAGGTGATCTTCAAGGTGAACGGCATCGGCCAGCTTCTGATCACCTGGCTCTTTGCCAATGACCTGCCCGGCGTGATGACACTCACCTTCATCTTCGCCACGCTGATCGTGCTCTTCAACATCATTGCGGATGTCCTCTACGGCGTCCTTGACCCGAGGATCCGCTATGACTGAGGCCACAGAAACACCCCAGGGCGACGACACTTACGGCGCGCTGAAAGACAAGGTGCCCCAAAAACCGCCGCGCTCCCAATGGCTCGACATCTGGGATCAGTTCCGCAAGCACAAAGGTGCGGTGATGGGCGGCGGCTTCTTGCTGTTCATCACGCTCGCCGTGCTGATCGGCCCGTACCTCTGGACGCTGGATCCGCAAAAGCTCGACATCCGCGCCAAGGATATGCGGCCCATCTATGTGGGCCTCTGGAACGGGGATGCCAAGATCGGCTGGAACCATCCATTCGGCACCGACAATCTCGGCCGTGATATCCTGGCACAAATGATCGCCGGCGGCCGTGCCTCCATGGCGGTGGGCTGGGCGGCCATGATCGTCTCGCTGGTGATCGGCACCGGCATCGGCGTCTTTGCGGGCTATTTCAAACGGCTCGACGGGCCGCTGATGCGCTTTACCGATTTGGTGCTGTCGCTGCCGATCCTGCCGCTCCTTCTGGTGGCCGTGACGCTCTTCCGCCAACCACTGGTCAGCCGCTTTGGCCCCGAAGGCGGGATGTTCATCCTGATTGTCACCATCATCGGCATCACCTCATGGATGCAAACCGCCCGCATCGTGCGCGGCGAAGTGCTGGCACTGAAAGAACGTGAGTTCATCCTCGCCGCCCGCTCTATCGGTACCAGCTCAGGCTCGATCATCCGCCGCCACCTGCTGCCCAACGTGATCTCCCCCATCATGGTCTCGGCCACGTTGGGTCTCGCGGCCGCCATCATCACCGAAAGCGCGCTGTCCTTCCTCGGTGTGGGCTTCCCGTCCGACTTCCCCACCTGGGGCAAGCTCCTGGCGGATGCGGTCCCACGGATGGAGCGGTTCCCCGAACGGGTGATGCTGCCAGGTGTCGCAATCTCGCTCACCGTCCTGTCGGTCAACTACCTCGGCGACGGCCTGCGCGACGCGCTTGATCCTCGCATCCGGGGCCGCTGAGGCCTCAGATCAAAGCTTACCCCACACCTTCTTTTGGATGAAAATACTCCGGGGGTGTGGGGGCAGCGCCCCCACGGCACTCCTTCAGTGGCCTAGTGCTCCATCGCCCGGCGCAACCGCCGCACCATCAAAAACACAGCCAGAATAACCACCGGTGTCACCCCGGCCAAAAGCCACCCCCGCGACACGCCCATGCCATCGGCCAGCGGATAAAGCAGATACCCCGCCAATGAGACCGCGTAATAGCTGATCGCCACCACCGACAGCCCTTCCACCGTGCGCTGCAACCGCAACTGCAGATCCGACCGCCGGTCCATGCTCTCCAGCACCTTTTGGTTCTGCGCCGAACGTTCCACATCCACCCGCGTGCGCAACAGATCCGCCGCCCGCACACCGCGCGCTGTCATCGCCGCAATCCGCGCCTCAGCACTTTTGACCGTCCGCATCGCAGGCTCATACCGGCGCATCATGAACTCCGCAAAGGATTGCCGCGAGGCCCATCGCTCTTCCCTGAGCGCCGTAATCCGCTGGTTCACCAGAGCTTCATAGGCTCCCGTTGCCCCAAACCGAAACGAAGACTGCGCTGCGAGCGTCTCAAGCTCCGCCGAAAACTTCAGCAACTCATCCAGCGTCTCAGCCGCCTCCGAGGCCCCATCTGACATGGTGCCAATCAGCGCGGTCAATCGGGTGTCGAGCGCATTGAGCTGCGGCGCCATCGCCCGCACCCGCGAGAACCCCAACATCGACATGGATTTATAGGTCTCAATCTCGCACAGCCGCTGCACGATCCGCCCCACACGCCGCTCCCCAACGTCGGGTGCGCAAAACACGCTGAACCGCAAATGGCCATTTGCATCAATGCGGAAATCCCCGGCCACAATCGCACTGTCATCCAGAACCGAACTCACCGCCAGACTCTCCGGCACAAACCAGGTATCAAGCTGTGCGGCAATCTGCGCCGGTCTCGGACGCGCCTGAATGCGCAACAGGATCGACGTCACCCGCTCTCCGGGTGCCTCAGCCAACCAATCCGCCGGAAAGGGCTCAAACTCAGTCGGGTCAAAGGCCCGCTCACTCAGCCCTTCGGAATAGACTGTATAGGTCACAAATTCGGTATGCTGCTCCCACTTCAGCCAATGCCGCCCGATCTGTCCATAGTAATGTGTGGCACCCGGTGCGGGATGCGGCACCCCGTGCCGATCCAGCAGATCGGTCAAATGCCGCAAATCCTCACCCCGGTCGCGATTGGCCGCCATCTGCGGCTGCTTGATCGCCACATAAGCCACCGTCGCCGGTGCTTTCATGGCAGGAAAGGGGCGCGCATGCAGCTCGTTGGCCATCGCATAGCGCAGTGGGTGATCTTCTATCCCGTTCATAGCAAGCCCTTTTGGTTAATCCCCAATATAGAGCCTTTCGATTAAATTCAAGTTATCGTTTTATTTCAATATCTTACGGGAATACTATTGTATACCGTCCGCTCAGACCTCGCGCGCCATGCGCGCAATCGTCCCCTGCGCTGCGGCACAGAGCTTTTCCACACCCTCTTTCACCGCATACACCCGACACTGCGACACCGCCTGCGTCCGCCCGCTCGACAATACCTCAGCCCGCGCAATCAGCCGCTCACCCACAGCCGGGCGCATATAGTTGATCTTCATCTCCACCGTCAGCACATGCCCCATCACCGTGCCCGCCGCATAGGTCAGTGCGTTGTCCGCCAAATAGCTTACCACTCCACCATGCGCGAACCCGTATTGCTGCTTGAGCTCATCGCGGATCGCCAATTCCAGCGTAGCCCGCCCTTCGCCCCATTCCGTAACCTCCGCCCCCAAGAGCACCGAGAACGGCTGTGCCGCCAACACCTTTTGAGCTTCTTCCAACGGATCCATCTGCGCCTCCTTCATTCCCGCGCAATGCTGCCGCCCGCGCGGGCAATCGTCAAAAGAAACGCCACGGCCCCCAACGAAAAAAGGCGGGCCCGCCGCAGCACGCCCGCCTCTTCTTTTGGATAAAAATACTCCAGGGAGCGCGAGGGACAGCGTCCCTCGCACACCTGCATCAGTCAATCATCGGCAACAGCTTGTCGATGGAGGCCTTCGCGTCGCCATAGAACATGCGTGTGTTCTCTTTAAAGAACAGCGGGTTCTCGATCCCGGAATACCCGGTGCCCTGCCCCCGTTTGGAAACAAACACCTGCTTGGCTTTCCAGCATTCCAACACCGGCATCCCGGCGATTGGCGAATTTGGATCGTCTTGCGCTGCCGGGTTCACGATGTCGTTGGAGCCGATGACAATCGCCACGTCTGTGTCCGGGAAATCATCGTTGATCTCGTCCATCTCCAGCACGATGTCATAAGGCACCTTCGCTTCCGCCAACAGCACGTTCATATGGCCCGGCAAACGCCCCGCCACGGGGTGGATGGCGAACCGCACCTCTTTGCCCTTGGCGCGCAGCTTGCGGGTCAGCTCGGCCACGCCTTGCTGCGCCTGCGCCACCGCCATGCCGTAGCCCGGGATGATCACAACGCTGTCCGCCTCATTGAGCGCGGTGGCCACACCGTCGGCCTCAATGGCGATCTGTTCACCTTCAACGGCCATCTGCTCGCCCGCAGGGCCACCAAAGCCACCCAGGATCACAGAAACAAAGGAACGGTTCATCGCCTTACACATGATGTAAGAGAGGATGGCCCCCGAAGAGCCCACCAGCGCGCCCACAACGATCAACAGGTCGTTGCCAAGGCTGAAGCCAATCGCCGCCGCCGCCCAGCCGGAATAGCTGTTCAGCATGGAAACCACGACAGGCATGTCCGCCCCGCCGATCCCCATAATCAGGTGATAGCCGATGAAAAGCCCTGCAAGCGTCAACAGAACCAGCGCCCAGGAGCCAGAGCCGCTGAGGTACATGATGAGCAACACCAAAGACAGCGCCGCCGCACCTGCGTTCAGGAAATGACCACCGGGCAGCTTTTTGGCGCCTGTGTCCACCGAAAATGGCAGCTTGGAAGAGGAGCCTGCCAGCTTGGCATATGCGATCACAGAGCCGGTGAACGTCACCGCGCCGATCCAGATGCCCAGCACCAATTCAACCCGCAGAATGCCGATCTCAACAGGTGTTTTCTTGGCCACCAACGCCGTGAACGACGAAGCTTCTTTCAAGCTGTCGCCTGCGGCTTTTGCCGCGTCGACCAGATTGATCGTGAGATCCGCGTTAAAGCCCACAAAGACCGCCGCCAGCCCCACGAGGGAGTGCATGATGGCCACCAGTTCGGGCATTTGGGTCATCTCGCCCTTTGTGGCCAGCTGATACCCCACGGCTGCGCCCAGCGCGATCAACACAAGGGAGGCAAACCACAGGCCCGAGCCCGGCCCGATCAGCGTGGCCACGACCGCAATGGCCATGCCCACAATGCCGTACCACACGGCCCGTTTGGCGCTTTCCTGCCCGGACAGACCGCCCAAAGACAGGATGAACAGAATACCGGCAACGACGTAAGCCGCGATTGTAAATGCGTTTTCCATAAGCTCTGCCCCTTTAGGATTTCTGGAACATAGCGAGCATGCGCCGTGTCACGAGGAAGCCGCCGAAGATGTTAACCCCGGCCATAAAGATACCCAGCGCCGCCAGGAGCGTGACCAAAAGGCTCGACGATCCGATCTGGATCAACGCGCCCAGAATGATGATCGACGAAATCGCGTTGGTCACCGCCATCAGCGGTGTGTGCAGCGAATGCGCCACGTTCCAGATCACCTGGAAACCGATGAAGACAGACAGAACAAAGACGATAAAGTGCTGCATAAAGCTGGCTGGCATCCCCGGGATCAAGCCCACGCCCAATACGAGCGCACCGCCAATGGCCAGCAATGTGACCTGGCTGCGCGTTTGCGCCTGAAACGCCGCCGCTTCTTCGGCACGCTTTTCTTCCGGCGTCAGCTCTTTTGGCGCCTCTTTCTTCGGTGCTGCCGCAATCGCCGCCACGTTGGGCGGTGGCGGTGGGAAGGTTACCTCTTTGTCATGCGCGATGGTCGCGCCGCGGATCACGTCATCTTCCATGTTGTGGTCGATCACACCGTCTTTTTCCGGTGTCAGATCGGTCATCAAATGGCGAATGTTGGTGGCGTAAAGCGATGAGGCCTGTGTCGCCATGCGGCTTGGGAAATCGGTATAGCCGATGATGGTCACGCCATTGTCGGTGACGATTTTCTCGTCCATCACCGTCAGCTTACAGTTCCCGCCTTTTTCGGCTGCAAGGTCTACGATCACAGAGCCCGGCTTCATCGCTTTGACCATATCTTCGGTCCAAAGCTCTGGCGCCTCGCGGTTCGGGATCAGCGCGGTGGTGATCACGATGTCCATCTCTGGGGCAAGTTCCCGGAACTTTGCCAGCTGCGCTTCGCGGAATTCCGGTGAAGAGACAGAGGCATAGCCGCCCGATGCAGAGCCATCCTGCTGTTCTTCCTCAAAGTCGAGATAGACAAACTCGGCGCCCATAGATTCGACCTGCTCCGCCACTTCGGGGCGCACGTCGAACGCATAGGTGATCGCACCCAGCGAGGTGGAGGTGCCGATCGCGGCAAGACCCGCCACACCCGCGCCCACAACCAACACCTTGGCGGGGGGCACTTTACCGGCGGCTGTCACCTGTCCGGTGAAAAAGCGGCCAAAGTTGTTGCCCGCCTCAATCACCGCGCGGTAGCCCGCGATATTGGCCATGGAGCTCAGCGCATCCATCTTTTGCGCGCGGCTGATCCGGGGGATCATTTCCATCGCCACAACGGTCGCGCCTTTCTTGGCGGCCTGACCCATCTCTTTTTCGTTGGCCACGGGGCTGAAGAAGGAAATCAGTGTCTGTTCGGCGCGCAGGCGCTTCATTTCTGCTTCTTCTGGCGCGCGCACCTTAGCGACGACATCCGCCGCTTTCCAAAGTGCCGCGGCAGTCTTTACAACTTCGACGCCCGCATCTGCGTAAGACGCATCGTCAAACCCAGCGGCCAACCCGGCTCCGGATTCAATCAGGCATTCGTGGCCCAGCTTTTGTAATTGCAAAGCACTATCCGGGGTCATCGCAACGCGACGTTCCCCTTCATAAATCTCTTTCGGCGTCCCGATTTTCAACGCAATCGTCCCCTCAGTCTTGTGGTGAGCCGCCAATCTGGCCCAAAAAACGTGCCCGTCCAGTAAATAAGCACCAACCCGGACACAAGGTCGCAACTGGCCTCCGTTACGACCATTGCAAGCATAAATCGATAATTTTGCCTAAGTTTTAAGCCCAGCGTCGTGTTTTTTGGGCATATTCGGTGAATTTCTCACCGAAAACCGCCATCATGCGTGTTTCCTCGGGTGCAATGAACCGACGGGTTATGAGCCAGCAAAAGGCCGGTACCAGCACCGCGGCAGCGGCTACGTTCCACCACAAAACCGCCCCTGTCAGGATCAACGCATCGGCCAGATAGATGGGATTGCGGCTTCGCGCATAGATTCCCGTCGTGATCAAAGCCGTGGGCGTCTGGTGCGGGATGATCGTCGTGCGGCTCTGACGAAAGGCCTGTGCTGCAGCCAAGGTAAGCGCCGCGCCTGCGACCACAAAAAGCACGGCTACGACTTTGGAAAAGGCGACGGGCCAGGGAAATCCGATGGGGATCAAAAACGACATCCGCCACGTGAGCAGAACAAAAAGCGCCAGCCAAATCGGCGGAAGATCGAGCCATTTCAACATGACACCACTGTGGCGCAACGGAACGACCAAGAAAAGAACGTTCACCGTTGCCTTGGGTGAAAGGACATGCACCACTGAACGATAAGGAGGATTTCACATGACAGATTTGACAGGCAAACATGCCTTGGTGACAGGCGGCGGCACCGGCATCGGGCTGGCCATCGCGCGGGATTTTGAGGCGCGGGGCGCGGTGGTGACCATCACTGGCCGCAGGCAAGAGGTGCTGGACGAGGTGGCGGGCCCTGCCATGACCGGCGTGGCGATGGATGTCCGCGACGAGGCACAGGTCAACGATGTGATCACGGCAGCCGCGGAGGCGCGCGGGCCTATTCAGATTTGCGTGGCCAATGCGGGTATCGCTGAGGGCCGCACCGTTCCGAAAACCTCCTTAGAGTTCTGGCGCAACATGATGGCCACCAATCTCGACGGCGCCTTTTTGACGATCAAAGCGTCGCTGCCGTCGATGCAATCGACCGATTGGGGCCGCGTGATTGGCATCAGCTCCATGGCTGGGTTGAAGGGGCTGCCGGGGGCGGCGGCGTATTCTGCGTCCAAGCACGGGTTGATCGGGCTGATCCGCACCTTGAGCGAAGATTACATGGGCCAGCCTTACACGTTCAACGCGCTCTGCCCGGCTTATGTGGACACACCAATCATCTCGCGCAACGAAGAAATGATCGCGCAGCGCTCGGGCAAAACCGCTGAAGAAGCGCGTCAGGTCATGGTGCGCATGAACCGCCACAAGCGGTTGATTGAGCCGGAAGAAATCGCCGCAACAGCGCGGTGGCTGACAGCGGCAGGGTCAGAAAGTGTGAACGGGCAGTGCATCGAGATTGCCGGCGGGCAGATGTAGCGCGCGACGCCGCGCATTGGCTGGCCCCAGAAGAGAGCCAACGCAGCGCTTATTCCATGCGATTTATGGCAATTGTGGTAGCGCTTGGCGGGGGCGGCGCGCAGTGGCAAACCATGGCTGTCCCCCGGGGTGGGGCCAGCCAGTGCGAGGCGGGCTGACGCCCTTGTTCCACGCACGGGTGGGGTGGGTTTGCTGGAAAGGTTAAGCGCTTTTCAGCATCGGGCGCGGTTGGCGAGCCACCTGCCAATCCCGTACGGCAGCACCAAAGGCTTCGAACAATGGACGTGACACAGGATCGTTGGCTGCATTCCATTCGGGGTGCCATTGCACCGACAAAGTGAACCCTGGCGCGCCTTCAACATAGATCGCCTCTGGCGTGCCATCGGGCGCATGCCCGTCAATGACGATGCGCGATCCGGGTTGCTTGATCCCCTGCCCGTGCAACGTGTTGGTCAGCACTTTGCGCGCACCCATCAGCTGGTGGAACACGCCGCCGTCTGAAAAGGTCACCTCATGGCGCAAGGCAAACTTTTCTTCCAGTGTGCCGTCGGGGGGCATGCGGTGGTTGTCGCGCCCCGGCAAATCGCGGATCTCGGGATAGAGTGATCCCCCCATCGCCACGTTCACCTCTTGAAAACCGCGGCAGACCCCAAGGAAAGGCTGCCCCCGTTCGACCAATGCACGAATAAGTGCGAGCGAGATTTCATCGCGGCCATGATCAAAATCACCATGTGCGGCGGTTTCGGGTTCATCGTAATGTTCGGGATGCACATTGGCGCGGCCCCCGGTGAACAGGAACCCGTCGCAGCATTCCATCAGATCATCCACATTAACGACCGACGGATCGCACGGGATCATCATCGGCACGGCCTCGGAGACCTGCCCCACGGCGTGCACATTGATCTCGCCCGCTGCGTGGACCACGTATTCATCATTGATCGTATGGCGGTTGGAAATGATGCCGATAACTGGACGTGCCATGCTTACCCTCAAATGGACCGTTTGGTCGTGTATATATGAGTTCGAAAATAACGAAAAGGCAGGCCGGTGCGCAGCCGCTTGTGCAATTCTGCAAATCCTACAGCCGCCCGTATTTGACTAAAAAAGAGGCAACCCTCGATGTCTGACACCCAAACGGACGCCGCAATCCGCGTCTATGACGAACAGGCGGAGCAGTTTGCCAAGCGCAGGCGCGCGGATGGTGTGGAACATGGCTGGTTGCGCAGATTTCTGGATTTGTTGCCCGAAGAGCCCGCGGTGTTGGACGCAGGCTGTGGGACCGGCACGCCCGTGGCGGCCGCCCTGATCGCGCAGGGGTGCAAGGTGACGGGGATTGATGCGGCGGCGGGCATGTTGGAGCTGGCGCGCGCGGCTTTTCCAGAGGCTACATGGCTCCTGGGGGATTTTAGGGATTTGCCCGACACCGGAGATTTTGATGGGATCGTGGCCTGGCACAGCTTTTTTCATCTGGATGCGCCCGCGCAACGCCGCGCCCTGCCCGATTTGGCGCTTCGGGTGAAACCTGGTGGTGCGGTGTTGATGACCGTCGGCGACAGGCCTGGCCCAGTCTATGGGCAGGTCGCCGGGCATCCGGTGTTTCACGACAGTCTGGAAGAAACCGAGTATCGCGGGATCATGACGCAGGCGGGATTTGAAACCCTCGCTTTTCAGCGCAACGATCCGGACTGCGGCGGCGCAACCGTACTGTTGTGCCGCCGCATGGAAGGTTTGAGTTAAATCTCAGCAGTCAGCCCGGCCGCGACGATCCCGGCCTCCGCGGCAGCGGCGTCATTGTCGGATGTGTCGCCTGTAACACCCACCGCGCCGATCACAGCACCCTTGCGGTCGCGCACCAAAACACCGCCCGGCACTGGCACCACTTGACCGCCAAAGACGCCATTTACCGACGCCATGAAATAGGCCTGCTGTTCCGCGCGCGCCATTTGCGCCTTGCCAGCCATGCCCAGCATCACCGCACCGTAAGCCTTGCCTTGTGCGATGCCAAAACGGCCCGGGCTGGCACCGTCTTCGCGTTCAAACGCCAGAACGTGGCCGCCAGCATCCAGCACGATGACCGAGAGCGGTTTGAACCCTTGCGCTTTGCCGTGGTCGAGCGCTTTGCGGATGATGGTGCGGGATTTGCGGAGGCTGATGGTCATGATTGGTCCTTTACGTGTTTTTGTGCGCCCTTGCGGCGCATGTGGAAGCGAGGGACGCTGTCCCTCGCGCTCCCTGGAGTATTTGGCTCCAAAAGAAGGGGGCGGATGGGTGTCCGCCCTCGTTTTGTCAGAGTGCCTTATGTTCGAGCCGGCGGGCGTGCAGCACTGGTTCCGTGTAGCCGGAAGGCTGCGTGCGGCCTTCAAGCACCAGATCACAGGCAGCTTGGAAGGCGGGCCCGTCAAAGCCTGGCGCCATCGGTGTGTAGGCCGGGTCGTTTGCGTTTTGGCCATCCACCACGGCGGCCATTTTCTTAAGACCCGCGACGATCTGATCCTCGCTCAGCACGCCGTGGTGTAGCCAATTGGCCAAAGCCTGTGCCGAGATACGGCAGGTGGCGCGGTCTTCCATCAGGCCAATGTCGTTGATGTCGGGCACTTTGGAACAGCCCACACCCTGATCGACCCAGCGCACCACATAGCCCAGGATACCCTGGGCGTTGTTTTCCAGCTCGCGCGTGATCTCTTCGTCGGAGAAGTTGCGCCCGGTTGCCACGGGAATATCCAGCAATGTATCGAGCGACGCACGTGCGCCACCCGCTTTCAGCGCGGCCTGACGCGCCAGCACATCCACCTTGTGGTAATGCGTGGCGTGCAGCGTCGCAGCGGTGGGTGACGGCACCCAGGCACAATTGGCGCCGGATGTCGGGTGGCCGATCTTTTGGTCGAGCATATCGGCCATCCGGTCCGGCATTGCCCACATGCCTTTGCCGATCTGCGCCTTGCCCTGCAGACCGCAGGCCAGACCGATATCGACATTACGATCCTCATAAGCCGCAATCCAGCCCGCGGCTTTCATCTCGCCTTTCGGGATCATTGGACCTGCTTCCATCGAGGTGTGGATCTCGTCCCCTGTGCGGTCAAGGAAGCCGGTGTTGATAAAGGCGACGCGGTTTTTGGCGGCGCGGATGCATTCTTTGAGGTTCGCAGAGGTGCGGCGCTCTTCGTCCATGATGCCCAGTTTGACGGTGTATCGTGGCAGGCCCAGTGCGGCTTCGACACGGGTGAAAATTTCGTCTGCGAAGGCCACTTCGGCAGGCCCGTGCATCTTGGGTTTCACCACATAGACCGAACCTTGCGTGGAATTGCGGCGCCCATCCGTTTTTTGCAGATCATGCATCGCGATCAACGTGGTGATCATTGCGTCCATCAGCCCTTCATGCACCTCGGCCCCGTCGCGGTCGCGGATGGCGGGATTGGTCATCAAATGCCCCACGTTGCGGATCAGCATGAGCGAGCGGCACCGCACCGTGAATTCCGTGCCATCTGGCGCGGTGTAGGTGCTGTCATCAAAAAGCGCGCGGGTGATGGTTTCACCGCCCTTTTCAAAAGTGTCTTCCAGATCGCCCTTCATCAGGCCCAGCCAATTGCCGTAGGCCAGTACCTTGTCGGCGGCATCGACGGCGGCAACGCTATCTTCGCAATCCATGATGGTCGACATCGCCGCCTCAAGGTTGACCGCAGCGATATGGGCCGGGTCATCCTTGCCGATGTCGTGATCCTTGTTCACCAAGACCTCGATCTTGAGGCCATTGTTTTCGTAAAGATACCCCTGCCAGTCGCCAGTTTGCATGGAGCCAAGATACTGCGCTGGATCTTTGAGCGTGGCCGCAGCCACATCTGTGACCTCGGCCCACGTGCCCGAGGCCAGCGGCAGAGCCTGATCCAGAAACGCTTTGGACCAGGCGATTACGCGCGCGCCCCGCGCCGGATCGTAGCCTTTGCCGCTGGGCAAATCGCCCATCGCGTCGGTGCCATAAAGCGCATCGTAAAGGTTGCCCCACCGCGCATTGGCGGCGTTCAGTGCAAAGCGGGCATTGGTGATCGGTACAACCAGCTGCGGGCCGGGCACCTGCGCGATTTCAGCATCTACGCCTTCCGTCTCGATCGCGAACTCTTCGCCTTCCGGCACCAGATACCCGATCTCGGTCAGGAAGGCTTTGTAGGCTTCGGCGTCGTGCGGGCTGGCGGTGCGGTCGCGGTGCCAGGCGTCAATCTGGGCCTGAATGTCTTCGCGTTTTTGCAGAAAGGCGCGGTTTTTCGGGGTCAGGTCGTGGACGATGGCCGAAAACCCGGCCCAAAAGTCAGCGGTCGCAACCCCCGTGCCCGGCAAGGCGCGATCTTCGATAAAGGTTGCAAGCTCTTCTGCGACGTTCAAATCGGCGCGGGATACGAAATTGGTCATGGACGGGCCCCTTAGCAGTATGCAAGTGCATACTTAGGGAGAAAGTTTCCGATCGTAAACACGTTTGGTAAGAAAAAATGACCAATAGTAGTTAGCCGCCGTTTTTTGCGGCGCGTTTACAGCGCTCAGAACAATATTTGACTGCTTCCCAATCGCGCGCCCATTTCTTCCGCCACGCAAAAGGACGCTGACAGACCGCACAGATTTTCTGGGGCAGATCCCCTTTGCGCCGCATCTTGGCCATCAGAAGTCAAAGCCTTTCTGGCGGGGGTCTTGCGCGGGTGTGGGGCGTTTGCGCCCGCGCGCGCGATCATTGACGAAATGGCCCTGCGCATCCTTGCGGCTGGCGTGTTTTTCGATGACCCGCGCCGTTTCGGCCCCGCGATACACAGTTTTGCGCAGCGCATAGATACGGTCTTTGGCCAGGCGCGCGGCCTCTTTCTGGTCCACGATGGGTGGCGGATAGGCCAAGCGCCCGGCCCCATCCCACATCCACGGCGTTTGCAGCAGCGCGTCTGGCACATCAGCCAATTCGGGCAACCAGCGGCGGGTGAAGACGCCGTCGGGATCCTGATCCTGCCCCTGCTTGATCGGGTTATAGACGCGGATCGTGTTCATGCCCGTTGTGCCGGATTGCATCTGGGTTTGGGGCCAGTGAATGCCCGGTTCGAAATCGGTGAACTGGCGGGCCAGATGCCGGCCTGTGACGCGCCAATCGAGCCAGAGGTGGTAGGAGGCAAACGACATCAGCATGGAGCGCATACGAAAGTTCATCCAGCCGGTCTGCGCCAGATAGCGCATACAAGCGTCAACAAAGGGATACCCGGTTTCACCCTGTTCCCATGCCTGCAAACGCGCGTGATCGGGCGTCGCGGGGCGCAGGTTTTCGTAGGCTGCATGCAGCGCGTGGTGTTCTAGTGCCGGTTCATCTTCGAGCTTTTGCATGAAGTGATCGCGCCAGGCGAGCCGGGCTTGAAAGCTCTTGAGCGCGCCGCCCCAGCCCGTGCGCGTCCCTTTGATCGCGCGCTGTCGATCCGCTGCTGTTTGTGAGGCCTCGCGCCCAGACAAAGTGCCAAAGGCCAGATGGGGGGAGAGGCGCGAACAGGCGCGTTCTCCGGTCAGGGGCGACGACATCTGCGCCCGGTACTTTTGCCCACGGATGTTCAGAAAGCTGTCGAGCAGCGTCTCGGCCTCTTGCCGCCCGCCGCGTTGGCGCGCGGGACAGTGATCGGGGCCTGCAAGCTGTGGCACAGGGTCAGAGGTAAGCGCAGGGCCAGTGATCCGCTCAGGCGCGGGCAATGGATCGGCGCGCATGAAATGGTTGCGGCGCGTGGTCCAGTTTTTGCGGGATGGCAAGCGGCGGGTGATGCCGGAACAGATGTGTTCGTGCCAAGCGACACCCTGCCCGCGCGCCCAGGCTGCCACGGCCCGGTCGCGGGCGAAGGTCCAACCGCAGCCGGTTTCTTCGTGGCTGACAAGCGCGGTGGCGCCGGTGGCGCGGCGGATGTCCTCCAAAACATCAACCGCCTCGCCGACGCGCTGCACCAGGGGTGCCCCCCGTGCCGCGAGCGCCTCGGCCAACGACGCAACACTTTCGGCCACAAAGTCAAACTGGCGGCCTGACACATTGGGCAGCGCCCAATAGCCAGGCTCATATATATAGAGCGGCACCACAGCCCCTGCTTGCACCGCCGCGAAAAGCGCTGGGTGATCGTGGATCCGCAGATCCCGTTTGAACCAAACGATGGTCGTCATCAGAGCGTATCTTGCCATTTGCACCGGGTGTGCAGCGCCCCGAAAAAGACGCCACCCACAGGGATGTGTAGCGGCCTTTGCAAAAGACCAGCCCGATTGGCTTGCAGCCCTCTGATCTGAGAACTAGCTTCGCCACATTATTTCAGCACCTAGGGGCATCCATGACCGACGCGGCACCGACGACGATTTACCTCAAAGACTATGCGCCCTTTGGATACACGATTGATCAGGTCGATCTGACCTTTGATCTGGCTCCCTCTGCCACGCGGGTGCGCTCGCGGGTTCAATTTCGCCCCAACCCGGCCACAAGCGACCGGCGGTTCTTCCTGCATGGCGAAAAGCTCAAGCTCATTTCGGCCAAGATCGACGGTGAGGCGGTGAAGGTGCGCGAAGTTGAGGGCGGGATTGAATGCGATGCGCCTTCGATCCCGTTTGTCTGGGAAGCCGAGGTACAGATTGATCCGGCCGCCAACACGGCGCTTGAGGGGCTTTATCTGTCGAACGGGATGTATTGCACTCAGTGTGAAGCCGAAGGGTTTCGCCGCATCACCTATTACCCGGACCGCCCCGACGTGATGGCCACGTTCAACGTGCGCGTGAACGGCCCGCATCCGGTGCTTTTGTCCAACGGCAACCCGATTGCGTCGGGGGATGGCTGGGCCGAATGGCATGATCCCTGGCCCAAGCCCGCCTACCTCTTTGCGCTGGTCGCAGGTGATCTGGTGGCACACAAAGACAGCTTTACCACAATCGAAGGCCGCCATGTGGATCTCGCCCTCTGGGTGCGCCCCGAGGATGCCGGAAAATGCGCCTTTGGGATGGAGGCGCTGAAGAAGTCCATGACGTGGGACGAAAACGTCTATGGCCGCGGCTATGATCTGGATGTGTTCA
>JABSSA010000429.1 GCA_013214665.1 Paracoccaceae bacterium
CATGGGGAGCCCAACAGCCGCTATGACCTGAGCCGCGTGGAAACCACGGCCAAGGATGGTGTTCTGAATGGCCGCAAGGCTGTGGTGATGAATGCCGAAGCCGCGGATTACCTGGTCGTCTCTGCACGAACCTCCGGGGATGTGGCGGATGCTGATGGCCTGTCGCTTTACCTTGTCCCCGCGGGGGCCGATGGCCTTTCGGTGCAAGGTTATCCGCTTTTGGCGGGCGGTCGTGCGGCTGAGGTCACGTTTGAAAATGTGGCGGGTGAGCTTTTGGGCACCGAGGGCGAGGCCTATGTCGCGATTGCTGATGTAATTGCCGCGGCGACCGTGGCGCAATGCGCCGAGGCGATGGGCGCGATGGAGAATGCCACGGCGCTCACGCAGGATTACCTGATGACCCGCAAGCAATTCGGGCGACCCATTGGCATGTTCCAGGCGTTGGCACACCGAATGTCAGATCTTTTGATCGAGATGGAGCAAGCGCGTTCCGCCGTGATCAACGCGGCGGGGTATCTGGACGCTGATCCGCGCACCCGCGATATGGAGCTGAGCGCCGCCAAGAACCTGATCGGGCGCGCCGGGCGGCTGGTGGCCGAAGAGGCGATCCAAATGCATGGCGGCATCGCGATGACCCAGGAATACGAACTGGGCCATATCGCCAAGCGTATCATCATGGCAGATCACCGCTTTGGCGACACCGACTACCATCTGGAACGCTTCATGGAGCTGTCAGTTGCCTGAAGACAACGGGATCATCCGCGATGAAACCGGGGCGCAAACGCTCCTGGGCTATATCGTGGATATCTCGGACGGTGACGGAAAGGGCCGGTGCCATCTGGACATCGGCCCGCAGCACGGCAACCGCCACGGCATGCTGCACGGTGGAGTGATCTCCTGCCTTCTGGACAATGCGATGGGCTATGCCGCGTCGTTGACCGGCGATCCCGAAGGGCAGACCAAATTCCTGACGGTGAGCATGTCAACGAACTATATCGGCGCGGCTCCGCAGGGGATGCGCGTGACGGCCACGGGCACGGTTCGGGGTGGTGGAAAATCAACCGTCTTTGTGGATGGTGAACTGCACGACACGGAGGGGCGTTTGTTGGCCACAGGGACTGGGGTCTATAAGCGGATCAGGGGGCAATAGGTCGAAAGCTCATCGAGCGTGGACTCAAGGCCGCAGGCCGCCACGCACTCGCTGGGCCTCCTCGATGGCCCAGCCAGCGCGCGCCTTAAAAGGCCCCGGATCAAGTCCGGGGCAGGGAGGAGACAAGATGGAACCACGGCTCGAACAGGCCGGTGATCGGCTCATTGTCTGGAATGGCAATGCCAAGATGCGTGGCGCGATCACGCCTGAGTTTTACGACACGATCCGCACCGCGATTGATCAGGCCAAGGATCCCGCGATCCGCGCTGTTGTGATCACCTCCGAAGGGGATTTCTTTTGTGCGGGCGGCAATCTGAACGCCATCATCGAACGCGCGAACCTGCCGGAACAGGAACGCCGCGACCGGATCGAAGATCTGCATGATGTGATCCGCGCGATCCGAAGCTCTCCGGTGCCGGTGATTGCCGCCGTCAAAGGCGGTGCGGCTGGGGCCGGTGTCTCTATTGCGCTGGCCTGTGATTTTCTGATTGCCGAGGCGGGTGTGAAATTCACGGCCGCCTATGTCAAAGCGGGCCTCGTGCCTGACGGAGGGCTGACCGCGCATCTGGCGCGCGCCTTGCCGCGCCAATTGGCGATGGAAATGTGTGTGCTCGCGCAGCCTGTCGTCTCAGAACGCCTTCATGCGTTGGGCGTCGTCAATTTGGTTGCCGAAGACGGAGCGGGCGTCATCGCGCAGGCGCTGGCGTTGTGTGACCGGATTGCGCGCGGCCCCCGCGGGGCGCAGGGCACAATCCGGCGTATGGTCTCCACAGCTTATGATCAGGACGAGGCGGCGCAGCTGGATCTGGAACGCGACGCGATGGCCCACGCCTTCGGCACCGCAGAGGCCCAAGAGGGCATCTCGGCCTTTCTGGAAAAAAGGACACCGAAATTCCAATGACACCCCGTTGGCATCACTTTCTGGATGAGCACGCTAAATCCCAGCCCGCCGCACTTGCTTTGATTGATGCCGGCGGCGCGCGCTGGGATTATGCGGCGTTGGATGCCGCTGTCGAAGATATGCGTGCCTTGCTTGGTGGCCTCGGAGTGATGCGCGGGGATCGCGTGCTTCTTTTGTTGGAAAATTGCGCGGCGGCAGTGGCCGTAATCTTTGCCTGCTCCCGAATGGGGGCAACGGTGATCCCGGTCAACGCCCGTCAGACAGCCGCAGAAGTCACCCGGGTGATCGGCCACGCAGAACCAATGGTCGCGGTGATGACCAGCGCAGCATCAGAGGACGCGGCCGCCCATGCCACCCGGATGGGAGCCGAAACGCAAACGGGTGCTTTTGGCAGTTTGTCGGTTGCGCGTATTGGGCCGTCGCAGCCTGACGATGATCCCGATCTGGCGCTTTTGCTCTACACAACGGGCACCACAGGCACACCCAAAGGTGTCATGCTGACCCATGCCAACCTGCATTATGCGGGCCAAGCTGCGCGCGATTTTCGATCGCTGAAGCCGGGCCACCTGGTCTATGGTGTTGCGCCGATGGCGCATGTGATTGGTCTGGCGTCGATGATGACGGCGGTCATATGCGCCGGGGCGACCGCGTGGCTTGAGGCGCGGTTTGAAGTGGCGCGGCTTTATGAGGCGCTGAAAGCCGGGGTTACGCATTTGCCGGGCGTGCCGCAAATGCATGCGCTCTTGATGAGCCACGTGCAAGAACAGGGTCACGCAGCCCTAGAGTCGCCGCATCTACGCTATGTCTCCTCCGGTGGCGCGCCTCTTGATCCCGCGTGGAAGCGCAAAGCCGAAGCGTTTTATGGTCTGCCTTTGCAAAACGGCTATGGCATGACTGAAACCGCCGCAGCGACCCACATCACCTTTAGCAAGCTGGGCGATCCTGATGTCTCTGTGGGGCCTTGCCTGCCTCAGGTCGAGATGCGGATCGACGAAAGCGTGCCCGGTGGAGAAGATGGCGCAGGCGAAGTTTTGGTCCGCGGGCCCAACATCATGAAGGGATATTACCGCAATCCAGAAGCCACCGCAGATGCCTTGATCGGAGATGGGTGGCTGCGCACCGGGGATTTGGGGCGGATTGATGAGGCGGATCGCCTGCATATCCTGGGCCGGTCCAAAGAGTTGATCATCCACGGTGGGTTTAATGTGTACCCGCCCGAAGTGGAATCGGCGCTGAACGATCATCCGGATGTCGTGCAAAGCGCCGTGGTTGGCCAAAAGGTGGGTTTTGACGAAAAGCCAGTGGCCTTTGTGCAATCCGCTCCGGGCGCTGAGGTGACGGAGAGTGCGTTGAAGGCGTTTGTGAAAGAACGGCTTGCCGGATACAAAAGACCGGTAAAGATCGTTGTCGCAGAGGCGTTGCCTGCGGCCCCTACAGGCAAAATCCTAAAGCACAAACTGCTGGAACACTTTGCCGAGCAGCTATGAGAATTGGCTTCTAACCCTGTCTTTGCGAGGGCAGTGTTTGGTTTAAAAGATAAACTGCAAACAAGCGGTTAGCGGCGCGCAGCGGGCCGTCTGTGCTACGTCCACACGCCTTCGGCAGCTTGCCGGATGGCGGTGATGTTGGAGCCGTAAGGTGCCGGATCCTGAACAGAGCCACCGCGGAACACGGCAGAGCCTGCCACAAGCACATCTGCCCCCGCCTGAGCCACGATCGGGGCTGTGGTTGGATCTACGCCGCCGTCGATTTCGATATGCACCTCGCGATCCCCAATCATTTCGCGCAAACGCCCGATCTTGGCGGACATATCGATGAACTTTTGCCCACCAAAGCCGGGGTTCACTGTCATCACGCAGACCAGATCTACCATATCAAGCAACTCGCCCACAGCCTCCGCTGGCGTACCAGGGTTCAGCGCCACGCCAGGGCGCATACCTGCGCCCCGAATGGCTTGCAGCGTGCGATGAATGTGCGGCCCTGCTTCCACGTGGGCTGTGAGCACGTCCGCGCCGGCGTCGGCAAAGGCATCAATGTAGGGATCGACGGGTGCGATCATCAAATGGACATCCATGACACCTTTGATGTGCGGGCGGATGGCCGCGCACGTGGCCGGACCAAAGGTGATATTGGGCACAAAGTGGCCATCCATGACGTCGACGTGGATCCAATCAGCCCCTTGCGCTTCTACGGCGGCGCATTCGGCCCCGAAGTTGGCAAAGTCAGCGGCCAGTATGGAAGGTGCGATTTTGATGGAACGGTCAAAGGCCATGATGGACTCCAGGGAAAATGTGACGGCGATATAGGCCCTTTGTGAACAGGAACCAATCAGAAATGCGCAAGACTTCGCTGTGCGAACCGGAATTCCGGAAAGTGATGCTTTGGACGTTTGTAGAGCGGTCCTTGAACCGCTAGGCTGCCTTTGCAGGCAAACGTGTGGGGATGGTGTGGCGGATATGCGCAGGATCGGCGCAGCCTTGGCTCTGGTGTCAGTGATGTGGGCACCAGCGGCAGATGCTTTTGATCTGCGCTTTGCTATTCAGACCGACAAAGAAAGCGTTCGGGAAGCCGTCGAGGCGGCGTCTTTGTTGGGGACTTTGCCGCAAGATCCCGCGCCGTCGGGGCAAGAGATCCTCGCGGCGGCCCAAGCCGACTACGGACGATTGATTTCTGCACTTTATGATGCCGGTTATTTTGGGCCAGAGGTGTCGATCCGTCTGGATGGGCGCGAGGTGGCGGCGATCCCGGCAATCCGTGCGCCGGCAAGTGTGGCCAATGTGGTGGTCAAGGTGACACCGGGCCGAAGCTTTACCTTTGGGCGTGCCAGCGTCGGCCCGCTTTCGCCCCAGACAGAGGTACCGGCTGGGTTCGCGAAAGGTGCCGTTGCCGATTTGAGTGCCGTACGCGCAGCGGCGCAGGCGGCACGCGAGGGATGGCGCAATCTAGGACATGCCAAAGCAGAGGTGAGCGATCAATCCATTACTGCTCGCCACAATGCGGCGGAGTTGGACGTGACGCTTTCCATTGCGCCGGGACCAAAGCTGACCTTTGGGCCGCTGCGCCTGAGCGGGGAAAGCGCTGTGCGCCCCGAACGCATTCGTGCCATTGCGGGCCTCCCGACGGGAGAGGTGTTTTCCCCATCAGAGTTGGACCGGGCCCGCAACCGGTTGCAGCGTACTGGGACGTTTCAAGCAGCGGCTTTGTTCGAAGCGGAGTTCCCAGAAGGCACGGCTTTGCCGATTGATGGGCAAATCACCGATCGTTTGCCACGCACCTTTGGCTTTGGCGCAGAAGTGTCGAGCGAAGATGGCCTGACGCTGTCGGGGTATTGGCAACACCGCAATCTTTTCGGCGGGGCGGAACGACTGCGCTTCGATGCCGAGATTGGTGGGATTGGTGGGTCAGCCACCGGGGTGGATTTCGCCTTTGAGCTTCGGTTCGACAAACCAGCGATCCGGGGGCCGGATGTGGATGGCTATGCCTTTGCTCGCGCCGACAAGTTGGACGAACGCCATTACAGCGCAGACCGGCTGGCGGTGGAGGTCGGCCTGATCAACCGAAAGCCCCGCGCCTACACCTATTCTTATGGCATTGGCTCAGTCTATGCAGAGGCCGAAGATGCCTTTGGCGCGCGAGACTACTGGCTTCTGACCCTGCCCGCGACGGCCACATACGACACACGCGACAATCCTTTGAATGCGCGGTCAGGCTTGTTTGGACAGCTGTCGCTCACACCGTTTGCCGCGTTGCAAGGGGCCGATCATGGGCTGCGAACCACGCTGGACTTGCGCAGCTATCGAAGGTTGGGTGACAAGGTGACTTTGGCTTTTCGCGGGCAAGTTGGCAGCCTTGCCGGGCCGTCATTGTCCCGCGTGCCTGTGGATTTCGCATTCTACGCGGGCGGCGGCGGCAGCATCCGTGGATTTGCATATCAATCCATCGGGGTTGATGTTGCGGGCGGCGATGTGGCCGGTGGCCGGTCCTTTGCCACAGTTTCGGGTGAAGTACGGGTGCAGACGGGTGACAAGCTTAGCGTGGTTGGCTTTGTCGACAGCGGCTTTGTTCAGGCCGATGTTTTGCCGGATATCACGTCTGGCGATTGGAACACGGGCGTAGGGCTTGGTGTCCGGTATGACACCGGGCTGGGGCCGATCCGGTTGGATGTGGCCACACCAGTGGGCGGACCGGCGGATGAAGGCGGTTTTGAGATCTACATCGGAATCGGGCAGGCGTTTTGAGACGGGCCTTTGCATATCTCCTTCTGGCCATTGCCGTGATGAGCGGCGCGGCGCAGGCGCAAGACAATGATCGCGGCTATATCGCCGGGCTTTTGGAAGATGCGCTGGGTGGCGAAGGGCGCGTGGTGCGGATCGAAGGGTTTTCCGGTGCCTTACGCTCAACCGCGCGCATTGAGCGCGTCACGATCGCCGATCCCGCAGGCGTTTGGCTGACGATCGAGGATGCGGAGCTGACGTGGCAACGATCTGCGCTGCTGCGCGGGGCAATTGAGATTGAGAGCCTGCGCGCGACAAGGATCGTGCTTCCGCGTTTGCCCAATCCTGTGCCGGGCTCTGCGCCAACGGCCGCAGCGCCGGGGTTTAGCCTGCCCGAATTGCCCGTGTCCGTGAATGTCGGAGACTTGGGCGCTGACCGGATCGAGATCGGCGCGCCCGTGCTGGGCGAAGATGTGGCGTTACAGCTACGTGCATCGGCCAAGTTGGCGGATGGGGCGTTGGATGCGACGCTGGATGCGCGCCGGTTGGGGGGCAAAGCAGGCCAGGTGGCTTTGCTTTTGCAATTTGTGCAGGCGGGTGAGGCGCTGACGCTGGATCTTGAGGTGTCCGAAGGTGTTGGCGGAATAGCCGCGCAACGGCTTGGATTGCCCGGGGTGCCCAGCGTGGATTTGTCGGCGCAGGGGCGTGGTCCGCTTTCCGATTTCAGCGCGATCTTTGATCTGCGCACAGACGGCGCGCCACGTTTGGAAGGTGCGTTTCGCCTGTCAGAACCAGAGGAACAGCCCGGAGCGCGCGCCTTTGCGGCGGATGTGACGGGCGATGTGACAGCCCTTTTTGCACCGCAATACCGAGCGTTCTTTGGGCCGGATGTATCCTTGGTGGCGCAAGGGGCGCGGGATGCCGACGGGGCGATCGATCTGACGGAATTTGTGCTGGCGGCACAAGCGGTAAACCTGCGCGGGCGCGCGGCATTGAACGCGGATGCATGGCCGCTGCGTTTTGATGTGACCGGCAGCTTAGGGTGTGAGGACGGGGCGCCCGTTCTGTTGCCGCTGGCGGGGCCGGAAACAACTTTGCAGTCGGCACAGTTTGACCTTCGGCATGATGGCGCGGCGTCGGACATCTGGGAAGGGCGTTTGCAGTTCGAAGCGTTCGCCCGCGACGCACAGCGGATCGACAGTGGGTCTGTGACCTTGGATGGCACAATCGCCGTTGCCGAAGGACAGGCCAGCGCCATCGGGGCCGATTTGGCATTGAAGGTGCGCGGCCTCGACACAGGTGATGCGGACGTTAACGCGGCACTTGGCAGCGCCGTCGATGGACGTGCGCGGATTGATTACACGACGGGCACACCGCTGCGCCTGTCGGACGTTTCGTTAAACGGGGCAAGCTATGCGCTTGCCGGTGATGTGGCGATCGACGGGCTTGATAGCGCTTTTGCAGCGGAGTTCGATGTTGGTCTGCAAAGTACAAATCTCACCGGGTTTTCTGGTATTTCTGGGCAAACCCTATCTGGTGCGGCAGACGTCACGTTGCGCGGTACGGCGGATGTCGGCGGGGCATTTGACGTCGATTTGGCTGGGCGAGGGACAGATCTGCGCGTGGGGATCGAAGCGGTCGATACGCTGCTGTCTGGGCAAGCGGAGGTTGCTCTGTCCGCGCGCCGGGATGCGGTCGGTCTAACCCTGCGGGAGGCGCGCTTTATGACGGATCGCGCGCGCGCCAACGCGCAAGGGACGCTGACGGATGCTGTCGGTGATCTGCGCTTTGATGCTGATCTGACGAATGCATCGGATTTGGCGCCACAGATCAACGGGCCGGTTGCTCTGCGGGGTGCGTTGAAGCGACAGGGGGCGCAATGGTCCGTCGATGCCCAAGGGGAGGGGCCTTACAGTTCTCGTTTTTCAGCGGCTGGTGAGATCGCGCCAACTCTGTCGTTTGCCTATGAGTTTGATTTGCCCAACCTGGCCGCGCTGGTCCCGGAATTTCCGGGCCCTGTCGCGTTGGAAGGGACATTGCGCGATGAAGGTGGCGCGCTCTTGACCAAAACCGCGGCGCAAGGGCCAGGGGGTGCCAGTGCGCAGGTAACTGGCAAAGTGACACCCGATCTATCGCTTCAAATCAACGGGGCTGCGCCCTTGGGCCTTGCGAACCCGTTTTTGCAACCGCGCAGCATTTTGGGCGGTTTGGCGTTTGACCTGACCCAAGTCGGTACGGATCTCACCGGTCTGTCCGGGCAGGTGCGGGTCACGGATGCGGTATTTGTTGCGCCAGAAGCGGGCTTGCGACTGGAGAGCATCCGTGGGTCGGTTGATCTTGCGCGCGGGCGGGCGCAGGTGGCGATGCAGGGGGCGCCGGAACGCGGTGGTCTGGTTTCTGTGCGCGGGCCTGTGGTGCTGAGTGGCGGCAATTCTGCGGATTTGAACATTGCTTTGACTGGCGTCCGTTTGGAAGACCCGCAGCTGTATCGGACGCTGCTAGATGGACAGATTTCGGTACGTGGGCCCTTAACAGGTGGGGCACAGATTGCCGGGCGGATTGATGTTGACGAGTCATTGATCACGCTGGCGTCGCCTTCGGTTGGGTCATTTGGTGCGATCCCTGAGATCCGGCATCAGGGCGAAACCCGTGCGATCCGAGCAACGCGCCAGCGGGCTGGCTTGATCCGAAGTGACGCCGCGACGTCTGGTGGATCGGCGGCTTATCCGTTGGATGTGACTATATCGGCCCCGGCGCGCATCTTCGTCAGAGGCCGCGGATTGGACGCGGAGTTGGGTGGCGCGTTGCGTTTGTCTGGAACAACAGCAGCTCCTATTTCGTCCGGCGCGATCAACCTTATTCGAGGGCGTTTTGATATCCTGGCCAAGCGGTTTTCCCTGAGCCGGGGAGAGATCACCCTGCTGGGCGATTTCGACCCGTTCCTGAACTTTGCCGCAGAAAGCCGCACGGATACGGGAACGGCCAGTGTCATTCTCGAAGGTCGTGCATCTGATCCAACCGTGCGTTTTGAATCGTCGCCGTCCTTGCCACAGGAAGAGGTCTTGGCGCAGCTGATTTTCGGGCGCGATCTGTCTTCACTCTCGGCCTTTCAAGCGCTGCAACTGGCCAACGCGGTGGCCACGCTGGCCGGACGCAAAGGCGTATCGCTGCTAGGCCGTTTGCGCGAAGGATTTGCGCTGGATGATATCGACGTTACAACAGATGACGCGGGCAATGCGAACCTGCGAGTGGGCAAGTATCTGACCGATAACATATATACCGACGTCACCGTCGGAGATGGCGATGACGCGGGTGTTGCGCTGAACATCGATCTGACACCGAATGTGACCGTCAGAGGTGCCACTACGCAAGGCAGTGGCACCTCTGTGGGTGTGTTTTTCGAAAAGGATTATTGAAGCAGCGCGCATGCGGCACTGCTTCAATCGTTGATTTACGCGATTGGTGCTGTTGCGATGGTGACGGAAATATCCTGGTCAATGCCAATGGCGCCCAGGATTGCACCTCCACCATCTCTAATTTCGTAAACATCCACGTTCTGGCCATCGAGAGTGACTGTTGCATCGGCTCCGGTCGCTTGGGTGAATGTTCTGATGTCTTGGGTCAATTCGACCGAGTCACCCGGATCGCCGAAGAGCGTCACCAGTTCGCTCTCGCCGCTGAGCGCAGCGGTAAGCACGGCGGCAAGCTCGCCATCCGGGGTGGTGGAGAAGCTAAAGATATCATCCGGCGTCAGGAACAGCTCCGTCTCTTCGCCATTGGTCTTATCAATGACTTCGATACCGGAAATGTTCAG
>JABSSA010000043.1 GCA_013214665.1 Paracoccaceae bacterium
TCAGCTCCAGCGGCGCCGCAAAGATCACCAGCGAAAAGGCCCAGATGCCGGCCAGAATGCCACCACCCGCCAGCCGATATGAATTTGACCCCCGCGCCAGCCGCGTGCCGGCCCACACAAAGCCCAACAGAGCGCCAAGCGCCCAAAGTGCTGTCAAAAGCGTGGTCGCAGAGACCGACAGGCCCAAAATTTCGCCGCCATAAGGCTCGAGCAGAACGTCCTGCATATTGAAGGCCATCGTGCCGACAAAGACGCAGGCCAAAAGACGACCGGCGCGGCCTCCGCTGCCAAGATCCGCCATTGCATCCGAAAACAGGGGCCGGGGCGCTTCGCGTTCCGCCTTGCTCATGGGGCGCACGTTTTCTTGCCGCCAAAGCGCGATCAGGTTGAGCACTAGGGTAACAACAGCGGCGCCCTGAACAACGCGAATCAGGCGTAAGGGGCTGAAATCTTGTAATAATCCGCCAATGATCACAGCCGAGACACCCATCCCGACCAAGAACATCACGTAAAGCAAAGCCACCACGCGGGGCCGCGTTTCATCGGTTGCCCGGTCTGAGGCGAGTGCCAGACCCGCAGTTTGGGTCATGTGAATGCCAAGGCCCGTCATCAGAAACGAGATGCCCGCCAGCGCTTCACCCGAGAACGGAATTTGGTGTTCCGCGCCACCGCCCAGGATCAGCAGGGCAAACGGCATCACTGCCAATCCACCAAATTGCCAGAGCGAGCCAAACCAGATGTAGGGGATGCGCTTCCACCCGATGGCGGAGCGGTAGGTGTCAGACCGAAAGCCCAAAAGCGCCCGGAACGGTGCGATCAACACGGGCAGGGCGATCATAATGGCCACGACCATCGCAGGCACACCCAATTCGACGATCATCACACGGTTGAGCGTGCCCAAAAGCATCACCGTCGCCATCCCAACCGACACCTGAAACAGCGACAGCCGCAACAGCTGGCCCATGGGCAAGCTGTCAGAAGCCGCATCAGAGAAGGGCAGGAAGCGAGAGGGTGCCGCGCGCGTCATGGCCGCGTCTCCATCGCTTCGGAAATGTAAAATCCGCTGGTCACCCGTTCAACCGGGCGCACCACGCGGCCGGCGCCTGCGGATTTGGCGGCCCGCGCCAGCGGGTCGCGCGCATGGGGGATCATGGTGGGCGACCGATCCGATTTGGGAAAGGCCTTGCCCGCATACCACATGGCCATCAACAGCGGTGTGCGCGGCGCCACGGTAAAGACGGTCGCCCCCTGAACCCGTGGCTCAAGCCGCGCCAATGCCCGGCCGATATCGTCAGCGGTATAGTAAATCAGGCTGTCCATCGCGATGACGTGGTCAAATCCACCCAGATCCGGGTCCAACATGTCGCCTGCGTGAAACGCCACCTGGTTGTGCAAAGGTTGTGGAAGTCGGTCTTGCGCTATTTTGACAAGGCTGGGCGAAATATCCACGGCCAGAACCTGAGCGCCGCGTTCGGCCAGCGCCTGGGTCATCTGCCCGGCGCCACATCCGGCATCCAAAACCCGCTGGCCCCGCAAATCCTGCGGCAAACGGCTCAGGATCAAGGCCCGCATCCGGTCCCGCCCGGCGCGCACGGTTTCGCGAATTTTTGATACCGGCGCATCCGAGGTCAGTCGCTCCCATGTTTGCGTCGCAGTCTTGTCAAAATAGGTCTCCACCCGCGCACGTGTCGCGGCATAGCCAGAACGCTGGCCTGCGGAGGGCTGATCCAGCCCGGTCCGAGAAGAGAGGCGGCCGTCTAGCATCAATCAAATCCCAAGAGTTCAAAGATGTCGCGGTCTTCCATTGGTTGTGGCGCCAGTGCGTCGGTCCCGTTCCACAGGGTTTCGGCCAGACGGACATATTCAGCGCGGCAGCGCACGATGTCTTCTTCTTCGTCCATCTCAAACAGCGTCTTTTTCTTCAGACGCGACCGGCGGATCGCATCCACATCCGGCATATGCGCGATGCGCTTGAAGCCGACGGTGTCACAAAAGCGATCCACCTCGTCGGTGTCGCGTGACCGATTGGCGACACAGCCCGCGAGCCGCACTTTGTAATTGGTGGATTTTGCCTGAACCGCAGCAATGATGCGGTTCATGGCGTAAATGCTGTCAAAATCATTGGCGGTCACGATCAGCGCGCGGTCAGCATGTTGCAAAGGTGCGGCAAAACCACCGCACACCACATCACCCAACACGTCAAAGATCACCACATCAGTGCTTTCCAGCAGATGATGCTGCTTCAGCAGTTTGACAGTCTGCCCCACCACATAACCACCACACCCCGTGCCTGCAGGTGGGCCGCCCGCTTCCACACATTTTACCCCGTTGAACCCTTCGGTCACAAAATCTTCGGGGCGCAGCTCTTCGGGGTGAAAATCCACCTCTTTCAGGATGTCGATCACCGTGGGCTGCAACTGACCGGTCAGGGTAAAGGTGCTGTCATGCTTGGGATCACAGCCGATCTGCAACACGCGCTTGCCCAACATGGAAAACGCAGCTGAAAGGTTCGAGGATGTGGTGGATTTCCCAATGCCGCCTTTCCCGTAAACCGAAAACACCTTTGCGCCTTCGATTTTCATCGATGCGTCCTGATGCACCTGAACAGAGCCATCTCCGTCCTGGCCGCGCAACACGGGGGGATTGCGATCAAGTGGGCTCATAACGCCCTCCTTTCCAAATGGTGCCTCTCCCCCTTCTTTTGGAGGCAAATACTCCGGGGGGTCTGGGGGGCAGCGCCCCCCGGCAAGTCGGAGCGCGACAGCGCTTCGAAACTGATATGCACATGCGTGGTCATTCTGCTGCGATCCCTTCCAGGCGATCTTCCAGCGCATCCGCGGCATCCTGCAGCGCGGCCAGCGTGTCGGCGTCGGGCTGCCAATAATCCCGATCCGAGGCTTCCAGCAGCCGATTGGCCATCCGCGATGAGGCGGCGGGGTTCAGCTCTGCCAGACGCTGACGCATCGCGTCATCCAGAACAAAGGTCTCGGAAATACGCTGATAGACCCAAGGCTCTACCTGTCCCGTGGTCGCTGACCAGCCGACGGTGTTGGTCACATGTGCCTCGATCTGGCGCACGCCTTCGGCGCCGTGCTTCAAAAGCCCTTCAAAGAACTTCGGATTGAGCGAGCGAGAACGTGTTTCCAATGCCACCTGGTCTTTCAGGCTACGCACCTTGGCCGCCCCGCGGGTCTGATCGCCGATGTAAACTGCGGCTTCATCGCCACCGCGCGCACGTTTCACCGCGCGAGCGATACCGCCCAGCGTGTCAAAGTAGTGGGCAACCGTTGTGACGCCCAATTCGACACTTTCGAGGTTCTGATACGCCACATCCACATCGGCTAGGGCGGCTTGCAGGATTTCTGGATTGGCGGCGGCTTTGCCATCGATGCCATAGGCAAAGCCTTTGCGCGCCTGATACGCATCTGCCAGCTCGTCTTCATCGCCAAAGGCGGAGCTATCGACCAAGGCGTTCACATTGGAGCCGTAGGCACCTTCTGCGTTGGAAAAGACCCGCAACGCGGCTGTTTTCATGTCGCACCCGGTCTTTTCGGCATAGGCCAGCGCATGGGCGCGCACAAAGTTCAGCTCAGGCGGCTCATCAGCTTCGGCACAGGCCAACGCGGCTTCGGCCAACATGCGCGTTTGCAGCGGCAGAAGATCGCGGAAAATCCCCGATAGGGTCATGATCACGTCCACGCGGGGGCGGCCAAGCGCCTCAACTGGGATCAAATCGGCGCCCGCCAAGCGTCCGAAGCTGTCGAAACGAGGTTTGCATCCCATCAACGCCAAGGCTTGGGCGATCGGGCCGCCGTCGGATTTGATATTGTCTGATCCCCACAGCACCAGCGCCACAGTGCGCGGAAGGGTGTCATGCGTGGCCAACAGCAACTCCGCCTGACGCGCGCCATCCCGGCAGGCGTATTCGGTGGGCATACGGAATGGATCAAAGGCGTGAATGTTACGCCCGGTTGGCAAGATCTCTGATGACCGGATCAAATCGCCGCCTGCCACCGGCGGGGTATAACGCCCATCCAATGCGTGCATCAAAGCGGGCAGTTCGCTGTCTTCCTGTAACAATGCGTCTACCCGCGCATGTTCTTCGGCTGACATCTCGGGCATCAAGCCCATGTATTCTGTGCGCGCAGCCTCAGAGAGCGGTTGGCCCACAACGTGCAACCCGTCTGGGATCAGCGCCTCTTCGGTCTCCAACAGTTTGAGCCACAGATCTTCTGGCGCTGTGCCGCCCAGATCCACGCCATCTGCCTGTTCTGCAATCAGCGTTTCAATCTCGGTCCGGTCTTCCTCTGGCCCCAGGCTGCGCCAGCGTTGCAGCGAGTCTTTCAGCTCGGCCAGTGCCTTATAGAGCCCGGCAGAGGCCAATGGCGGTGTCAAATGGGTGACCGTCACTGCGTTTGAGCGACGTTTGGCCAATGTGGCTTCGGATGGATTGTTCGCCGCGTAGAGATAGACATTGGGCATGTCGCCGATCAGGCGGTCGGGCCAGTCATCGCCAGATGGGCCCGCCTGTTTGCCCGGCATGAATTCCAGCGCGCCATGCATTCCGAAGTGCAGAAGCACATCCGCCTGCCATTTGGTTTTGAGCCATTGGTAGAACGTGGAAAAGGCGTGTGTCGGGGCAAAGCCATGCTCAAACAGCAGCCGCATCGGATCGCCTTCATAGCCAAAGCCCGGTTGCAGCCCGACAAAGACCTGCCCGAGTTCAGCGCCCAGCACATAAACATGGCGCCCGTCGGTTTGCACACGGCCTGGGGCAGGGCCCCATTGTGCTTCGATCTCGTCAAGCCAGGGGGTTTCAGCCACGATGTCATCAGCGGGCACTTTGGCGGCCACGTTGGCCTCTTGCCCGTATAGGCTGGCATTGCCTTCGAGCACTTTTGCGCGCAATGCCGCGACATCCTTGGGCAAATCAACTTGGTAGCCGCCGCGCTTCATTTCCGACAACGTATTGAAAAGGCTTTCAAATACGCTCAGGTAAGCGGCGGTTCCAGCCGCGCCCGCATTGGGCGGGAAGCCAAAAATTACGATGCCTACTTTGCGCTCTGCGCGGGTTTTGCGGCGCAATGCGGCCATCTTTTTGGTTCGCGCGACCAAAGCGGTGATCCGCTCGGGGCAGGGGGCCATGGCTTTGGCCTCGCTGCTCGCAGCACAGGGCGTAGGGCACCCGTTGCAGCCTTCTGCGGCATGGCGTCCAGCAAAGACAGTGGGGCAGGTCGCGCCATCCAGTTCGGGCAGTGCAATAAGCATGGTCGTTTCGATGGGACCAAGGCCGGATTTAGAGGCGGACCATTGTTCGAGCGTCTGAAATTCCAGCGGATGCGCCGCGATATAGGGGACATCCAGCGCTTTGAGCACGTCGACCGCTGCGTCGCTGTCATTATAAGCGGGGCCGCCCACAAGGCTGAACCCGGTCAAAGAGACCAGCGCGTCAATCTTGTTGCCCGAGAAATAAGCCTCAATCGCGGGGCGGCCATCCAGACCGCCAGCGAAGGCAGGCAAAACACGCACACCTTGCGCCTCAAACCCACGGATGACCGCATCATAATGGGCGGTGTCCGAGCTGAGCACGTATGAACGCATCATCAAAAGCCCGACTGTAGCTTGTGCGTCCGCAGGTTGGGGTAAGTCCGCCGCCTTGGTGGTGATCCGCGCGGGCAGATCGGGGTGATAGAGGCCCACATCGGGATATTCGACGGGGGCTGCTGCCTCTGGCGCCTGCACCCAGCCGGTGCTTTTGGAATACCGGTTCAACAAAAAGCGCAGCATCGCTTCGACATTATCGTCGGAACCGCCCAGCCAATATTGCATGACCAGGAACCAGGCTCGCAAATCCTGGGCCTTGCCAGGCACGAACTTTAGAATGCGGGGCAGGCGGCGCAGCATGGCCATGCTTTTTTCGCCCGAATTCCCGCCCGGCTTGGCTGAGCCGCGCAACTTTTTCAGAAGCTTCATCGCGCCGGATGCGGGCGCCGACATGTCCAGCCCGCCCATTTTCGTCAGGCGCACGATCTCTGGATCTGCGACAACCCCGATCATCGCATCACAGGCGTCACGCCGTTCTTTCAGCGCAGGCAGAATGCGCGCCACGTGCTCTTCCAAAAAGAGCAGGTTGGCGACTACGATATCCGCATTGGCCACGGCGGCCTCTGCCGTTTCGAAAGAACCGGGGGTTTCGCCCCATTCGGCGGCGGCAAAAACTTCGACCGACAGGCCGGGATAGTCCGCCGCCAAAGACCGCATGGCCCGTTGTGCGGGGCCTGCGGCGTGACTGTCGAGGGTCACGATCACAACGCGATATGTGAGACTATCGCGCATAATGGGCCTTGGCCTCATAGAGTGTGTCGACCGAGATTTCGGTCACGCCTTTGGAGGCAGCAAAGGTTTCGGTGTTGCGCCGTGCCTTGCCACGTACAAAGAACGGAATTTTCTTCAGCTCTTTTTCCGCATCCGCGAGCCAGATCACGTTGCCGTCTTCTTCTGTTGTCTTTTGCGGAGCTATCTCGGGCTGCGGGGATGAGACCGCATCGCCCCCTGCTACGGGCGCGTGGCCTCCGTGGTGAGATGGGCCCGCTGCATCGTGGAATTCGAAGTCGTCGCGGAACATGTGCAACAGATGCTCTTCCAGCCCCATGACCAAAGGATGCACCCAGGTGTCAAAGATGACATTTGCCCCTTCGATCCCCATTTGCGGGGAATAGCGCGCAGGGAAATCCTGCACATGCACCGGTGCGGAGATCACGGCGCATGGAATGCCCAAACGCTTGCCGATGTGACGCTCCATCTGGGTGCCGAGGATCATCTCGGGTGCGAGGTCTTCGATCACCCGCTCGACTTCGAGGTAATCGTCTGTGATCGTGGCGGTCAGGTCGAAGTCCCGTGCAACTGCGCGGATTTCTCGGGCCATTTCGCGGTTGTAGCAGCCCAAACCTACCACTTCGAAGCCCATCTCGTCGCGGGCGATGCGCGCGGCGGCTTTGACATGGGTGCCATCGCCAAAGATGAACACACGCTTGCCGGTCAAGTATGTGCTGTCGACTGAGGCGGAATACCAAGGTAGACGCAGGCGGCTGTCGTCAAAGCGCGGTGTGACGCCAGCCAATTCTGCGGCTTCGGCCACAAATTCGCGGGTCGCGCCGACGCCGATGGGTACCGTCTTTGTAAATGGCAGACCCAACTCGCGTTCCATCCAGCGCGCGGCAGATTCTGCGGTTTCGGGATACATCAGCACGTTGAAATGCGCGGCGCCCATGCGCGCGATATCGGACGGAGAGGCCGTCATCGGGGCGACCACGTTGACGTCAATGCCCATGTCATTCAGCAAAGCGGTGACTTCGGTGATGTCGTCACGGTGACGGAAACCGAGGGCTGTGGGGCCAATCAGGTTGGCAGACGGCCGTTCGGTTTTCTCACATGGTTTGGCGAGTGCGCGGGTGATCTGGAAAAACGTTTCATCCGCGCCGAAATTCTCTTTGCGCTGATAGCTGGGCAGTTCCAGTGGGATCACTGGCACCGGCAAGCCCATCATTTCGGACATGCCGCCGGGATCGTCCTGGATCAATTCGGCGGTGCAGGATGCGCCGACAATCAGCGCCTCGGGTTTGAAGCGGTCGTAGGCCTCTTCGAGTGACGTCTTGAACAGATGTGCCGTGTCTGACCCCAGATCGCGGGCCTGGAAGGTCGTATAGGTCACCGGCGGGCGGTCATTGCGCCGCTCGATCATGGTGAAAAGCAGGTCGGCGTAGGTGTCGCCCTGTGGCGCATGGAGCACGTAATGAAGACCGGTCATGCCGGTGGCGACGCGCATCGCGCCCACATGGGGCGGGCCTTCATATGTCCAGACCGTGAGCTTCATGGCTGCCGCTGGGGGGCCAGCCCCCCAGACCCCCCGGAGTATTTGGGTCCAAAAGAAGTTGGATCGGAGGCAAGAATATCTTTGCGGCGCAGGGGGCGTGAGAAGAGGCCGGCAAGATCGCCAGCCTGTTCATAGAAATGCACCGGGGTGAAGACCAGTTCGATGGCCCATTTGGTGGCGAGGCCCTCGGCTTCGAGCGGATTGGCGAGGCCCAGACCGCAGACGGTCAGATCGGGAGCTTGAGCGCGGGCGCGGTCCAGCTGCAGATCGACATCTTGCCCTTCGGACAGGGTGGGGCCGGGGGCGATGAGGTCGAGATCAGGGCCGACGATCGCTTTGTGAATAAACGGCGCTCCGATTTCGAAGGCCGTCATGCCGCATTCGCGGGTGAGGAAACGGGCCAGTGGAATTTCGAGCTGGCTGTCGGGGAAGAAAAAGAGCGACTTGCCAGCGAGGGTTTCGGCGGCTTGGGCAATGGCTTTACGCGCCCGGGCGCGAGGGGCGGCGGTGACTGCGTCAAATGTGGCTTGATCGACGCCAAATTCGGTGGCGATGGCGGCGAGCCAAGCGGTTGTGCCTTCTTCGCCAAAGGGGAAGGGGGCGGGCAGGTGACGGGCGCCGCGCCGTTCGAGGGCGGCGTGGGTGTCGCCAAGAAAGGGTTGGATCAGGGCAAAGACCGTGTTTGGCCCGACAGCCAGATCGCTGTCGGCGCGCGGCGCGGGCAGGACTTTGGCGTCGATCCCCATCTGGGACAGCAGGTTGATCGCTTGATCTTCGACCACGTCGGGCAGCGCGCCAACCAACAGGAGTTGGCGTGCGTCTGTTTCGGGCAGCACCGGGACCATAGAGGCAAGGCAGGCGTCTTCGCCCTGGGTGAAGGTGGTTTCGATCCCGGAGCCGGAGAAGTTCAGCACCCGCACTGAGGGTGCGTGGCGTTGGGTCATGCGTTCGGCGGCTTTTGCGAGATCAAGTTTGATCACTTCGGATGGGCAGGAGCCCACGAGAAACAGCTGGCGGATGTCAGGGCGGCGGGCGAGCAATTCGTCAACCACTTTATCAAGCTCTTGTTGGGCATCCGCGAGGCCGGCCAGGTCGGTCTCTTCGAGAATCGCTGTGCCGAATCGCGGTTCGGCGAAAATCATCACACCGGCCGCAGATTGCAGGAGATGGGCGCAGGTGCGGCTGCCGATCACCAGAAAGAATGCATCCTGCATTTTGCGGTGCAGCCAGATGATTCCCGTCAAACCACAGAAAACCTCACGCTGGCCGCGTTGTTTCAGAATCGGGGCAGAGCGGCATCCGCTGGTGTTGGTGGGAGGCGACAGATCGTTCATGCGGTCGCCTCAGTCAGCTGAGCGTGTTGCAGGCGCGCGGCGCGCAATTTGAGGACAAATTGCGCTGCGTTGATCACGTAGACGGCATAGGCGGAGAGGGCGAGCCACATCAATTGGGAGGGGGCAAGCGCCGCGGTAAAGAGGGCCCAGAGATAGGCGGTATGCAATCCGATGACGAGGAATGAAAACACATCTTCCCAGAAGAAGGCAGGTGCCAGAAGGTATTGACCAAAAACAACTTTTTCCCAGATCGCGCCGGTGATCATGATGATGTAAAGCACGCCGGTCTTTAGCACGATGGAAATGGTTGCGGCCTCGTATCCGAACCCGGTTGTGAGGTAACGCACCACCAGCCCGAGAGAGACCAGAAAAACGACAAATTGCAGCGGCGCAAGAACGCCTTGCACCGGGGTCCAAATCGTTGCGTCGCGTCGTGCGCGCTCTTCTTCTGTATAAAGGCCTGGCTTGGTTTCCTCGGCCTTTGTCCTGTTGGACATGAGTTTGTTTCCCGTCAATCCGCGAGAGACAGGCTAGCGGGTTTCAGGCAAAAGTGTCAATTATAACTTACACAATGAGTGTCAGGATTTTACGAAGTATGCCGGTAAGCACAGTGTGCTGTGATGATATTAGGTGGAGTAGATTGCCATATTTTATTGAAAAATATGTACCCGTCTTGAATGTTTTCAGACATTTTTCATACATGTCAAATCAGATTGACATTAGTGTTGTACGGTCAGACAATAGACCAAAGTCGATCATAAGCTCTGCTTGCGCCTAACAGCTCACCAGGCGAGCCCACCCCGGGACGTGCCATGACGGAGAACGACCTTCCAAGCCGATCCAAAACCAGCGCAGAATTTGCGTCTGGGACAGATCGTTTGGCGACACACGTCATTTCCGTCCTGCAACAGCGTCAGGCGCCTTACCAAGCCGGTGTGCGACAGTTCATTTTGGACTACTTGGTCAGAGCCATTTTGTACCAACCGGAGTTCGAGGCAGAATTGGTGCAAGCTGAGCTGCGAGGCTTTCGCCTGAATGTTGATACGATTATCGACAATTATGTACCGATGGCGGCCAAGGAGCTGGGCGAGCTTTGGGTGCAATCAAAGATTGACTTTGCGCAAGTCACAATCGGTGCGCTGCGTTTGCAATCCCTGCTGACTGAAGCGGCGGATGAGGTTGTGTTTCTCACCCCGCCTCAGGCGGTGGATGTGACGATGGTTCTTGTGGTGCCAGAAGGCGAGCAGCATTTTCTGGGCGCCAGCGTGGTTGCGGCGCAGCTCCGTCGAATGGGTGTTCAGGTGTGCAGTGTCTTCGCCGAACCGGGTGATGATCTGGTGCGAAGGATTTCGGCAGAAATGCCGGACGCTGTGATGTTTACCTGTGGTCGGACGGCTGGACTTGCAACAATTGCTCAAACCGTCTTTAGTATACGTCAACGTGTTTCAGAAGTTCCACTTTTGGTATTGGGTGGGTCGATCTTGGAAACGCATGCGGACATAAAAGAGACGACGGGTGTCGATTTGGTGACCAATACGCCAACCGATGTTTTGAGCCGTTGTTTGAAGCAGGGCAGACGACGCATCGGATCATGAAGACAGGCGGCACCAATTTCTGGACGAGCGGAGCGGTCCCGCTTATCGAACCTGAATTTCTCAGCAGCATTCTTGGCGCGGCCTCTGATCTTGCTTTGGTTGTTTCAGCCGAAGGCATTATCCTTTCCGTCATCGTAAACCATGGAGCGGACAGTTTCGGTAACCTGGAGCATTGGGAAGGGCGGGCGATCACCGAATTCCTGACGCAGGAAAGCGTAACGATGTTCCAGGCCGCGCATGATATGTATCTGGCCGGGCAGGAGCCGCCGCGGTTTATTGAACTGAACCATACGGACAACGCCACCTGGCAATATCCTGTGCGCTATACATTCCACCGGTTCGGGCAGGATGGTGCGGCGTTGTTGCTGGGGCGCGACTTGCGTCCGATCGCAGAAACACAACAACAGCTGGTCCAAGCGCAGCTTGCGCTGGAACGTGGGTATGAGGCGCGACGGGAATTCGACGCACGGTATCGTGTGCTGTTGGCGCAGACCCGCGAGGCTGCGTTGTTCATCAAGTTGAGCACTGGACGCATTGATGATGTGAATGAAGCGGCGTCGATCTTGTTGGGGTCAACGGATTCCGCGGTGATCGGCACCACATTGGCCAGCCATTTTGAAAACCGCACCGGCGCAGAGCTTATGGAAAGCCTGTTGAATGCGACGCTGGCAGATCAGCCTGAACCCATAGTGGTCGAGGCGTCCCGCTCCGGGGCGCAGATCACACTGGTGCCGCATGTGTTCCGCGCGGGCGGACAGCGGGTCATGCTGTGTCGCTTGGTTACGGATAAGTCCGCGCAAGAAGCGGCATTGGCCGCCTTGGCGGACCGTCAGGAAAGCGCGCTGGTTGCGGCAACGTCAGATGCAATCCTGTTTTTGGACGGGCGAGGCCAAATCCTTTCCGTCAACGAAGCGTTTTTGGATATGATCGGCGCGGCGCATTTGTCGGATGTGGTGGGTCGGTCGTTGGCAGAGCATTTGGCCCGTGGCCAGGTGGATTTGGGCGTACTTTTGGAGAATGCCAAATCTGCAGGGCAGATGCGGCTTTATACTACAAAAATCCTGAATGAGGTTGGCACCAAGGTGTCGATTGAGGCGTCTGCCACCTACTTGGATCATCCCAAACATCCCGCAATTGGGTTGATCATACGCGATAGCAGCCGGTTGGAGCCATCCCGTGGCAAAATCGGCAGCCCGGATGCAGATGGTCAATTGCCCGATCCCGGTCGCAATGTGATGGATCTTGTCGGCACGGCCTCTTTGAAAGAGATCGTCGCGGAAACCACGGATGTGGTGGAAAAGATGTGCATCGAAACTGCGGTAGAATTGACTCGTAACAATCGTGTTGCTGCAGCTGAGATGTTGGGCCTGAGCCGACAGTCTTTGTACGTGAAGCTACGTAAATACGGCCTGCTGAGTAAGAACGGCTAAGTCGCACCGACACGCTTGCCAAGACTCAAAGTGTCAGCCATAGTTGACAGTATGGATGTATCACAGCCCATACACATGCGTCGTTTTCCGGATCCGGTGGCTGCGCTCACGTTGATCAAACCCATCACGTGGTTCCCGCCGATGTGGGCCTATTTGTGTGGTGTCGTGTCTTCAGGGGCCTTTGTCTCAGATCGATGGTGGCTGGTTGTGCTTGGCGTTGTTCTGGCAGGTCCAATCGTATGCGGCATGAGTCAGGCAGCCAATGATTGGTGTGATCGGCATGTGGATGCGATCAATGAGCCGAACCGTCCCATACCCTCCGGCCGGATTCCTGGGCGGTGGGGGTTGTGGATCGCGCTCGCCATGTCGGCTTTGGCTTTGGTCGTAGGGTGGCATTTGGGCACATGGGGGTTTGGCGCTACGTGCCTCGCGGTTGTGGCGGCTTGGGCTTATTCGGCGGAACCTGTGCGCATGAAGCGCTCGGGCTGGTTCGGACCGGGATTGGTCGGGCTGAGCTATGAAACATTGCCTTGGATCACCGGGGCCGCAGTTCTAAGCGCCGGAGCACCTCGCATTGAAATTCTGGGGATCGCAGTTCTTTACGGAATTGGCGCGCATGGAATCATGACACTGAACGATTTCAAGGCGCTGGAAGGTGATAGGCAGATGGGGGTGAATTCTCTGCCAGTCACGCTTGGGCCCGCCCGCGCAGCCAAAGTGGCGTGCTGTGTCATGGCGGTGCCGCAGATGGCAGTGATTGCTTTGTTGTTCACATGGGACAGGCCATTGCACGCCGCAGGAGTTGCGGCGGTGTTGGCTGTTCAATTCTGGGCCATGCGCATCATGCTGGCCGATCCGAAGGGAAAAGCGCCTTGGTATAATGGCACCGGCGTCTTGCTGTATGTCTCGGGCATGATGATTGCCGCATTCGCCTTGCGGGGGATGGCATGAGGTCAGAGGTTTTGAAAACGCTGTCTTGGCTACAGATCGTCCGACTTGGTCTGGTGCAAACGTGCCTTGGGGCGATTGTCGTCCTGACCACTTCGACGTTGAACCGGTTGATGGTGGTTGAACTGGCCCTGCCTGCGATTTTGCCAGGCGCGTTGGTGGCCTTGCACTACGGCATACAGATCACCCGCCCCAATTGGGGTTTTCTGTCAGACACCGGAGGTCAACGCTCGCGTTGGATCATCGGCGGAATGCTCGCGCTGGCTTTGGGGGCTGTGCTGGCAGCTTATGGTGTCGTGATCTTGGAACAGACGTTCTGGCTGGGCCTGGGGCTGTCTGTCGTCGCGTATGCGCTGATTGGGCTTGGCGTCGGCGCGTCGGGCACGTCGCTGTTGGCCCTATTGGCGACGGCAACGGCTGAACGGCGCAGACCGGCAGCAGCGACGATAACATGGCTGATGATGATCGCCGGTATCGCAGGCACGGCAGGTGTTGTTGGCGCGATGCTCGATCCATATAGCGCCGGGCTTTTGATGCGGATTGTGGCCGTCACATGCGCCACGGCTGTCGGTGTGACGATCCTGGCCGTTTGGGGGATTGAGCGCGGTGTGATTGCGCGGCCAAACCCGGATGCGATGCCGTTTCGGGAAGGTATGGCAGAGATCTGGAACGAGCCGCACGCACGCCATTTCACCTTGTTCGTGTTCTTGTCGATGGTTGCGTACTTTATGCAAGAGCTGATCCTTGAGCCTTACGCGGGTCTCGTATTTGCCTTCACGCCGGGCCAATCCACGTCGCTTTCGGGGGCGCAAAATGGTGGTGTGTTCCTTGGCATGGTGCTGGTCGGGGTCTTGGCCACGGGGCTGCGGATCGGCAGCCTGCGCAATTGGGTGATTGCGGGCTGTCTTGGGTCTGCTGCTGCGCTGACGCTAATTTGCGCGTTGGGTCAGATTGGGCCAAACGCGCCGCTTGTACCGGCAGTGGTGGCGCTTGGGTTTTTCAATGGGATTTTCGCGGTCGCGGCCATCGGATCGATGATGGCTTTGGCAGGGCAGGGGCGCGGATCACGTGAAGGCACGCGCATGGGCCTTTGGGGCGCGGCACAGGCCATCGCCGCCGGTTTTGGCGGCTTGGTCGGCGCGGCCATGGTGGATGTCTTGCGCAGCGCAACCGGTGTGGATGCCACAGCCTTTGGCGCGGTTTTTCTTTTCGAGGCCGGGCTTTTCTTGATCTCAGCATATGTCGCCATGCGCGTGATGGGCCGTCGTCCTTCACCGGACGGCGCTTTGGTTCCGGGAGAATAACCAATGAGCTATGACGTTGTCGTTGTCGGAGGAGGCCCTTCGGGTGCCACGGCTGCAGAAGATTTGGTGCGATCCGGGCATTCGGTAGCCTTGCTGGATCGCGAGGGTCGGATCAAACCCTGTGGTGGTGCGATCCCGCCGCGATTGCTGCAAGATTTCAACGTCGGCGAAGATCAACTGCTGACCAAGGTCACAACGGCGCGCATGATTTCGCCCACCGGCCGCCAAGTGGATATCCCTATTGAAAACGGTTTTGTCGGTATGGTCGACCGCAAGGATTTTGATCCCTACCTGCGGCAGCGCGCGCAAGAGGCGGGCGCCGATTACCATGTGGGAACATTTGTGCGCATTGATCGCGAGGATGGACAAACCAAGGTGATCTATCGCGAAAAGGCCAGCGGTGAGGAAAAGGCCTTGGAATGTCGGCTGGTGATTGGGGCGGATGGCGCACGGTCGCGCGTGGCGCGGGGCGAAGTGCCAGATGGTGACAAGATTCCCTATGTGCTGGCCTATCACGAAATCATCGAAGCTCCGGCGCCGACCGAAACCTATGATCCCGAACGTTGTGACGTGATTTATGACGGTGCGATTTCCCCCGACTTCTATGGGTGGGTTTTCCCGCATGGCAAAACCACAAGCGTGGGCATGGGCACAGAGATTTCAGAGGTTGATCTGAAAGAGGCCACAGCTGCGTTGCGCAAGGCTTCCGGGCTTGATGGCTGTGAGACCATACGCAAAGAAGGCGCGCCCATTCCGCTCAAACCGCTGGATCGCTGGGACAATGGCAAAGATGTCGTCTTGGCCGGAGACGCGGCGGGCGTGGTGGCGCCAAGCTCGGGCGAGGGCATCTACTATGCGATGGTCGGGGGCCGGGTTGCGGCCACGGCCTGTGCCGCAACACTGGCGTCCGGTCGTGTGGGCGATCTGAAACTGGCGCGAAAGCTGTTTATGCGGGAGCATAAAACTGTCTTTCGCGTGTTGGCCTCGATGCAAAACGCCTATTATCGATCAGATGCGCGGCGCGAGCGGTTTGTCTCCCTGTGTCATGATGTCGACGTGCAAAGACTGACCTTTGAGGCTTATATGAACAAAAAGCTGGTGAAGGCACGTCCGATGGCGCACCTGAAAATCGGCGTCAAAAACCTGTTTCACCTGACCGGACTGGTTCGCCCAGAATACACATGACAATCATGATCCCTGCATGGGTCGATGGCGTATTGACCCCCGTTGAAAAGTTAGAAGCGCATCAGCGCGGTCTGCGACACAAGGCTGTCTCTGTCTTTGTGATGCGCGGCACAGATGTGTTGTTGCAACAACGCGCAATGGGCAAATATCACACGCCCGGCCTGTGGACGAACACCTGCTGTACCCATCCAGATTTCGATGAAAGCTCTGCGGCCTGTGCCGTGCGCCGCCTGAATGAAGAGTTGGGCATTCGGAATGTGGTGACCGAATTCCGGCACAACCTCGAATATCGCGCCGAGGTGGGTAATGGCCTGATTGAGCATGAAGTCGTTGACGTATTCCTTGTGCGGGTGCGCGGTGACCTGCCGCTCAAGCCAAATCCGGATGAGGTGATGGATGTATCCTGGATGGATTACCACGATCTGATCGCGTCCGTGGAGCGCCACCCACAGCTTTATACGCCTTGGATGCGTATCTATCTCGCGGAACATGCCGATCGCATATTTGGCCCCGATCTGATCCACGCCGCGCGCGCTTGAGCCAGGCTCATCGCTCCATGTTGACGTAAGAAACCGCAGTATACCTGCGCTTGTTCTGCGTTTGCAGTGTTGCAAGCGGGGCTGACACATGCACTGTGATCGCTAACGGATTTCGGGAGGCGAGACAGCATGACTCATATTCTGGCCATTGACCAAGGCACAACATCCAGCCGGGCGATCATTTTTGATGGGGCGATGCAGCCTATCGCCACTGCGCAAAAAGAGTTCACTCAGTATTTTCCAGCGTCTGGCTGGGTGGAACATGATACCGATGAAATCTGGGACGGTGTGTTGGCCGTATGCCGCGAGGCGTTGGATGCCGCTGGGTTGACCGCAACGGATATCGCCGGGATCGGGATCACAAACCAACGCGAAACCACGGTGATCTGGGATAAGGACACTGGCCGCCCTTTGCAAAACGCCATCGTGTGGCAGGATCGGCGGACCGCGGATATTTGCGCTGAATTGCAAGCTGCAGGCAAAGCCGATCGGATCACAGCGATCACCGGTTTGTTGGCCGATCCATATTTCAGCGGGACCAAGGTGAAGTGGCTTTTGGACCAGCATGATGCGCGCGCGGATGCGGCTGCCGGAAACCTGCTTTTTGGGACGATTGATTGCTGGCTGATCTGGAAGCTGACCGAAGGGGCGCGCCATGTCACGGATGCGACCAATGCGTGCCGGACAATGCTGTGTGATATTCACGCAGGCGGCTGGTCGGATGAGATGTGCGGAATTCTGGATGTGCCACAGGCGATGCTGCCTGAAGTGTTGGATTGTGCGGCTGATTTCGGAACAACATCCCTTTTGGGCGCGCCGATACCGATCTTGGGCGTCGCAGGTGATCAGCAGGCCGCGACGATCGGACAGGCCTGTTTTGCCCCCGGCATGTTGAAATCAACCTATGGCACTGGGTGTTTTGCCTTGTTGAACACGGGCGCAAACGCGGTGACATCACAGAACAGACTGCTGACCACGGTGGCCTATCAATTGGATGGGCAAGTCACCTATGCGCTTGAAGGGTCGATCTTTGTGGCCGGTGCGGTGGTGCAATGGCTGCGCGATGGATTGGGCATCATCGCCACCGCCGCAGAGACAGAGGCCATGGCGCAAGAGGGGCGTGGGGATGCGATTGTTGTGCCTGCCTTTACTGGCCTCGGTGCGCCCTATTGGAATTCCGAATGCCGGGGGGCGGTTTATGGGCTGACCCGCGATACGAATGCCGCAGATATGGCGCGGGCGGCGCTGGAAAGCGTGGGATATCAGACGCTTGATTTGTTGACGGCGATGCAATCGGATTGGCCAGACGCCACCGATGCCGTTTTGCGCGTGGATGGCGGATTAAGTGCCAACAACTGGGCCATGCAGTTTCTCGCAGACATTCTGGGGGCACCGGTTGATCGCCCGGCTGGGGTGGAGACCACGGCCCTTGGCGCCGCGTGGCTAGCAGGGCAGCGGGCAGGGCTGTACCCGGACCAAGCCGGGTTTGCCGAAAGCTGGTCGCGGGATGTGCGGTTTGAGCCAAAGATGGAGGCAGACAAACGGGCCCACCTTTCAGACCGCTGGCATCGGGCGATCGAAGCAACACTTCTTGTTTGATTTTCGTGGAGTTGATTGACGCCACGGAAGCGCCCTAAGTTCTTGATTAAGCCGCACAAGCGCGTTGTGCTGGCAAAAACATAGGGAAGGGTGTCGCCTGTGGCGTGACATCTAAAGCCAGCCTGGGGAGGATATCTGGTTTGAACACGCAAGACTATTCTGCATTTTTTGTATTTGGCGACAGCCTTAGCGATAACGGCGCGATCTTTGCGTTAACGGGGGGCACATTCCCGCCAACGGCCCTAAGCGGGACCGATCTTGCCGGCAATCCGGTTGATTTTGCTGCGCGCGATATTCAATTCAACCAACGCTTTACCAACGATCTCGTCTATGCCGAGATTGCCGTGGATGCGATGGGGATCGGCGGCGACAACTCAACCTTTTACGACGATCAAAGCGGATCGAATTTTGCCGTAGGCGGCGCGCGTGCCAGTGATCTGAGCGCTTTTGGCAGCCCGTCAGCCAACACATTGGCAGATCAGGTTGGTGTCTTTTCGCAAGCCATCCAGGGCCTGCCGGGATCAGATGAGGAGCGTCAGGCGTTTTTGGCCAATTCCGCGGCGTCGGTTTTTATGGGGCTCAACGACCTTAACGCAATCGGTGGTGCGGCTTTGGCCACGGGCACACTTGATCTGAGCGTGATTCAGGCCGGTGTTGGCACGTTGCTCGCGCAATATGGCGCAGCTGCACAGACGCTGGCCGGGACGGGTGTGGGCACCATCGTTCTGAACCTGTTGCCACCGGGCAGCTTTTTCCCAGCCAACGACGCCTTGATCGCCTTTTTGGGCGAGGGCGGGCGCGAAGTGATCGACAGCGTGCCAGCTTCGGTCAACGCCGGTATCCAGTAGATCGGCGCCGGTCTCGCGGCGGCAGGTGTCAACGTGCTTTACGTTGATTTCGAAAGCCTCGCCTTCGAGATCATGGACGACATCGGAACATTCGGCTTCCAGTCGCTTACCAACCTGCTGCCCAACAGCGATGCACAAACCACTTTGTTGGTGGATGATATCCCAATCGAAGAGATTGGCTTCATCGACCCGGTGCATTTCACAAGTCAGCTGCATGAGATTTTTGCGGGTTTCCAAGCGCATGCTTTGGGCACCGAACAGCTGGACGGCACGGACGGCAAAGAGGTGTTGTATGGCGGTGGTGATAACCAGACGATCTTTGCCCACGACGGCAATGATGTGGCGTTTGGTGGATCGGGGAATGACCTGATCTTTGCCGGAGAAGGTGACGACCGGGCGTACGGTAATGCGGGCGATGATGTCGTTTTTGCTGGCCACGGCGATGACGTGGCGTTTGGCGGCGCAGGCTCTGACCTTGTGTCCAGCGGCTCAGGCGATGACGTGGTCAAAGCAGGCTCAGGCAATGACGCTGTAGCGGGCAACGCGGGGGATGATTTCGTTTCTGGTGGGCTGGGTGATGACCTGATCTTTGATGGGTCTGGCAGCGACCATGCTTCGGGCGGCAAAGGGGATGACGTCTTTATCTATCGCGCCGAATGGGCGGAAGCCACGGACGAAGATGTGTTCCTTGGCGGTCTGGGTGACGACACGCTGTTGATCGTGGCCAGCCAAACGGTGGATGATGTGGCCGCCTTTATGGACGACAATAATCTGACCGCTGTTAGCGTTGAAAACATTGAGGTGATCACTGCGGCTGAATTGGCGGATTACGACTTTGGCACGCTGGCTGGGGTTGCTGAAAGCGCTGATCTCTTCGGGTTCATGTAACCCAAACCGCAATTGCGAAACAGCAAAGCCGGGCCGCCAACGCGCCCCGGCTTTTTCTTTGTTGCTTGAGTTTGGTGGGTGGCTTCGGCATGATCTAAACAGGCCTGCTCGGGCCTCCACCCTCCGATTGGGAAGCACCGCACGTGCAGAGCAGATGAAAGTGACCCTTGTCTCATTCGGGTATGCGCAGAAGGAGGGAATGCGCCAGCAGCTCGAAGAGGAGGACCACAAATGCAGTTTTCAGCACCGATCTACCATCTCAAGCGTCAGGCGCGTCAGATCTCGCGCACGCAACAGATACCCCTTCATGCCGCTTTGGATCAGGTGGCGCAGGCAGAAGGTTATCAAAGTTGGAGCCACTTGGTGTCGGCCCCGTCGCGGCGGAAACCCGTCGATCAGATTTTATCGCAGCTTGAAGCGGGATCTTTGGTGCTTTTGGGCGCGCGTCCGGGGCAGGGAAAGACCAGCTTGGGGCTGGAACTGGCTTTGCGTGCGGACCGGATCGGGCGGAGCGGGTTGTTTATGACGCTGGAGTATAACGCAGCGGACGTTGCTGCATTGGCCCAAAGCCTCGGGGTGCAGGGGCCGGATATGTCTAAACGGGTGAGTGTCGACATGTCGGATGACATTTCCGCGCCATACATCATCGACCGGGTCCGGGCGCAGGAGCATCCGATGTTGGTGGTGGTCGACTATTTGCAGCTTATGGATCAAAAGCGCGTTTCACCGCCTCTCAATGATCAAGTGGAAAGTCTGCACCGGTTCGCCAAAGAGACTGGCACGATCTTTGCCATGATTTCACAGATCGACCGCGCCTTTGATCTCAGTGGAAGGCCCATGCCTGATGTCACCGATGTGCGCCTGCCCAACCCGTTGGAAATGGCGCTGTTCGATCGGTTCTGCTTTCTGCACGACAGCCAGATCAGGCTGAGCAAAGCTGCCTGATCCCAGGCTTTACTCTTCCGGCTTACCTTCGACAGGGCCGCCCTGCTTCTCCCAGGTTGAGAACCCCTCTTTCAGATGGGCGGCTTCAAACCCCATGTCTTGCAGGGTGGCGACCGTGATGGCCGAGCGCCAGCCTGAGGCGCAATGGAAGACATACTTTTTGCCTTCTTGCCCGAAAACATCTTTGTAGTACGGGCTGTCGGGGTCGACCCAGAATTCAATCATCCCACGCGGCGCATGAAAGCTGCCCGGGATAAAGCCTGTGCGCTGCCGTTCGCGCGGGTCGCGGATATCCACGATGACGGTGTCAGGATCTTCAACCCGCGCGATCAGATCGGCGGTTTCGATCTCTTCGATCCGGGCGCGGGCGTCCGCCACCATTTGAGCGGAAGATTTTTTGAGCGATGGCATGACGGGTGTCTCCTGAAGCTTCTGGTATAGATATGGCAACGGGGGCGACGTGGGGCAAGCGGGTACGCCTTTGTTTGTCCCCTATCTCATGGGTCGCTAGGCTTGATGCGAAAAAGGGGGAAGTGATGCGGTTCTTTTGGAGCTTTTTGTTGGTCTTGAGCGTGTCGAGCGCGGCCGCTGAAACGTATCAGTGCAACGCGCATGGTGCTGTCGTTACAAAGCCGGATGGGACGGTTTTATATTTGGGAAAAAGCTGTGACGCGGCGGTGCAAAGCGGCGGCACTGGGTTCTGGTTTAACGCGGCCTCCTTTTTGGCAGTCTTTATTGGGCCGGATTTGGGAACCGCAAAAGCCTATCAGGTGCAGTCCGAAATTCCGTGTCTTGAGTTCTGTCAGGCCCCTGATTGAGGCGTGTCGCATTTTGCGGTGGGCCGGGCTTTGACCGCAATGAATATCTTGCAATCGGTTCGCTTCGGCGCAACTCTGCACCTGACTAAAGCGGCGCGTTGAGACCGCCAAATTCCAAGAGGTTCACGATGACACATTCCCCCCTGGCTCTTGTTACAGGTGGCGCGCGCGGTATTGGATACGCATGTGCCGAGGCATTGAAGGAAGACGGGGCGCAGATCATTTTGGCGGATATCGACCCCGACACTTTGGCGGAGGCTGCCAAAACGCTGAACCCGCTGGCCACCTATGTGTGCGATATGGGCGACAAGGATGCCGTCAATGCTTTGTTCGATAAGATCGAAGCGGAGCATGGGCCAATCAGTCAGTTGGTGAACAACGCCGGCGTGTCGATGCCTGGCGAGTTTCTGAGCTATGATGTCGATGATTTTGAGCGGGTTTTAAACATCAATTTGCTTGGTGTGTTTGTCGCCACGCAACGGGCCGCAAAAGGGATGGTGGCAGCAGGGATCGAAGGGGCGATTGTGAATATGTCGTCGATCAATGCACAGGTCGCTATCCCCGGCATCCCGGCTTATTGCGCGTCCAAAGGCGGTGTGATGCAGCTGACGAAATCCGCAGCGCTGGCGCTCGCGCCGCACAAGATCCGGGTGAATGCGGTCGGGCCGGGCTCTATCGACACGGCGATGCTGGCGAGCGTGAATGCCAACCCGGCTGCCATCGCGACTGCGATGAGCCGTACGCCATTGCAACGTTTCGGCGAGGCGCGCGAAATCGCGGATGCGGTGGCTTTTCTGTGCTCCCAAAAGGCCAGCTATATCACCGGCGAAACCATCTATGTTGATGGTGGGCGCATGGCCCAGAACTACCCGGTTTAAATGGTTTCGCGGATGCGATGTGTCTTTCCTATTTGGCGTTTGAAGCGGGTGAAACCGCTGCATTACCAACCGCCACCTGAGGTGCTCTGAACCCATAACGTTCAGGGCATTTCAGGAGGATCACATGACACAACAGCCCAATATCGTCGTCATTATGGCGGATCAGTTGGCACCGCATTTTTGCGGGGCGTACGGACACAAAACAGCCAAAACCCCAAATATCGATGCGCTCGCCGCCCGAGGTATGCGTTTCGACGGGGCCTATTGCAATTCACCGCTTTGCGCGCCCTCGCGCTTTGCATTCATGTCGGGCCAACGGGTGAGCCGGATCGCGGCCTATGACAACGCCAGTGAATTTCCAGCGTCGGTTCCGACGTTTGCGCATTACCTGGCGATGCTCGGGTACCACACGTGCCTTTCGGGCAAGATGCATTTTGTTGGACCAGACCAGAAACACGGGTTCCGTGATCGCATTACGACCGACATCTACCCCTCCGATTTTGCCTGGACCCCGAATTGGGATCAGCACGAAGAGCGGATCGACAAGTGGTATCACAATATGCAGACAGTCAAGGAAAGCGGCCGCGCGGTGGCCACCTTCCAGACAGATTACGACGACGAGGTGGAATATGCCGCACGCCGGTGGCTGGTGGATCGGGGCCGAGATCGGGCAGGGGGTGATCAGACACCGTTCTGTCTGGTGACCAGCTTTATTCACCCGCACGACCCCTATGTTGCCAAGCCCGAGTGGTGGGATCTGTATTCTGATGACGAGATTGATCTGCCGGAATACCCGCTGACCCCGGATCAGCAGGATCCGTTTGGCCGTCGGGTCATGGATGGGATCGAAGCCAGCGATGTGCCGCTAACCGAAGAAGAGGTGCGCCGCGCGCGGCGGGCATATTTGGCCAACGTGAGCTATTTCGACAGCAAGGTCGGTGCCATGGTCAAGGCGCTTGAGGATATCGGAGAGCTCGACAACACAATTGTTATTGTCACCTCTGATCACGGCGACATGCTGGGCGAGCGTGGCTTGTGGTATAAGATGACCTTTTTCGAACATTCTGCGCGCGTTCCCTTGGTCATGGCCGGGCCGGGCGTGGTGCAAGGCGCTACACCCAATGCCTGTTCCTTGGTCGATCTGTTGCCGACGTTCCTGGACGCAGCGGATGGCGGCACAGATATATTGGCCGAACCGGTGGATGGGCGATCCTTGATGCCTTTGGCGCGGGGCGAAAACGACCCGGTTGACGAGGCCATAGGCGAATATTGCGCTGAGATGACGTCGCACCCTGTGTTTATGATCCGCCGCGGCACGCTGAAGTATATCCACTGCGACGCAGATCCGGCACAGCTTTATGATCTGAGCATCGATCCGATGGAGAAGGTAAATCTCGCCGCCGATCCGACCTATGCCAAACAGGCGCAGGCCTTTGCCGAAGAGGTGCGCGCCACTTGGGACACTGCGGCCTTGCGCGAAGATGTCATGCGCAGGCAGCGGTCACGCCTGAAACTTCATGCGGCGATGGATGCCGGGGCAGGGGCGCATTGGGATTACGATCCGCCGTCAGATGCGACACAGCAATATGTGCGCAATCACATGGATTGGACAGTCGCAGCAGACCGATACCGGCTGGATGTGGTTGAAGATCGCGAAAGCTGATTGCGCTTTAGCGTCCGGTCGCGGGTATCGGTCCGCGGCCGGGTTTGAACACCCTTTGGAAATTGCGGAAAAACGGTGGAAAGATATTGGCAAATTGGCCCTAACCTGCCGCGTTGTGTGGCCTAGTTCACATAAGCGTCATCGAAACTCTGCGATAAAGCAGCGTCGGCGGCTAAACGGTCGCACGAATCGGTGGTGAAACGTCCCTTAAGGTTTGAGTTCTGCGCAGAAGTAAGTTCGTCCAACCCTATTTTGGCGCAGTGGTCCCAAACCTCTCCTTCACCATCCGGCGCGTGCATCGCGACGTTGACGGTTAAATGTCTGGCTTTGGGTGTCCGTCCCTAAATTCACTCAAGGTCGGTTTCTAAATGATAATTTCATCATTTCTGCCCCGGTCGCCCAGTGTGGCCGGGGCAATTTCGTGCGATCCATCTGTTTTCAGGAGTTTTCCGCTGGAGGAGTAGTCAAGCCAATCTGAACCTACATGGTCCGGCTTGATAAATCGCGTGTCGCAGGCATGCCATTTTGGCAATTGCCTACCCCTAAGGTTGGAAACAGTGGTGAGCCGTGCAGGATTCGAACCTGCGACCCACTGATTAAAAGTCAGTTGCTCTACCAACTGAGCTAACGGCCCACTGGCAGCGCACTTAAATTGCGTGCGGATAAGGGTCAAGGGGTATCGGAGGGGTAATGCCAAGATTCCTTGCAACATCTGGTATCTGTGCCTTGCCCGCTTTATATCGGCGGCCATGATAGACCGCGCGACACAAGATTTGGCCTTCATGAAGATGCATGGCCTGGGCAATGACTTTGTTGTCATTGATGCGCGTACGCGCCCTGTCGAGATGACGGCGGGTCTTGCCGCGGCGTTGGCCGACCGGAACCGCGGCGTTGGCTTTGACCAGCTGGCCGTGATTGACGAGCGCGAGACCGGCCCGCATCTGACCTTTTTCAACGCGGATGGATCGACGGCGGCGGCTTGCGGGAATGCGACACGCTGTATCGCGCGCCATCTCATGCAGGACTTGGGCCAGGATCAATTGACGCTGACCACCGACCGAGGGGCGTTGGCGACCTGTGATGCCGGGAATGGTCTGACCTCTGTGAATATGGGGCACCCTCTTTTGGATTGGGCCGAGGTTCCGCTGGCGGAAGCGATGGATACCCTGCATCTGCCAATTGAAGGGGCGCCCACAGCGACAGGGATGGGCAATCCGCATTGCACGTTTTTCGTGGATGATGCCGAGGCGGTTGATCTGACCACGTTTGGCCCGGCCCATGAGCATCATCCGTTGTTCCCGGAACGCACCAATGTGCAGGTGGTGCATGTTCTGGGGCAGGACCATCTGCGGATGCGCGTGTGGGAACGGGGGACGGGAATAACCTTGGCCTCTGGCTCCTCATCTTGTGCCGTGGCCGTCGCGGCGCACCGGCGTGGGCTGACAGGGCGGGATGTGCGGATTGATTTGGATGGCGGCGTTATCCAAATCTCGTGGAAAGACGACGGTGTGTGGATGACCGGGCCCACCCGGCACGTATTTACAGGCACGCTAACCGCCGAGTTCTTGGAGCAGGTGTCATGACCGCGCCACGCTTCACCACGCTTGGATGCCGGTTGAACGCCTACGAAACCGAAGCCATGAAAGAACTGGCCGCACAGCATGGGCTGAACGATGCGATTGTGGTCAACACCTGTGCGGTGACAGCTGAGGCCGTTCGTAAAGCGCGTCAGGAAATTCGCAAATTGCGGCGCGAAAACCCGGATGCCAAGCTGATCGTGACGGGCTGTGCGGCGCAGACTGAACCGGAAACCTTCTCAGCGATGGGTGAGGTGGATGTGGTTGTGGGCAACCACGAAAAGATGCAGCCGCAAACTTGGCAGTCTTTGGCAAACGATTTCGGCACCGAGCCTGTCATGGTCGATGACATCATGTCGGTTGAAGAAACCGCCGGGCATCTGATTGACGGTTTCGGTACCCGGTCGCGCGCCTATGTGCAGGTGCAAAACGGGTGTGACCATCGTTGTACCTTTTGCATCATCCCCTACGGCCGAGGAAATTCGCGGTCGGTGCCGGCAGGTGTGGTTGTTGACCAGATCAAGCGTCTCGTTGATCGGGGCTATAACGAGGTGGTGCTAACGGGTGTCGATCTGACATCTTGGGGCGCGGACTTGCCAGCAACCCCGACGCTCGGAAATTTGGTTCTACGCATTCTGAAGCTTGTACCTGATTTGCCAAGGCTCCGAATCTCGTCCATCGATTCCATCGAAGTGGACGACGCCTTGATGCAGGCGATTGCGACCGAGCCGCGACTGATGCCGCATCTTCATCTGTCCTTGCAGCATGGCGATGACCTTATCCTGAAACGCATGAAGCGCCGTCATCTGCGGGATGATGCGATAGGCTTTGTCGAAACGGCGCTTGGGTTGCGCCCGGACATGACCTTTGGCGCGGATATTATCGCCGGTTTCCCGACCGAGACCGATGCGCATTTTGAAAACTCGCTGGCATTGGTGGATGAGTGTCATCTGACGTGGCTGCATGTTTTTCCGTATTCGCCAAGACAAGGCACGCCTGCCGCGCGTATGCCGCAAGTTCATGGCGCTCAGATCAAAGCGCGCGCCAAAGCGTTGCGCGAAAAAGGCAAACTACGCGTGCAAGCGCATTTGGGTCAGCAGCTGGGACAAAATCATGCCGTGCTCATGGAAAACGCCCATATGGGCCGGACAGAGCAATTTGCAGAGGTCGTGATGGACGCCCCACAGCAGGAAGGGGCGATCGTCTCTGCGTTGATCAAGGGCGCAACAGAAACGCAGCTTTTGGCGGCCTGATACTCGGACGCATTTATTTGCACTGCTGTAACGTATCCTGCCACAGGCAAACTCTTCTATTGGACCTGCACGCAAATGAGGTCTAAGGTAGGCCCTGCGAAGAAGGGTCATCATGTCGCAACTTGCATTTCCACAATCCGGATTCTTGTCCGAAGCTTCACCAGCACTTTTGAAAATGCTGGACGAGCTGGCCACCGAAGTCACGCTGAGCAAGGGGCAAACACTCTTTGAGCTTGGGGACGAAGGTGATGCGTTGTTTGCTATCGTCGAAGGCGCGGTCGAATTTTCAACCTACTCCATTGATGGACGTCGTCTGGCGCTTGAAATCATGCGCGAAGGTGAGCTCTTTGGAGAGATTGCCTTGTTTGATCCCGGCGAACGCACGGCCAGCGCATCTGCGGTCGAGCCGACAAAACTGCGTAAGGTCAAAAACGGTGACGTGCTGCGCGCCATTCAGGATCAGCCGGAGTTGGTGATTGATATGATCGCTCTGGCAGGACAGAGGATGCGCTGGATGAACCGCCAACTCAGTGAGCAGGTCTTTTTGCCGATGCCGGTCCGGCTGGCACGCAAGATCTTGCATCTCACCAGAGATGAGGCCGCGGCGGAACCAACGTTGTCTTTGTCACAATCCGAACTGGCAGAATTTGTCGGCGCAACGCGCGAAGCTGTGTCCAAAACAATTTCCCAATGGAAAAAGCAAGACGTTATCCAAAGCAGCCGGGGTGGGCTGCGCGTTTTGGATAAGGTTGCGTTGGAAAAAATCGCAGAATTTGAAGAAATATAAAGCCAGCATTTGGGTTGCGAGCGGGCAAAGAGCCGCTGGCAACCAAAGCGAGGTTTGCGGCCCGTGAAAGTCGATTTCCACTGTTTCGAAGGATACGCCTACGGAGCCACCCAGCCGTCTGTACTTATGCGGTTTGCGCAAAAAAACGGCAACTGGCCAAACATCTTGAATGGGTTGAAAGGCTTTGCCGAGCTGTTGAAAGTTGGCGACCCAACAGGACTGGCGGACTTAACGCACTCTGATGTGAACACAGCTTCAGCCTATCTGTGCCATGTGGTTGGGGCGCTCAATCTCGCCGCCAGAGACCAACGCTTTGGCGATATTCAGATGATAAAGGGAAATGAAGCGGTCCGGTTTCATTTGCCAACTCTGTCCACGAACCTCACCCAGCAAAACCTTTTGTCGCTCGTCAATTATCTCAACAAAAGACAGGGGCGGTTTGCCCCGGATCACGCGCTAAAATTCATCGAGATGATCAGAAAGGCTGCTCCGCCACACTTGCCGCGGGGGACCAATGCGGCGAATTTCATCGCGGCCGCAGCAGCGCGAAAAATCCCGTTTGCCATACATGGCAATGGGTATTTGATGTTTGGCTATGGCAGCGGTTCAACCATATTTGACAGCAGCATCACCGATCAGGAAAAATCTATCGGAATAGGGTTTGCACGCAGCAAAGTGCATACAAACTCCTTTTTGAAAACGTGCGGCATTCCTGTGGTTGAACAAGTGCGCATTGCCTCTTTGGACGATGCTTTCAAGTTTGCCGACCGATGCGGGTATCCGGTTGTTTTGAAGCCCACCGATCAAGAACAGGGGCGGGGGATTTTTGCGAACATTCAGAACGCTGAAGACCTGCGGTTCTGTTTTGAAAGTATTTCGGGCACCTACAAAAATCTCATGATCGAAACCCATGCAGTTGGTCATCATTATCGGATCAACCTTATGGGCGAAGCTGTGATCGAAACATCGATGCGACGTGCTGCTTCTGTGATTGGGGATGGGTCATCGACGTTGCGCGTTTTGATTGGTCGTCTAAACCAAGAGCCAGAACGGCTTGATCCGAACTCTGCAATGAAACCCGTCACGTTTGATGCGGATCTGGAGAGATCGCTGAAGAACCAAGGCACAGGGCTACAGGACATTCCAGAGGCGGGTCAGTCCATTTATCTGCGCTCGATTACCAACGGCAGTCGCGGGGGCACCAAAGTGTTCATTGATCGCGCTGATGTTCATAAAGAGAATTACGAGCTTTGCTTTGCCGTTGCGCGCGCCATGCGGATCGAGATTGCCGGAATTGACGTGATTTCCCCCGACATTTCTCAACCGTGGTACAGCAATGGCGCCGTGATCTGCGAGGTGAACGCCAAGCCGCAACTCGGCAAAGGTGGCACGGAGATCTTTTGGAATATCCTGAAAAACTACCTTGGGCCTGCGCCAACCATCCGTTTGATGGTGTCGGATGCGCCTGAACCATCAAAGCAATTTCTTTATGATACGCAGCGTTCGGACATCACAGTAAACGTTTCGGCCAAGCAGGTTTTGAGACATGGGTGCCCAACGCAATATTTTGACGCCTTAGACATAGACGACAGCGTTTCGGATGCTGATCGCGCGCGCCTGAAACGGTTGATGGTCAGCGTGCCGCTTGTGGACGTTGCCGACGCGTGATGCGTGGACGCAGCCGCAAGTGGGAGATTTTTAACATAATTACCATTAAGTGGCATATTGATGCGCACCGCTCGCCCACCAGATTAAGGAGTGGCTCTGCTATTCCTGCCCGATACGAAACGGAACTGCACTCCGATCGTTGTGGTTAACCTCTATTGGCCGCGCCAATGGAGGCACTGAACGGTGTGCGCAATTGGTACGTTCGCAGACGCGGCAGCCGGTTCCGATGGGTTCAAAACGGGTTTCGTCGTTCACGTCAAAGTTGTCTGAGTAAACGAGCTGATTTGCGTATTTGGCCTCGCAGCCCAGACCGATGGCGTACTTACGAGGCTGGCTGTTGTAGTTTTTTCCGGGGATGGATTTGCTAAATGCCAGGCACAGGTATTTCCGCCCGTCCGGGGTGCTTGCGAACTGTCGCAAAATTTCGTCCTGAGACTCAAACGCTTTGTGCACGTTCCAAAGCGGGCAGCTGCCGCCGAACCGCGTGAACTGTAAGCTTGTTGCGCTATGGCGCTTGGTGATTGTGCCTGCGCGGTCAATGCGCACAAAGAAAAACGGAATGCCTTTGTTTCCAGGGCGCTGTAACATGCTGAGCCGGTGGCAGACTTGTTCGCGGCTTGCGTCAAACCGAAAAGCAAGGCGATCAAGGTCGTGACGCGTTTCAGCCGCCGCTTCCAAAAACTCTCGATACGGTAAGACAACCGCGCCAGCGAAGTAGTTGGCAAACGTCATTCTACAAACTTCGCGGGCGCTCTCGCTGTTGAAATCCGCTTTGTCCAACAGGTGCTCCATAAGGGCGCCCTGCTCGATCAGCCCAACCTGATACGCCATTTGGAACAGGTTCGTTGCGGGGCTGGACGACGCGCTAAGGTGAAGCGTTTGAGTGTCTGGATCGTAACGCCGAATGACACCAGCCTCTGCCGCGTTCTTAGTCTCAACCGCGCGAATTCCGTGCGCATCGCTCAGATAGTCTGCCAGCAACGTGTGACGTTGGCTATCACTAGACGTCATCGTCTTGGCGAAATCCTCGGCCGCCTGGTCGAGTTCGTCAATGTAGTTGTCTTTGTAATGGAAGTAGTCCCGCACTTCTTCGTACGGCAACGGGGCGACGGATGCCTCGGATTGCTCCATTCGGTTGTCAACTTCGCCAAGCTGCGCGCGCGTTTTTTCGAACATGGCATAAAGATCCAGGAACGCTCGGACCATATTCGGCGCGTTCGAGGCCGCAATCTTTAGTTCCTGCGCTTGGATTCGCGTCTCTGAAAAGACCGGGTCGGAGAGAATTTCACCAAGGTCGACAGCGATTCTGCCGGACTCGTCCTGAGCCAGCTCGGAAAGATTGAGCCCGAATTCATTGAAGAGCGCCAGGATAATTGACGCGGAAAGCGATCGGTTGTTGTTTTCGATCTGGTTGAGATAGCTTGTTGAAACTCCCAACTTTTTGGCGAAATTGGCCTGCGTCAGCTTGTGCGTTTGGCGCAAATGCCGGATCTGAGCGCCGGCAAAGATTTTTCGCAGTTCATCAGCCATTCACTTTTCCACATTTTACTTTTCGCATTATGCAATTGTTTGCAATGTAACACGTTCAAGCCTTCCTGCACAGACCGTGTTCCACCTAGGAACGAACCCAAAGCCACATAACCGCCCTGTCTTGGATCAGAGCGGTGGAAGCCACAATTCGCAAACGCCTCAGAAGCAAGGCAAAAAGAAAGGGACTGACACATGGCAAAAGTTGCTTTGGTCACCGGTGGAACCCGCGGCATAGGCGCCGCGATAAGTGTGGCGCTGAAAGACGCAGGTTATGCGGTTGCCGCAAACTATGCTGGGAATGAAGAGGCTGCTGCGAAGTTTACCGAAGAAACGGGCATCAAAGCGTTCAAGTGGTCCGTCGCAGATTACGAAGAATGCTTGGCCGGTGTCGCAAAGGTAGAGGCAGATCTCGGCCCGGTTGATGTACTGGTGAACAATGCCGGGATCACGCGGGATGCCATGTTTCACAAGCTGACCAAAGAAAAGTGGGACGCCGTAATCGGCACCAACCTCAACGGTCTTTTCCACATGACCCATCCGGTTTGGGGCGGGATGCGCGAACGCAAATTCGGACGCGTCATCAATATCTCTTCCGTTAACGGGCAAAAGGGACAGGCCGGTCAATCCAACTATTCCTCTGCGAAAGCGGGCGACATCGGCTTTACACGCTCGCTCGCACAAGAAGGCGCTCGGGCGGGTATCACCGTGAACGCCGTCTGCCCGGGATACATCGGCACCGAGATGGTGCGGGCCATCGACGAGTATGTTTTGAACAAACACATTCTGCCGCAGATCCCAGTGGGACGGTTGGGTGAGCCGGAAGAAATTGCGCGTTGCGTCGTGTTTCTTGCCTCAGAAGAGGCGGGTTTCATCACAGGCTCCACGATCTCGGCCAATGGCGGCCAGTACTTCAGCTAACGCTGGTCGCTTAGGGAGGACATCATGAGCACTTACAAAGACGAGTACGCGGGTTGGCAATCTGATCCGGAGGCTTACTGGTGCGAAGCGGCTCAAGCTGTTGACTGGTTTCGCGCACCGCAGCGTATTCTGGATGACAGCAAAGCGCCGATTTACACGTGGTTTGCCGATGCTGAGGCCAACACGTGCTACAATGCCATCGACCGCCATGTCGAAAATGGCCGCGGCGATCAGGCGGCGATCATCTACGATAGCCCGGTGACGGACACCAAAACTTCGATCACCTACAACGCCCTGTTGGATCAGGTGTCACGCTTGGCGGGTGTTCTTGCTTCAAAAGGTGTGACCAAAGGCGACCGTGTCGTGATCTATATGCCGATGGTGCCAGATGCGTTAGTTGCCATGTTGGCCTGCGCCCGAATTGGCGCCGTGCATTCGGTTGTGTTTGGTGGCTTTGCTGCGCACGAACTGGCTGTGCGGATCAATGACGCTGCGCCTAAGGCGGTTCTTAGCGCGTCTTGCGGGATCGAAGGCAAGCGCATTATCGAATACAAACCGCTGCTTGACGAGGCAATTGCGCAGTCTGAAAACAAGCCGGAATTTACCGTCATTTTGCAGCGCCCTCAGGTCAAAGCTTCAATGGTTGAGGGGCGTGATCTGGATTGGGCAGACGCCATATCAAACGCCGACCCTGTTGGATGCGCATCGGTTGGTGGGGCCGACCCTCTTTATATTCTCTATACGTCGGGCACGACGGGTCAGCCCAAAGGCGTCGTACGCCATAGTGGTGGGCATATGGTGGCGCTGCTTTGGTCGATGAAAAACCTCTATAATGTGCAGGCCGGGGATGTGTTCTGGGCCGCCTCTGACGTGGGTTGGGTCGTGGGTCACAGCTATATCTGTTATGCGCCGCTTCTTGCGGGCTGCACGACCATGGTATTTGAGGGCAAGCCGGTTGGCACACCCAATCCGGGGACGTTTTGGCGGATCATCGAAGAGCACAAGGTCAAGGTTCTGTTCACGGCGCCGACTGCCCTGCGCGCGATTAAGCGCGAAGATCCCAACGCAGAGTATCTCAAGAAATATGATCTCAGCGGCATGGACGCTCTGTTTCTCGCGGGCGAACGCGCTGATCCCGACACGATCAACTGGGCGCAAACACATCTGCAAAAGCCAGTTGTTGACCATTGGTGGCAGACGGAAACCGGTTGGGCCATTGCAGCAAACCCGCTTGGGATTGAAGAGCTTCCCATCAAGCCCGGATCGCCTGCCGTGCCGATGCCCGGCTATCAGGTCGAGATCTTAGATGATGCCGGTCACCCTGTCGCGCCTGGAACGCTGGGGGCTATTGCTATCAAACTCCCCCTGCCCCCCGGCACTTTGCCAACGCTTTGGAATGCCGACGACCGGTTCAAGAAAAGCTATCTTGAGGCGTTCCCAGGTTACTATGAAATAGGTGACGCGGGCATGGTTGATGAAGATGGGTATGTCTACATCATGGCCCGCACCGACGATGTGATCAACGTCGCGGGCCACCGCTTGTCGACAGGCGCGATGGAAGAAGTCTTGGCTGCGCATCCGGATGTTGCTGAATGCGCTGTGATCGGGATTGGCGACAAGCTGAAAGGCCAATCTCCTCTCGGTCTGATCTGCCTGAATGCAGGTGTGGATCGCGCAGAGGCCGATCTGCAAAAAGAGTGCGTTTCGCTGGTGCGACATGAAATCGGGCCGGTCGCAGCATTCAAACAGTGTCTTGTCGTCGATGCGCTGCCCAAAACCCGCTCGGGCAAAATACTGCGGGGCACCATGGTGTCGATTGCCGACGGCACCCCGTGGAAAATGCCAGCAACAATTGATGATCCAACAACCCTTGATGCCATTGCCGAACGGATCGGTGGCCTTGGTGAGCAAACAAGCTGATTTGAGCAAAGGATATAGCTATGGCGAATGACGTTGTAATTCTGGACGGGGCCCGCACCGCAATCGGCACCTTCGGCGGGTCTCTGGCAGGAACAGCCCCCACAGCTTTGGCGACGGCGGTGGCGAAAGAAGCCATGGCGCGGTCTGAAGTTGACCCGGCGCAAATTGGTGCTTCTGTATTTGGGCATGTCATCAACACAGAAGCACGTGACATGTATTTGGGTCGTGTGGCTGCGGTGGATGCAGGCGTGCCGGAAGAAGCGACCGGGCTGACCGTGAACCGGCTCTGTGGCTCTGGGGCGCAGGCCATCGTGAATGCGGCACAGCATATCATGCTGGGCGATGTGGATTATGCATTGGCGGGCGGTGCCGAAAGCATGTCGCGTGCGCCGCACTCCACACAGTCCATTCGCACGGGCCAGAAAATGGGTGATGTGTCCTTTACCGATATGATGATCGGGGCGCTCAACGATCCATTTGGTGTCGGTCATATGGGCGTAACTGCAGAAAATGTGGCCGCTGAAAACCAAATCAGCCGAGAGCAGCAAGATGCCTTTGCCGTTGAAAGCCAACGCCGGGCCGCCGCCGCGATCGAGGCGGGGCACTTCAAAAGCCAGATCCTACCGATTGAGGTGAAAGTGCGCCGCGAGATGGTTCCTTTTGACACTGACGAACATGTCAAAACCGGCACCACGATGGAAAGCCTGGCCAAACTGCGCCCTGCTTTCCAAAAAGACGGATCGGTCACAGCGGGCAATGCCTCTGGCATTAATGACGGCGCCGCAGCGCTGGTTCTGGCCTCGGCCGAAGCCGCGGAACAGGCGGGCCTGAAACCTCGGGCGAAACTGTTGGGCTACGCGATCGCAGGCGTGCGGCACGAAGTGATGGGCATCGGCCCTATCCCCGCTGTCACCAAGTTGATGGAAAAGATCGACATGTCGGCGGACCAGTTTGACGTCATTGAATCCAACGAAGCTTTTGCGGCGCAGGCCTGTGCGGTGAACGCGGGTTTGGGGCTCAATACCGACAAGGTGAACCCTAACGGTGGCGCTATTGCTTTGGGCCATCCGATTGGCGCAACCGGCGCGATCATCTCCGTCAAAACGCTTTACGAATTGGAGCGAGTTGGCGGTCAGTTTGGCCTCGTCACCATGTGCATCGGCGGCGGTCAGGGCATCGCCTTGGCCTTTGAAAGCCTGAAATAAGCGCCTTTTGGCTGGCGCTCCGATGTTGGTGCGCCAGCCACTTTTCCCGCTGATGATTTGGACGAACTCATGTTAGATTCTGCTGCTATCGAAACAACACCGCCTGGCCTGCCAAAAACGGCCCTTCGCATGATCGAGCTTGGCCAGCGCGCGGTAGCGGTCAGTGCCAAGATGCAGTCGCGAACCGTGGCGCAGGCCACGGGCGCGGAATACTCCCTTATAGATGCGGCGACCCTGACCAAAGCATACGCTAGTTTCTGGACCGGTCTTGCCACGGATCCTGACAAGCTTTTGTCGATGCACATGCGGATGAGCAGCGCGCTAGCCAATATGTGGACAACTATGTTGCCCGGCGGTGCGTCAACCGAAGATGGCCGAGACCGTCGGTTCGCGGATGACAGTTGGTCAGACGATCCTGTGTCCAAGGCGTACCGCGATACGTTTCTCGCGTTCGAAGAGACAGTTACCACCCTGATTGAGGACCTAACGGATGACAGCCGCGACGATTTGCGAGTGAATTTCTATACGCGGCAAGCGCTTAGCGCGTTGTCGCCGTCCAACTATTTGGCGACCAATGCCGCGGCCCGCACAAAGATGATCGAAACGCAGGGCGAAAGCGTTTTGAACGGGCTGGAAAACCTGCTTGAAGATCTCGAACACGGCGAAGGCAGGCTTGACATCGCGACCAATGACGCGACCGCCTTTGAGGTTGGCGTAGATCTTGCGACCACCGCGGGTGAGGTCGTCTTTCAGAATGATTTGATCCAGCTGATCCAATATCACCCACGAACGGAAGCTCAGCACAAAGTGCCGATGCTGCTGGTTCCAGCTTGGATCAACAAGTTCTACATCATGGATTTGCGCCCGCAAAACAGCCTCGTCCGCTATTTGCTGGATCAGGGCCACTCCGTTTTTATCATTTCCTGGGTCAATCCGACGGAAGAGCATGCCGATCTGGATTTCTCCGATTACATGAAGCTTGGTCCGCTCACAGCGCTTGACGTTGTCCGCGACATCACCGGCGCAGAGAAAGCGAATGTGCTGGGCTTTTGCATCGGCGGCATTCTGGTCACGGCGATGCTTGGGTATCTGGCTGCGACGGGTCAGGACCGGGTCAATTCGGTGACGACCCTTGCGACAATGGTCGATTTTTCAGACGTGGGCGAGATTGGCGTCTTTATCGACGACAACCGTTTGGAGGCCCTGCGCACGCATATGGCCGAGACCGGATACCTGGAGGCCCATCACCTTCAGGACATGTTTTCGATGCTGCGTGAAAACGATCTGATCTGGTCGTTTTTTGATCGCAACTATCTGCGCGGTGAAAAGCCTGCCCCCTTCGATCTTCTCTACTGGAATTCAGATTCCACGCGGCTGCCGCGCGCGATGCTGCTTTGGTATCTTGAGCAGGTTTATTTGCAGAACAAGTTGCGCCAGCCCGGTGGCCTGGAGATGGATGGCGTCAAGATTGACATTCGCAAAGTCGAAACGCCGTTCTTTGTGCTGGCCACCGAAGATGACCATATCGCGCCTTGGCGGTCGATTTATCCCGCCACAGACCTGTTGGGTGGCGAGGTCGAGTTCGTTCTGGGTGGGTCGGGCCATATCGCAGGCGTGATCAATCCGCCGGGCAAGCGCATGAAATACGGCTATCGAACAGCCGCCTCATACCAAGACAACGCAGACGAATTCCTGACCCTGGCCGACGTTCATCAAGGCAGCTGGTGGCCGCATCTGAACACTTGGTTGATCGGCAAAGACGGGCAGACAGTGCCCGCAAGAAAGCCCGCGAAACGCGGCAAATACAAATCCATCGAGGCGGCCCCAGGCAGCTTTGTGACAGCAACCTAATCGTTAACAACTCAGCCAAGCCAGGGAGAGACTTGATGACCACAACCACCCTACACCCCGTTCTAAGTGATGTTTTCTGGCGCGCCGAGGCGAACCAGATTTGGGTAAAGCGATTGGTGCTTCTTGTGACTGGCGTCGCAGCCCTTTGGCTTTCGGCAAAGATACAGATTGCAACGGTCGCCGTGCCAGTGACGTTGCAAATGTTGGTCATCATGGTGATCGGTGCCGCATATGGCCCGCGGCTCGCTGCAGCCACAGTCGCGTCTTACATCGTTCTTGGGATGCAAGGGTTGCCCGTCTTTGCGGGAACGCCTGAAAAGGGCATCGGCATGGCCTATGTGATGGGCCCGACCGGTGGCTATATCTTGGGCTTTTTGATCGCCGCCTACGCGGTTGGCCTTTTGGCGCGCGCGGGCTGGGACCGTTCGCCAATCAAGATGGCCGCTGCAATGGGCGTTGGGATCCTTTGCGTCTATGTGCCGGGGGTGATCTGGCTGTGCGCAGGTTTCTCTCTCTTGGGTGGCGGTGCTGAAGGCGCTTTCACCGGTTATGGCTGGGCCAATTGGTACGCCTACGGCGTCAAGACATTCATCTGGGTTGATGCGCTCAAACTGGTATTGGCTGTGATCGCCTTTCCAACGCTGTGGCGTCTTGTCGGAAATGCGCGCCTCTGATCGCGCACCGGCGAAACCCTAGAAAAACAACACACAAAAATAGGAGTGGGTGGCATGCGCGACATCCTGGAAACCCTTGAATCCCGGCGCGAACAGGCCCGCCTCGGCGGCGGCCAAGCGCGGATCGACAAGCAACACCAAAAGGGCAAATTGACTGCCCGCGAACGGCTTGAACTGCTGTTGGACGAAGGTTCGTTCGAAGAATACGACATGTATGTCACCCACCGCTGCACCGATTTCGGGATGGAACAGACCAAAATCCCGGGTGACGGCGTCGTGACCGGCTGGGGCACGATCAATGGTCGCATGGTCTATGTCTTCAGTCAGGATTTTACAGTCTTCGGCGGATCTTTGTCGGAAACTCAGGCTCAAAAGATCTGTAAGATCATGGACATGGCGGTGCGCAATGGCGCCCCAGTGATCGGGTTGAACGACAGCGGTGGCGCCCGCATCCAGGAAGGCGTGGCCAGCCTCGCGGGTTATGCCGATGTGTTCAAGCGCAATGTCAAAGCTTCTGGTGTGATCCCGCAGATCTCTGTGATCATGGGGCCTTGCGCCGGCGGCGCGGTCTATTCCCCTGCGATGACGGATTTCATCTTCATGGTGGAAGATAGCTCCTACATGTTCGTCACCGGGCCAGACGTGGTCAAAACCGTCACGAACGAAGAAGTCACCCAAGAAGAACTGGGGGGCGCAAAGACCCATACCAGCAAGTCTTCGGTTGCCGATGGCGCTTTTGAGAATGATGTGGTGGCGTTGGCCAATATTCGTCGGTTTATGGATTTCTTACCCGCGAATGCCAGAGAAAAGGCGCCCGTTCGCCCATCATTTGATGATCCCGAGCGGATCGAAATGTCGCTCGACACGTTGGTGCCCGACAATCCGAACATGCCTTATGACATGCGCGAGCTTGTCACCAAGCTGGCTGATGAAGGCGACTTCTTTGAGGTCCAAAAGGACTTCGCAGGTAACATTCTAACTGGGTTCATCCGGCTTGAAGGGCGCAGTGTGGGCGTGGTCGCAAACCAGCCAATGGTATTGGCCGGATGCCTTGATATCGACAGCAGCCGCAAGGCCGGACGCTTTGTTCGGTTTTGTGATGGGTTCAACATCCCTATCCTGACGTTGGTGGATGTGCCTGGGTTCCTGCCCGGCACCGCGCAGGAATTTGGTGGCATCATCAAACACGGTGCCAAGTTGCTCTTTGCCTATTCCGAGGCGACCGTGCCAATGGTGACGGTGATTACCCGCAAAGCCTATGGCGGGGCCTATGACGTGATGGCGTCCAAGCATATCGGGGCGGACATCAACTATGCATGGCCTTCTGCTGAGATCGCCGTGATGGGCGCGAAGGGTGCAACAGAGATCATCCACCGTGGCAAATCGGCAGAAGAGATCGCCGAGCGCACCAAGGAATACGAAGACCGCTTTGCCAACCCCTTTGTTGCTGCTGAGCGTGGGTTTGTAGACGAGGTGATCATGCCGCATTCCACCCGCAAAAGGGTCTGCCGCGCCTTCGCCGCGCTTGGCGACAAAATCGTCGAACAGCCTTTCCGCAAGCACGACAACATCCCGCTGTAAGGAGACCCGAAATGTTCAAAAAGATCCTTATTGCGAACCGGGGCGAGATCGCCTGCCGTGTAATCAAATCTGCCCGTGCTATGGGCATCAAAACCGTGGCCATTTATTCGGATGCAGACCGGGATGCAGTCCACGTCAAAATGGCGGATGAGGCGGTACATATTGGCCCGCCGCCCGCCAACCAATCTTACATCGTCATCGACAAAGTGATGCAGGCGATCCGGGACACCGGTGCAGAGGCCGTGCATCCCGGCTATGGATTCTTGTCTGAGAACCCTAAATTCGCCGAAGCGCTTGAGGCAGAGGGCGTGGCTTTTATCGGGCCACCTAAAGGCGCCATCGAAAAGATGGGTGACAAGATCACCTCGAAAAAGATCGCCCAAGACGCCGGTGTCAGCACCGTCCCCGGGTATATGGGCCTGATTGAAGATGCTGATGAGGCGGTGAAAATCTCAAACGACATCGGCTATCCGGTGATGATCAAAGCCTCTGCTGGCGGCGGTGGTAAAGGCATGCGCATCGCTTGGAACGACCAAGAGGCACGTGACGGGTTCCAGTCGTCCAAGAATGAAGCAGCGAATTCCTTTGGCGACGACCGTATTTTTATTGAGAAATTCGTCACTCAGCCGCGCCATATCGAAATTCAGGTGCTGGGCGATAAACACGGCAATTGCGTGTATCTGAATGAACGCGAATGTTCGATCCAGCGACGCAACCAGAAAGTCATCGAAGAGGCGCCCTCGCCTTTCTTGGATGAGGCGACGCGCAAGGCGATGGGTGAGCAATCTGTCGCGTTGGCCAAAGCGGTTGATTACTGTTCCGCGGGCACGGTGGAATTCATCGTAGATGGGGACAGGAACTTCTATTTCCTGGAAATGAACACCCGCCTACAGGTCGAACACCCGGTGACTGAGTTGATCACCGGTGTGGATTTGGTCGAACAGATGATCCGCGTGGCTGATGATCAGCATTTGTCCATCACGCAGGATGACATCGGCATCAACGGCTGGTCCATCGAAAGCCGTCTTTACGCCGAAGACCCCTACCGCAATTTCCTGCCTTCCATCGGACGGCTGACGCGATATCGCCCACCTGCCGAAGGCGAGGCCGATGGTTTTATCGTGCGCAACGATACCGGCGTCGAAGAAGGCGGTGAGATCAGCATGTATTACGATCCGATGATCGCCAAACTGTGCACCTGGGCGCCAAGCCGGGGCGAGGCGATTGACGGTATGCGCGCAGCACTTGACGGTTTTGAGCTTGAGGGGATTGGCCACAACCTTCCTTTCCTCAGCGCGGTCATGGATCATCCCCGTTTTATCTCGGGCGAGATCACCACCGCATTTATTGAAGAGGAATACCCCGACGGTTTCGAAGGCGCGGTGCTGTCTGAGGCAATCCTCGAACGGCTGGCTGCTGCAGCGACCGCGATGTGGTGCGTGTCTGAAACTCGGGATGCGCAGATCTCTGGGCGGCTGAATGATCAAAAACGCAAAGTGGGTCGCGATTGGGTTGTCGATCTTGGCGGTGCACAGTTTGCAAGCACGATTTCAGCAGATGCCGACGGAGCCAATGTATGGGTCGGAGATGCCTCTTACAAAGTGGCATCCGATTGGACGCCGGAGGACCCGATCGCGGATCTAAAGATCAACGGCGAGACCGTACTTGTGAAAACCGCATTGACCCAGGATGGGTTCCGCCTGCGCCATCGTGGTGCGGATTTGGTGGTCACTGTGCGCAGCCCCCGTGCTGCTGAATTGGCCCGCCATATGATCGAAAAAGTGCCGCCTGACACATCAAAAATGCTGCTTTGCCCGATGCCGGGCATGGTCGTGAAAATCCATGTTGAAGAAGGCGATCAGATCGAAGCTGGGCAAGCCGTGGCAACCATCGAAGCAATGAAGATGGAAAACACCTTGCGCGCCGAAAAAGCCGCAAGGGTTGCCAAGATCAACGCCGAAGCGGGCGATAGCCTGCCAGTGGATCATGTGATCGTTGAGTTTGAGTGAGGTTGATATGACCAAGGATATCGAAGACTGGAAAAACCTCGCTGAAAAAGAACTGCGTGGTCGCCCGCTGGACGATCTTAGCGTCGAACGTCCAGAAGGGATCACGGTCAAACCGCTTTACACGGCGGCGGATCTCGAAGGTATCGACCATCTGAACAGCCTGCCCGGGCATGCCCCTTACGTGCGCGGCCCCAAGGCCACGATGTACGCTGGTCGCCCTTGGACGATCCGGCAATATGCCGGGTTTTCGACGGCAGAGGAATCCAACGCATTTTATCGGCGTAACCTTGCGGCGGGCCAAAAGGGTCTGTCGGTCGCGTTCGATCTGGCCACACACAGGGGGTATGATTCCGATCATCCGCGTGTGATCGGCGACGTCGGCAAAGCAGGTGTAGCCATCGACAGCGTTGAGGATATGAAGATCCTCTTTGACGGTATCCCGCTTGATGAAATGTCGGTGTCGATGACGATGAACGGCGCCGTAATCCCGATCTTGGCGAATTACATTGTCGCGGGAGAGGAACAGGGCGTGTCGCCCGAACAGCTGTCTGGAACCATTCAGAACGACATTCTGAAAGAGTTCATGGTCCGCAACACTTACATTTATCCGCCTGAACCAAGCATGCGGATTATTGCGGATATCATCGGCTATGCCTCTGCGAACATGCCAAAGTTCAACACGATCTCGATCTCGGGCTATCACATGCAAGAGGCCGGTGCGACCTTGGCGCAAGAGCTGGGATATACGTTGGCGGATGGCATGGAATACGTTCGCGCCGCCATGCGCGCCGGGTTGGATATCGACACTTTCGCGCCGCGCCTGTCTTTCTTTTTCGCTATCGGCATGGACTTTTTCATGGAGGCCGCAAAGCTGCGTGCAGCGCGGCTTTTGTGGTCCGAGATCATGACCAAGCTTGGTGCAAAATCTGAACGTTCAAAGATGCTGCGCACCCATTGCCAGACTTCTGGCGTGTCTTTGCAAGAACAAGACCCGTATAATAATGTGATCCGAACCACCTGCGAGGCCCTGTCCGCTGCGCTTGGGGGCACGCAGTCGTTGCACACCAACGCATTGGACGAAGCCATTGCGTTGCCCACTGATTTTTCGGCTCGGATCGCGCGAAATACTCAGCTGGTTCTGCAGGAAGAGACGGGCATAACTGACGTGATCGACCCGCTGGCCGGGTCTTACTACGTTGAACGGCTGACCGCAGATCTGGCCGCGAAAGCCCGCGAACTCATCGACGAAGTCGAAGAGATGGGGGGCATGACCAAGGCCGTTGAAAGCGGCGCGCCCAAATTGCGCATCGAAGAGGCCGCGGCGCGCAAACAGGCCCGCATCGACAGAGGCGAAGAGGTTATTGTTGGTGTCAACAAATACCAACCCTCTGAAGACACGATCGTGGATGTGCTGGATGTCGACAATAAAGCCGTCCGCGAGGCTCAGATCGCAAGACTTAATAAGATGCGAGCCGAGCGGGATGAAGCGGCTTGGGCCAAGGCCATCGACACCCTAAAAGCCGTTGCTGCGACCGGAGAAGGTAATCTGTTGGCCGCTGCCGTCGATGCCGCCCGCGCGCGGGCCAGCGTTGGCGAAATCTCTGACGCGATGGAGGCCAGCTTTGGTCGTCACCGGGCGGAAGTTAAGACCCTCGCTGGCGTTTACGGTGCGGCCTATGAAGGTGACGCTGATTTTGAAGCCATCCAGAATGACATAGAGGCCTTTGCACAAAACGAAGGCCGTAGACCGCGTATGTTGGTGGTGAAGATGGGCCAAGACGGGCACGATCGTGGTGCCAAGGTCATCGCCACGGCCTTCGCTGATATCGGGTTTGACGTGGATGTTGGCCCGCTGTTCCAAACGCCCGAAGAGGCCGCGCAAGACGCCATCGACAATGACGTTCATGTTGTTGGCATTTCTTCGCAAGCCGCAGGGCACAAGACCCTGGCACCAGCTTTGATCAAGCAGCTGAAAGCGCAAGGCGCTGGCGACATCTTGGTGGTGTGTGGCGGGGTGATCCCACAGCAGGACTATGACTTTCTGCGCGCCGCTGGCGTCGCAGCCATTTTTGGCCCCGGCACAAACATTCCAAGTGCTGCGCGCCAGGTCATTGGGCTGATCGAAGAAAAAAGACCAGCGGCCTGAGCAAGGCGGCGGGCTGAGGCACTTCTGAAAACGCGCCGAGACCGCGAATGCGAAAAGATCTGATTTTGGACCAACTGAATAAGTGATGAAGTATGCAAGACTATAGAAATGTGCCGATTTTTATCCTTTTGGGCCCACCGGGCGCTGGCAAAGGAACCCAAGCGAAAATCCTGCAAGAGCGTTTTGGCCTTGTGCAGCTTTCAACCGGAGACCTGCTTCGACAGGCTGTCGCCCAAGGCACCCAAGCAGGCAAAGCCGCCAAGGCGGTAATGGAAGCCGGCGGCCTTGTGAGCGATGAGATCGTGCTGAACATCCTGCAAGAACGCCTACGCCAACCGGACTGTGCCACGGGTGTCATTCTGGATGGTTTTCCGAGGACGATCCCGCAAGCCGAAGCGCTTGCCGAGCTTTTGAGCGCGCACAAGACGCGCGTACATGCAGCCATCAGCCTTGAGGTTGAAGACGCGGCAATGATCACGCGCATCTCTGGCCGATACACATGCGGTGGGTGCGGCGAAGGCTATCACGACACATTCAAGCAGCCCGCTGTCGGCGGTATCTGTGACAAATGCGGTGGCCAGAGCTTCAAAAGGCGGGCTGATGACAACGCGGAAACGGTACGCAGCCGGTTGGTTGCTTATCACCGCGAAACAGAGCCTTTGGTTGAATTTTACAAAAACGCAGGTGCGCTTCGGACAGTCGATGCGATGGACGAAATTGCGAAGATTACGACATCCCTGTGCGACATTATCGAGCGCATCGTGGCCAACATTCGCAACACAAGTTGTGAGACCTCACATAAGACACTGGAGGAAGTTTAATGAACGACAGCAATGAAGAAAACGCATATTGGTCCGCCAATTTGCGCTTTATCAAGATCAGCCTCGCCATATGGGCGGTGGTCTCTTTTGGGTTTGGGATACTTTTGCGCCCCGCGCTGTCGGGCATTTCATTTGGTGGTACTGACCTTGGTTTTTGGTTCGCTCAACAAGGTTCGATCCTGGTCTTTCTGGCGCTGATCTTTTTCTACGCCTGGCGGATGAACAAGCTCGACCATGAGCATGGCGTGGACGAGGAATAACATCATGGATCAGTTTACTCTTAACCTGCTGTTCGTGGGGGCATCCTTTGCGCTGTACATCGGTATCGCAGTCTGGGCGCGGGCCGGGTCTACTTCGGAATTCTATGCCGCCGGTCGCGGCGTGCATCCTGTTACGAAAGGCATGGCAACGGCGGCTGACTGGATGTCTGCGGCCTCTTTCATCTCGATGGCGGGCCTGATCGCCTTTACCGGTTATGATAATTCATCCTTTCTGATGGGATGGACGGGGGGCTACGTGCTTTTGGCCCTGCTTCTCGCCCCTTATCTGCGCAAATTCGGAAAGTTCACAGTTTCCGAGTTTATCGGTGATCGCTTTTACAGCCCAACGGCGCGGTTGGTCGCTGTGATCTGCCTTTTGGTGGCGTCGATCACGTACGTGATTGGCCAGATGCAAGGCGTCGGCATCGCCTTTGGCCGCTTTCTTGAGATTGATGCTTTCTGGGGTCTGCTATTGGGCTCGTGCGTGGTGTTCGCCTACGCCGTTTTTGGCGGGATGAAAGGTGTGACTTACACGCAGGTTGCGCAATATTGCGTGTTGATCACTGCCTATACGATCCCGGCGGTCTTTATCTCGCTGCAACTGACAGGCAATCCAATCCCGGCTTTGGGCCTTTTTGGCGAACACACTACTTCGGGCGAGCCTCTTTTGGCAAAGCTTGACGCCATCGTGACCGATCTTGGCTTCAAAGAATATACAGCCGCCCATGGCTCGACCATCAATATGGTGCTTTTCACCTTGTCGCTGATGATCGGTACAGCTGGCTTGCCGCACGTCATCATGCGGTTCTTTACCGTGCCCAAAGTGTCGGACGCCCGTTGGTCGGCGGGTTGGACATTGGTGTTCATCGCTCTGCTTTACCTGACAGCCCCAGCCGTCGGCGCGATGGCGCGCCTTAATATTTCAGACCTGATGTGGCCTAATGGCACAGATGGCGAAGCTGTCTCTGTCGAACAGATCGAATCCGCGCCTGAGTACGCGTGGATGGCAACCTGGCAAAAGACCGGTCTTCTGGATTGGGAAGACAAGAACGGTGACGGTAAGATCCAGTATTACAACGATGCAAATGCCGATCTGCAGGCAAAGGCCGAAGCCAATGGCTGGCAGGGCAATGAGTTGACCAAATTCAACCGTGACATCCTTGTGCTGGCCAACCCCGAGATTGCATCTCTTCCCGGATGGGTCATCGGTCTGGTCGCCGCTGGTGGTCTGGCCGCGGCTCTTTCGACGGCGGCGGGTTTGCTTTTGGCCATTTCATCGGCTGTGTCGCATGATTTGCTGAAAGGTCAATTGACCCCGAACATGTCAGAGAAATCCGAACTTCTGGCTGCGCGTATCTCAATGGCGGCTGCCATTGTGGTCGCTGTCATCCTCGGTTTGAACCCGCCCGGCTTTGCGGCGCAAACCGTGGCGTTGGCCTTTGGTTTGGCCGCTGCTTCGATCTTCCCGGCTTTGATGATGGGCATCTTTTCGACGCGTATCAACAACGCAGGCGCAGTCGCGGGGATGCTTGCGGGTCTGGTCGTAACGCTCTTGTACATCTTCCTGCACAAGGGCTGGTTCTTTATCCCTGACACCAACACGTTCACGGATTCCGACCCCTTGTTGGGCCCGATCAAGTCAACGTCCTTTGGCGCCATCGGTGCTCTGGTCAACTTCATCGTTGCCTACATCGTGTCCGGTATGACCAAAGAAACCCCACAGCACATCAAGGATCTGGTTGCCAGCGTTCGGGTGCCACGCGGTGCGGGTGGCGCGGTCGAAGGCCACTAATCTTTGCAAGTGCCGTAGTTTTTTTGCTGCGGCACATTGCCGTTCAATACTGTCCTGCCCTCAGAAATTTGGGCAGGACACGATAGGACCAACACATGTTCATTGAGCTCATTGCCACAGTTTTTGCCGGGATCGCCTGTGCTGGTGTTGTGCTGATGGCAAATATCCTGGCGGGCCGGCGCTTGCCAAAATGGGTCATGCCGGTCGCGGCGGGTCTTGGTATGATCGGGGTGACGATCTTGAATGAATACACCTGGTTTGACCGTACAGCCAATGGGCTACCCGAAGGTGTGACGGTTGCGATGAGTGTTACAGAACAATCCTGGGTCCGCCCCTGGACGCAAGTTTGGCCCTACACAAAGCGCTTTGTCGCTGCGGATATTGTATCGACCAAGACACACAAAAGCCTGCCCGCGCAACGCATCGTCGACCTCTATTTCTTTGGCCGCTGGTCTCCGGTGAACCGGGCTCCGATGTTATTTGACTGCGATGCGTCGCGCTCCGCTCTTTTGATCGACGGCGCGGTGTTCAATGAAGAAGGGCAGATCGTGAATGCCGATTGGCAATCGATGGCAAAAGACGATCCAATTCTTGCCCTTGTTTGTAAGGCCTAGCTCAGGGCTACCACGCGGCGCGACATTCGCTCCAAACCGTCTTATGAGATCACTCTTTTCCAGTTGCTCGTGTGGTGCGAGGCGTGTCGGCTTCCAGAAGTATTCTGGACGCTTCTCCCAGCGGATCTTCGTATTGGCGCGTTCTAATCGTCCATAGAAACCCAATCAGCCCGGACAGACCCAAAATCAAAGACACCGGGATTAAAACCACCAACACGTTCATCTGTTAGACCTTTACACGCATCGCATTCGCAAGAACCGTGATCGACGATGCAGACATGGCCAGCGCGGCGATCAAGGGTGTTGCCAGCCCAAAAATCGCAATCGGAACGGCGATCACATTGTAAAGGATTGCGATCCCAAAATTCTGTTTTGACAGCTGCACAGTCTTGCGGGCGACCTTCATGATCATTGGTAGTTGGCCAAGCGCATTTCCGATCATCACGATGTCCGCCGCGTTTCGCGACGCATCCAACCCCGATCCCGGCGCGATTGAAACCGTAGCCGAAGCCAAGGCCGCCGTATCATTGATCCCATCGCCCACCATACAAACAGCTTTGGTTTGGGCGGTATTTTTAACGTATTGCGCCTTCTCCTCGGGTGATACAGCGCTGTGCCAACGTTCAAATCCGATACGCCTTGCCAAAGCAGCGGTCTTTGCTTCTGTGTCGCCAGAAACGATTTCGGCTGATGTATCCAACTCTTTCAGCCCGCCAACCAGCGTCTCGACCCCTTCCCTTAGGTTTTGTTCGCTGGAAAGAGGAACGCATGTGGTTCCGATCATCAAGATCAGCTCATCCCCGCCTTGCCCCAGCCAAGACGCACGCCCAAGAGCCACAGGTTGTTCGCGCCACGTGCCGCGCACCCCACATCCCGGGGTTTCGGTAACGCGGGTCAGCACGGCAACTTCGGTCTGGGGCAAATAGGCGACAAGCGCTCGGGACAAAGGGTGCGATGATTGAGATGCCAATGCCTTGATAACGGCCTTTTGGTCTTCATTCAGATGTGCAACGTCGAAAGAAAAACCGGGCGTCGTGAGCGTGCCGGTCTTGTCAAAGATCATTGCAGAGACTGATGCCAAGCGTTCAAGCGCCGTGCCCGATTTCACCAAGAACCCCAGTCGGTAAAGTCGGCTTATGGCTGCGGTTGATACTGCTGGAACAGCGAGCCCCAACGCACAAGGGCACGTGATGATCAACACGGCAATCGCAACGTTCAAAGCATGCCGTACGTCGCCATCATAAATGATCCAGCCCAGAAAACTGACAGCCGCCAAAAGATGCACGACAGGTGCATAAAACTGCGCTGCCCTGTCGGCGAGCGAAGTATAGCTGTTGCGCGCGTTCTCAGCGGTCTCAACGAGATTTGCAATGCGCGACAGTCTTGTGTCTCGGCCAATGGCTGTCGCGACCATTTCGAATGGCACACCAAGGTTAATCTCACCCGCAGACAGATCGTCGCCAAACGCACTATGCGCCGGTTCGCTTTCGCCCGTCAGAAAAGACCGGTCGGTATAGGCATTTGCAGCTTGCAGATGTCCGTCCACAGGTACCCGCATGCCAGAATGGACCAGGATCAGATCGCCGGCTTTCAGATCTTGCACCGCAACTGTTTCAATAGTGTCACCAGATTTTCGTTGTGCGGTGTGCACCTCTAGAGCGGCAAGTTCAGATGCGGCGGATCGCGCAGCAGATTTGGTCCGATGTTCAAGATATCGCCCAATTAAAAGGAAAAATGTCAGCGACAAAGCAGCATCGAAATAGGCATGCGCCCCGCCATGCAAAGACTCGTACAAAGACATGCCCGCCGCCAATAGGATCGCAAGCGAAATGGGCACATCCATATTAAGCCGCCGCGCGCGTAAGGCTTGCCATGCATGAACAAAGAAGGGTTGTGCCGAGAATATTACCGCGGGCAACGCAATCATTGCCGAAATCAGATGGAACAAGTCGCGCGTGGCACCGCTCGCTCCGGACCAGACAGCAACCGATAACAGCATGACGTTCATCATAGCAAACCCGGCCACGCCCATCCGCAGGATCAGGTCACGCCCAGTAGGATCACCCTCTTTCGTCAGGGCCGCTAAATCCAATGGGAAAGCGTCATATCCGATGGATTTAAGCTCTGCGATGATGTCGACATCAGGCAGGTTGGAATGGACTGTTACGCGCTTTTGTGTGGCGTTCACACGGGCATCACGTACGCCGACAACACCCGCAAGATGCCGCTCAATCGCGCCAATGCATGCCGCGCAGCGGATTGATGGCACCGAAAACTTTGCGCCGCTATCACCCTCTGCCAACTCAGTGGCCAACGGCGCCGCAACGCATGCAGAACAGGCCGCCGTCATCCCAGCACCTCAACCACAATGCGCTGTTGAAACCGGGTTCCATCCTCTGCAACGGCAACAATCCGCAGGTTCCAGTTTCCTGGGCCGGCCATCACGTTGGCTGTAAAACGGCCCTCTTCATAGGTGAAATCGGCAATCTGATCTGCGGCGACGCTTGTGGCGCGGCCAAAAACGGCCGTCTTGATTTGGGGGGCAACGGGCTCTCCGTCCTGAGCAAAGCGCAGTGACAGTTGATCCCCTTCAAGGGCCGCGCTCACATCCCACCCCAAAGCCTCTTGCGCACTGCGTTGTGCCTCAAAACCTTGGCTGGCGACATATGAATTCTTGACTTCAAGGCCGGGAAAGCTGCGAACGGCGTTGAACGCCAGGGTCATGTTGACCGCGATGATTGTGCCGAAGCCAAAGGCGAATATGCCAAAGACGTGCCGTCCGTTGATCTGTTTCATCTTCACTCTCCCGCCCCGTTGAAAACTGTATTGCGATAAGCGCGCTCGCCATTGCCCAAATCTTCGACCCAGAAACGCACAGGGGTTTCACCTTGTGTGGCAGGGGTGCTGGCGGACGCCGCGGTCAGGTAGACGCGCAATTTCAAGGTGTCATCTGCCGGAACCTGAACCGCGCTGTAAGCGGTGCCCTCAAGGCTTAGGTTCAGAGAAAGATCGCCGTTCACGTGCAAGCCAAACATACGCGGCTCACCATGTTTGTTCCGCAAGCGCAGCTCATAGGTATTCCGAACAGCACCGTCAGAAAGGGTCACGAACGTCGGATTGCGGACCGGTGCAACTGTCATTTCGATCTCAGGGCGAATGAACAGAGCATAGACCATCGCAGCGCCAATTGCGGCCCAGATGCAGGTGTACAAGATCGTCCGTGGACGCAGCACGTGCTGCCAAAACGGGCGTGGCACTTCGCCAGCCTGTTCGCGTGGCGCATCGGACAAAGCGAGATAGTCGATCAACCCTCGGTCTCGTCCGAGCTTGCCCATCACATCGTCGCAAGCATCGATGCATAGCGCGCAGGTGATGCACTCCATCTGCTGGCCATCGCGGATGTCGATACCCATGGGGCAAACGTTGACGCAGGCCATACAGTCCACGCAATCGCCCACATTTGCATCACGCGATTTGCCGCGCGGCTCGCCACGCCAGTCGCGATATCCGACGGTCAGAGTGTCATTATCCATCATCGCACCCTGAATGCGTGGCCAAGGACACATGTAGATACAGACCTGTTCGCGCATCAAACCGCCGAACACGAACGTCGTAGCTGTCAGCACGGCAATGGTGGCATACGCGACCGGTGCTGCCTGAAAGCTGAGCAAGTCCCGCATAAGCGTTGGCGCGTCGGCAAAATAGAAAACCCAAGCGCCGCCGGTCGCCAGCCCGATCAATGCCCAAGCGGTCCATTTGGTCATCCGCAAACGCGCTTTGCGCAACGACCAACCGGCACGGTGCAATTTGAGGCGCGCGTTGCGATCACCTTCAATCCAGCGCTCAACCAGGATGAAAAGGTCTGTCCACACAGTCTGTGGACAGGTGTAACCGCACCAAACGCGACCCAAAGCAGACGTAAAAAGAAAAAGGCCGAGCCCCGCCATGATCAACAAACCCGCTACAAAGTAAAACTCGTGCGGCCAAATCTCGATCCAAAAGAAATAAAAGCGGCGCCCGGCCAGATCGACCAGGACAGCCTGGTCAGGGAGATTAGGTCCTCGGTCCCAGCGGATCCAAGGGGTGAGATAGTAAATGCCCAACGTGACCAACATCACGACCCATTTCAGGGTGCGGAATTTCCCATAAACCCGCTTGGGAAAGATGGGCTCGCGCGCGGCATAGAGGTTTTCGGATGCTGGAGTCATTTTTGAGCCTTCAGTGGGTCGAGCCGAACATAAGATGCTTGGCCGCAGCCAACCTTGACTCAGATCAAATTCCGCCCGAGGTCTCAAAAACCTCGGGCGGCGAAGTTCACTCGCCTCCTCCAAGCGAATGAACATAGGTGGATACCGCGCGCACATCGACCTCGGTCAAACGCTGACCCCAGGCGGGCATCACACCAAAGCGGGAATACGTGATGGTCTGCGTCAGACTGTCGGGATCCCCCCCATAAAGCCAAATCGCGTCCGCCAGATTGGGCGCACCTTGGCTGCGATCCCCAAGCCCCGCGTCACCGTGGCAAGACGCGCAATTGTCTGCGAACAAAGCGCCTCCGGGGCTGTCCCAATCGGCATCCGGCAGCGTTGGAAGGAATGAGACCAGCGTGTCGATCTCAGTGGCCTCACGAATTTCACCAAAGGCTGGCATCTGCGACCAATGCGCGTCGTCATCGGTTTCGTTTCGGATACCGTGCCGCACCGAATGCGCCACCTCTTCCAATGAACCTCCCCAAAGCCAGTCATTGTCGAGCAGGTTGGGATACCCTTTGGCACCCGCTGCACCCGAGCCGTGGCATTGGCTGCATTGTGCGCGAAAGACCGATGCGCCGCGGGCAACTGCATAGCGGTGCAGGTCTGATTGCGGGTCGAACGCCGCCAGATTTACAGCGTTCAGGTCTTCAACGAGGTTGGCATTTGCCGCCTCATGCGATGCGATGTCCTGAGTGACCTCGCCGCGGGTTGAATATCCCAACAGACCAGCCGTTGCGCCCGAAATCATCGGCCAGGCAGGAAAGGCGATCGTGTATCCTATGCCCCAGATAACCGTCAGGTAAAATGTGATGAGCCACCATCGTGGCATCGGAGTGTTTAGCTCTTCGATCCCATCGAACTCATGGCCCATGGTTTCGCGACCGGTCAGGTCATCTTTGCGCGGCTCACCCATTTTCAAGCCCTTTCATGAAATCGAATTTTGCTTTGCAGGACTCGCAAGAGCCTGTGCATTTGGCTTTGTCATCCCGCAGCGGGATCGAGGCCGCATCATCGCGAGCCGGTTGCAGCGACGGCCAGAATGCAAAGATCCAAACGCCGATGAAAAAGCCGAAAAGCACGACCAAGAACCAGCTGTCAGCGAATTCGCGCAAAAAGGTATATGTTTCCATGAGTGTGGCTCCTTATCGGCTCGCGTCGGGAACAAAGGTCGAGAAATCGACCAGCGTCCCGAGCATCTGCATGTAGGCGATGAGCGCATCCATCTCGGTCAGCTCTGGCTGGCCATCGAAATTACCGATGGCGGCTCCGGGATAACGCGCCAACATGTCGTCCCAATCGGCATCTGGGTCGGCCTGAACTTGAAAGTCGCTATAGGCGTTTTCGATCTGCGCATCGCTATAGGGCACACCGACAAAACGATGCGTTTTCATCAAATCGCCAATGTGGTCCCCATCCAGACGGGCCTCCATCAGAAACCCGTATTTGGGCATGATGCTTTCGGGCACCACCGATTGGGGGTCGATCAGGTGATCCAAATGCCAGTCGTCTGAATAGCGGCCGCCGACGCGCGCCAAGTCTGGCCCGGTGCGTTTGGACCCCCATTGGAAGGGGTGGTCATACATGCTTTCGGCGGCCAGCGAATAATGCCCGTACCGTTCCACCTCATCGCGCATAGGGCGGATCATCTGGCTGTGGCAGACGTAACAGCCTTCGCGGATATAGACATCGCGCCCAGCCAACTCGAGAGGGCTGTAAGGGCGCATACCCTCAACCTCTCCGATGGTGTTTTCGAGCCAAAAGAGAGGCGCAATTTCCACGATGCCGCCAATGGTCACCACCGTAAGAGAAAAGGCGAGCAGCAAGGATGGGCTGCGTTCTAGAATGACGTGTTTGTCGATCAAAGCCATCTGATCTCTCCTTATTCGGCAGGTGTTGCAGCTGGGGCGGAGGTTTCGCCCGCGGGTGGTGTCATCTGCGACACGGGCTGGTTGACCCGCGCGTATCCACGAATGGTCATCCACATGTTCCAGCACATGATCCCGGCCCCAGCGAGATAAAGAACCCCGCCCAAACCACGCACCACATACATTGGGAACTTGGCACTGACCGTGTCTGCAAAGCTGTTGACCAGGAACCCTTGGTCATCCACCTCGCGCCACATCAGGCCTTCCATGATGCCGGTGACCCACATCGACGCGGCATAGAGAACGATCCCAATCATCGCGAGCCAGAAGTGCCAGTTCATCGCCGCGGTCGAATACATCGCCCCGCGGTTCCACAGGCGTGGCGTCAGGAAATAAATCATCGCGAAGATAATCATTCCGTTCCAACCCAGCGCGCCGGAATGCACGTGCCCCACCGTCCAGTCGGTATAGTGGCTGAGCGAATTGACCGCGCGGATCGACATCATCGGCCCTTCAAAGGTCGCCATGCCATAGAAGGCGAGGCTGGCGACAAGGAACCGGATAATCGGATCAGTGCGGATTTTGTCCCAAGCGCCATTGAGCGTCATCAGACCGTTCATCATGCCGGCCCAGCTTGGCATCCACAGGATGACGCTGAACACCATGCCAAGGGTCGAGGCCCAATCGGGCAGCGCGGTATAGTGCAAATGGTGCGGACCGGCCCAGATATAGAGAAAGATCAGCGCCCAGAAGTGCACGATGGACAGCTTGTAACTGTAAACCGGACGGTTGGCCTGCTTGGGGACATAGTAATACATCATCCCCAAAAAACCCGCCGTCAGGAAGAAGCCGACAGCATTGTGGCCGTACCACCATTGGGTCATCGCATCCTGCACACCCGCAAAAAGCTGTACCGATTTGCTGCCCCAGATGCTGACGGGCACCGCAAGATTGTTAACCACGTGCAGCATTGCGACAGTAATAATAAAAGCCAGGAAGAACCAGTTCGCGACGTAAATGTGCCGCTCGCGCCGGTTGATGATCGTACCGAGGAACACCACCAGATACGCAACCCAGATGATGGTCAGCCAGATATCCACGTACCATTCGGGCTCAGCGTATTCCTTGGATTGCGTCGCTCCTAACAGGTACCCCGTGGCGGCCAGCACGATAAACAGCTGGTAGCCCCAGAAGACGAACCAAACGAGGTTGCCACCAAAAAGGCGCGTCCGCGACGTACGCTGCACGATATAAATACTCGACGCGATCAAGGCGTTTCCGCCAAAAGCAAAGATGACCGCCGAGGTATGCAGCGGGCGCAAGCGGCCAAAGTTGCCAAAGGGCTGCGCCCATTCGAAATTCAGCGCAGGAAAGGCCAGCTGAAACGCGATCAGGGTGCCAACAGCCAACCCCGCCATGCCCCAAAACGCGGTTGCGATAACCCCTGCGCGCACTGGGCCGTCCATATAATCGCCCATGGCAACAGATGGTCGAGGCTCATCCGTACCTCGCAAGGTCCAAATGAAAAGCCCCGCCGCAACGAGCAAAATGATGAATCCATGAACCCGAAACGCAATGTCATTGCCCTGATCGGCCGCATAGGCCGCAATCAGCGCGACCAGACCCAAGGCCGTGAGTTTTAGTGCATCTGCCATGCCAAACCTTTCCCGTTCCCTTCGCGGAATCAGATTCCGCAGCTTTGGGCCCGGTTTGGCTTGGTTCTGGTGTGGCTTCTTTGATCTAGGTCAATTCGACAAAATCAAACGATAATGCCGCCATCGGCATCATCGCCGCTGGCCTCATGCAGCGCAGCAAGGTTCTTAATGAAAAAGTTTCGGCGCCCTTCAAACTCAATGATGCCGTCTTTTTTCATCGCAGAAAGCTGGCGACTGATGGTTTCCAACGTCAGACCCAGGAAATTCGCGATCTCTTCCCGTGTCAAAGGCAGGCTGTATTGCGCCACCGCTTGGTTCGGGATCGTACTGCGCCGCACGACCATTTCCAGGAATGTCGCGATCTTTTCACGCGCAGTTTTGCGCCCAAGAAGCACCATCCATTCCCGGGCCGCGTTTAACTCATCCAACGCCATTTCCATCATACGCTGTGAAATATGCGGCACCTCTTCGACCAACTTTTCGAATGGCTTACGCTGGAACTGACACAATGTGACTTCCGTCACGGCTGTGACGTCAAAATCGACGTATTCTCGCCCCGGCCTGCCAATAAAGTCAGAAGGCAGCAGCAGGCCAACAACCTGCGTCCGCCCATCCTCCATCGTGCGCGAAAGAGAAGCTATTCCGGTCACAACCGATGCAAATGTAACCAGCTCATCGCCACGCCATATAATCGGCTGACCAGCCTCAAAAGTTTTATAGGACTTAATTTCCTCGAGCCGAGCAAGCTCGTCATCATCGCACCGCGCGCACACGGCCCTGTGCCTGATCGGGCACGATCCGCATTTTTCACGTTCGTTAAAGATAAGGGTCATGTTTGTTGATCTGAATCAAAGCGCACCAGTCGCCGCTAGCGTACCAACGCCCCATGGAACATGTAAACATCCTCCGAGAATACGGGCTTTTTGACGCAAAAGTCCCCCGATATACTAGCTATCCCCCTGCCAACCGGTTTGAGCCCAACACCGGCGCGCGGATGCAAGAGGACTGGCTCGCGGATGTTCCAACCAATGCACCTCTGTCGATTTATGTGCACATCCCATTTTGCCGACGCCTGTGTTGGTTTTGCGCTTGCCGCACACAAGGCACCCGAACGCTACAGCCTGTAGATGTTTACGTCGATGACCTTGTGTCAGAGATCGAAACTGTCACAAGTCGCATGACTGGCACCCATCAAATGGCACGGCTCCACTTGGGTGGAGGAACGCCGACGCTGTTGTCTGTGCCTCAGATGGATCGCTTGCTGGACACGCTTGATCACTCCTTTGCCCGCGCCCCGGATTTTGAATTTTCCGTAGAGATAGACCCGACCGAAGCCGCACCTGAGATATTGGAGTTGTTAGCGGCACGCGGCATGGCCCGCGCCAGCATCGGCGTACAGGATTTTGACCCAAAGGTTCAAAAGGCGATCGGGCGCCTGCAAAGCTACGCGCAAACCGAAAACGTGATCTCGCAATTGCGAGACAGCGGTGTCACCAGCCTGAATGTCGACTTGCTTTATGGTCTACCCTACCAAACCAGCTCCACACTTAACGAGACGTTGCAGAAAGTGCATTTGCTCAAACCGGATCGCTTGGCCCTGTATGGCTATGCCCACGTGCCGCACATGTCCAAGCGTCAAGTCATGATCCAGAGTGATACGCTCCCAAGCTCGTTTGAACGTTATGAAGCTTCCGTCATTGCGCGTCGCTATCTGATGAGTGCCGGGTATGACGCCATCGGGATCGACCACTTTGCGCTCCCTTCGGACAGCTTGGCCAAAGCCGCCAAAACGGGTTCGATTAAGCGCAATTTCCAAGGTTATACCGATGACACCTGTGCAACTCTGATCGGTTTCGGCGCCTCAGCAATCTCAAAATTTCGGCAAGGATTTGTTCAAAACGCCGTTGCCACAAACGCCTATCAAACGCGTCTTCGCGAAGGAAAGCTGGCGGGTCACAAAGGCTATACCATGACGCCGGAAGATACGGTAATTTCCGCTTTGATTGACCAGATCATGTGCCAGGCGCGCATAGATGTACGGGGGCTGTCTGATCGGCATGCGCCGTTTGCCCACGGAATCAAGCAAATCGCACAAGATTTGCAGGACAGATTTCCCAAAGCGATCAACCTTCAGGATGGGAAGTTGAATTTCCGACCAGGAATGGACGTTCTGGCGCGCATTGTAGCGGCTCAGGCTGATACAACGTTACACCCCGACTCCGTACACAGCGCTGCGATTTAATGCCTGAGGCTCGCGTTAACGAAGCCGTGCCGCAAGTGTGGGTCTTAGCACGTCGAACACTTGTCAATTTCCGCGAGGTGGCAAAATATTTTTCCCTCTGCGCCTCTTGCATCGGAACATTTTCCTGCACATCCTCTTTGACATAGGAGGATCACCCGATGCAGCCGAACATGTCGCAACGCCCAGAGATTACCCCGTTCTTTGATGAACGTTCCAACACGATTTCCTATGTCGTCAAAGATACAGACAGCCCCTCCTGCGCCGTCATCGACGCGGTGATGGACATTGATTATGCCGCTGGCGCGTTGGATTTCTCGGGGGCGGATGCGATCATTGACCACATCACGCAACATGACTTGCAGCTTGAGTGGATTATCGAAACGCATGTCCACGCGGATCACCTGAGCGGAGCGCCCTACATCCAGGAAAAGCTGGGCGGCAAAATCGGGATCGGAGAAAAGATCACGGTCATTCAGGACACGTTTGGCAAAATCTTCAATGAGGGCACAGAGTTCCAGCGCGATGGCTCGCAATTCGACGCGCTGTTCGTAGATGGGCAAAGCTATAACGTAGGCGGGCTGACGTGCTTTGCGATCAGCACGCCGGGTCACACGCCGGCCTGCATGGTGCATGTGATGGGCGATGCGGCCTTTGTCGGAGACACACTATTCATGCCAGATGGTGGATCCGCCCGCGCGGATTTCCCGGGCGGCGACGCCGGAGAGCTTTACGACAGCATTCAAAAGGTGCTGGCTCTGCCCGATGAGATGCGGCTTTTTATCTGTCACGATTACGGCCCTGGCGGACGCGCGATTGCGTGGGAAACGACAGTGGCAGAACAAAAGGAACGCAATATTCATGTGGGCGAAGGCAAAACCCGCGAAGAATTCATTGCTTTCCGTACGGAGCGCGACAAACAACTAAAAGTGCCCGCATTGATCATCCCATCGCTCCAAGTGAACATGCGGGCGGGCGATGTGCCCACCGATGATGACGGGAACATGATGCTCAAAGTGCCATTGAACAAGCTGGCCTGACCCCCATTGCATTTGCAGCGCAATGCGCCCCTCTCGACCTTTCGAGGCCATCACCTACATCTGGTTCATGCGATGGATTTATGCACTGCTTTTGAGCAGCACACAGCTTGGTGCGGAACCGGTGATCATAGAAGACTTTGGTGACGGGCTTGATGGCGGTTGGCGCTATGTCAGGGATCGGGTCATGGGCGGCGTATCGGATGGGCAGGCATTACTTTTGCAGGAGGCCGGTCTGACATTCGCCCGCTTGGAGGGGCAAGTGAGCACTGCCAACAACGGTGGATTTATTCAAATCAGACACCAATTGGATGTCTCTTTTGATGCCGCTTCCACGGGCCTGTCTCTGCGGGTGCGGGGGAACGGCGAACGTTATTATGTGCACCTGCGACCAACTTCATCCCGACGCCCATGGCAGTTTTTCCAGGCAGGCTTTGACACAAACGGATCGTGGCAAGAAATAACACTGCCTTGGTCCAAATTTGTGCCCCAGGGCGGGCTGCAAGGCGCCTTCGATCCCTCAGAAATCACCAGCATGGGCTTGGTTGCCTATGGTGCGGACTACGTTGCCCAGCTCGACGTGGCAAAAATCAAGGTGGAATAGAAAAAGGTCGCGAATCGTAAACCGACGATTCGACCAACGGGCTCAAGATCGAGTCTCGCGAATTGTACGACTTAAGCGTCTGTCTTTGCCTGCTCGGCGGCTTGTTTCAAGCACACCGGTGACAGCGACATTTTCTTGAGCAAAGCGGCAGCATCTTCGCTCTCATCTTCAAGTAATTGCGCGATTTTTTCCGCCATCCAAGCGGCGCCATTCATCCAGGCCCGTTCCGGGTTTTCATCATCCGAATGGTCGGCATCCTCGAATTTTAACAAGGCGAGTTCCTGCTGAATCCGTTGCAGCAACAGAAGCTTTTGAGCGGTCATAGGCGGTTTCCCAAAGAGTGTGACCCCAATGTGGCAAGCCACCCCAATGCCGTATGTGAACTGGTTCACACAACTGCGTGAGCGCCTGAACTGGGCGCATAAAAGTTTGGCGCTGCATAGCCGATCCGGCTGCGCAGAATTGCGGCGCTTGGGGCGCGCGTCATCAGCGCGCCCCAACCCACTGCTCGTTATTCAAAAAATGAATGTGACCCGTGTTAGACCTATTTGGAGCTTACAAATCTTTCCCATATCGTCAGCAAGCGGCGCAGTCGTGCCATCGAAATTTTTGATACTGAAGGCTGATCGGGAACCACGATCGGATCAGGCATGACCTCACCGGTTTCGAGAGCCTTTAGAACCCTCTCTGCCATATACGCCGCTCCGTTTTCCCAGGCGCGTTCCAAAAACACATCGCTGGCTTTTGAGCCATAGGGCGCTTCGGCATCCGCCAAGATTTCACGGACCTTGTCTTTGAGTATCTGTGCCTCATCCGGCATGATCTTATCCTCAGTATCGAACTTGAGGACGACACTCGCATAAGCCGAAGACTCCCGCAGTGAAGCAGTTCACAATGCCAAAAAAGTACGATTTTTTTCGCTTTTTTCCGAAACTGGCACTGTGGCAGGACCTAACCAAAGGGAACCACGCTTGATTGATTGTCCAATCCGTTGGACATTGTGATCAGATTTTTACGGAGTCTCTCATGAAACATCTCGTATCACGCACAGCCCTCGCTGGCGCGTTTGCCATTTCTGGATTTGCAGCCTTTGCAGGCGGCCACGGTGTCTCGGACGTTACGGTCGCCATGCAGCTTGAGCCACCACATCTTGATCCAACATCGGCAGCGGCCGGTGCCATCGACAGCGTGCTTTATTCCAACGTCTTCGAAGGGCTCACACGGTTTATGGGTGACGGCTCTGTCGTCGCAGGCTTGGCCGAAAGCTGGGACATCTCGGATGACGGCACAGAATACACATTCAAGCTGCGGTCTGGTGTGACTTTCCATGACGGCACATCCA
>JABSSA010000430.1 GCA_013214665.1 Paracoccaceae bacterium
GCGGGCAACACGTCCAGAATAGGCTTGCGCGGTCGTTCGATTGCGTCTAATGACCCGCGCACGATGCTGCTGTAGCTCAGAGGTAGAGCACTCCCTTGGTAAGGGAGAGGTCGAGAGTTCAATTCTCTCCAGCAGCACCACAAATCTCAAAGAAATTACTAATTCTCAGTGGTTTGACTGAAGGGCGATGCGCATAATCCACCCTGTTATCCACCCTTTAGAACCTCGCGGGCTTGCCGTGGACTGCGGATTTCATGACTTCACACGTTTGGCACTAACTGTGGATACGGGAGTTCGTACCATCGAGGATTGGGCGGGAAGCGGTCATTCGCTGCAGGTGCGCAGCGATCGGATAAAATTGCCAAAGCGGACCTTTGGCGTGTTCGAACGCCTCGACATTGCGAAGTGGAAGTGCGCACCTGCAGTGTCGACTGCATAAGTCAATATCGCGATCTTTCAGCTCGCGTCGTCAGAAAACGGAGCCGATGCTAGGATCGGCCAAGGCTTCCCGGACGTTATGTCGGGATGGCGAGGCTCAGATTCTGGAGCGCCGTACTCGTCTCGGAGCTTGTCTATTAGTATGATACAGCGGGCGGCGGGATCGTCGCTGCCGCCACTGTCAGTCATCGCCAGCAGCTTTCGTCGTAGTTCGGTCGCCGCGACGGGCACTATATCGTAGGCGTTTTCCCAGTCTTCGGCGGGAACGCGTTCAGACACGACACTTTCGATGGACAGGCGACCCAAGTATGAGCGTCCGGTTCTTTTCTCAAAATCAATAAGCATCAACACCCCATCCATATCTGGGTCCTCGGCAATTGCGCCAGCAAGCGAGTCAAGCTGCTTGGTTGTTGGCCCACAGGACGCATCCGGGCCTGAACCGTCTCACACGGTCAAACACCCTTTTTTGTTGGGTAGGAGACGCACGTGAAGATCCATAAATTACGGAATGCGACGATCCTTCTGGACTTTCGCCGCGTGCGTTTGCTCGTTGATCCGATGCTCATGGAGAAGCACACGCTCCCGCCCTTGCGGCTGTTCAAGTATCGTGAGCGCAACCCCGCAGTTGGGCTTCCTAACAATGCAAAAGAGATCCTCGGCCGCGCCACGCACTGCCTCATCACGCATTTCCAGAAAGGGCACTTCGATCATCTCGACAAGGCTGGTGTGAAGTGGCTGAGGGAGCGACGCCTCCCGGTGTACTGTATCCCTAGAGACGCCGACGTTCTGGCGAAGAAGGGTTTGGACGTCATCCCTTTGGAACGCGATTTTTCCGAACCCCAAAGCTTTCTTGATGGCACCGTCCGGTTGACGCCCTGCCGACATGGGCGTGGGCTCGCTGGCTTGTTCATGGAACACGGTGTCGGCTACGTTATCCGCATACCGGGAGAGCCGTCTGTGCTCGTCACAGGGGACACGATCCTGACGCCCGAATTAAGGGCGTTCGTAGGAACGCATGTGCCCGATATTGTCGTCGCACCAGCCGGTGGCGCGCGTTTCGACATTGGCGGAGAGATCATCATGAACGCCAACGACATGGTGGAACTGGCGCGCCTCACGCCAGGGAGAATCATTGCAAATCATCTGGGTGCGATCAGCCACTGCACCGTGACACGCGAAGATGTTGAACAGCGCGCGCTTCAAACCGGGTTGCAGCACCGCATATATGCCCCTGCTGATGGAGAGACGTTGGAACTCAACTGAGGTTCGAGACGGACTCAACCTCAAATCAACTGTGCCGCCGTCAGCCAGCACGCCGCGGTCGTCGCCGCCGATAGCGTTCTGACATGGTTCAAACGGGTCCATCGGCGCGTATAGTTGGGCCAATACGCCGCAAGCGCGTCCGGCGTTGTGGACAGGGCGCGAAGTCGTGTGTTCATCGGAACGTTGCCCATAGCGGTCACGACCATCACCCCTGTCAGATAGGCGACCGACCCGATCAAGACGAAGACCAGCGCGGTGCCGGGCCATTGCCAGTAGGCAAAGACCGAAAGTCCCACGGCGACGGGAACAAGCCCCAGCAGCATCACCATGAAGACTGATCGATAGACGGTCTGGTTGAGTCCGATCATGCCGTCGGCGCCCCTGGTATGGGATGCCAGTACAAGTCCGCGCATGACGAAGTCCGAAAAACTGAGGAAGACGCCGGCGACCAAAGCCGCGGCGAAACCGGCGAGCGTCAGGATCAATTCCATTGCGGCGATCCTCAGCTCGACAGACCAACCGCGCGACCGACATAGGCGCGGTCAGCCAGTTGCCGGGCCAGAAAGCGGGCCACGTCACGACGCGCGATCTTCAGGTCGAGGCCGCGCGCAGTGGAGGGAACATCCTCGATGACTTCCCTTCGGGTTGGCGCGTCCGTGAAAGCTCCGGGTCGAACGATCGTCCAGTCAAGCCCGCTCGCCTCGACCAGTTGTTCCTGCACTTCATGATCGCGGAACACCGGGGCAAGGAGCGCACCGAACATCACGTGTTTCCACCAGAAGTTCAGGTTGCCCCAGCTGTCCCGCGCTCCAAGCGTCGATTGGCAGATCAACCTCGACACCCGATGGGTCTGCATGGCCTTAATGATGTTCAACGTGCCTTGAGACCGGATGACGCTCTTTCTCGACATCCCGGCGCCTAGGGTCACAACAACCGCATCATGCCCCTGCACGGCCTTCGAAACCTCAAGAGCATTCAGCGCATCACCGGCAAAGAGCCTGAGGTTCGGGTTCTTAATTTTCAACTTGTGCGGCGCGCGCGCGAAAGCGGTAACGGTATGCTCCTCTTCCAGAAGGCTCTGGACAGTGAGCCGGCCGACAGTGCCCGTCGCTCCAAAGACGATAACGTGCATGAGTAATCTCCTTGACACAATGTAAAGTTGACACGGTGTCAATAGGTGATAACTTTACATCATGTCAAGCTTTTCGTCCGACACCCGAACCCGTATTCTCGAAGCGACATGGAGTCTCCTGGAATCTCAGGCAAAAAACGTTCGAATGTCAGATATCGCGAAAGCGGCCGGTATCAGTCGGCAGGCGCTCTACCTGCATTTTTTGAATCGAGCCAAGCTTCTGGTTGCCACGACGAAACACATCGATTCCGTCAAGGATGTTGATGCGCGCCTGGCTGAGAGCCGGGCGGCAACGACAGGCATGGAAAGGTTGGATGCGTTTGTCACGGCATGGTGCAACTACATCCCCGAAATCTACAGCGTATCCGTCGCCCTTCGCGCCATGCGCGCAAGCGACGCCGAAGCCGCGCAAGCCTGGGACAATCGCATGCAGGCCGTTCGACAAGGTTGCGCCTCAGCTGTTGCCGAGCTAGCAACCGATGGGATGCTGAACCCGGACCTGAGCGAAAACACCGCGACCGACCTTCTCTGGACATTGCTGTCAGTGGAGAACTGGGAGCGTCTGGTAAGGGAATGTGGGTGGAAACAGGCTCAGTATGTGTCGTCAATGAAGTCTCTGACTTCTTCCGAATTAATTATGGGCAACAGCAAATCCTGAAAGTCATTTGGCTCGTCGGCTAGCCGAACTGATGGCTCTAACAGACGCTTCAGCCCTAAGGACCAAAATTCTTCCGGCATGGCGGTGGTCCGGATCTCATTGTACTTCGCAGAGCTTGGCCAAAGTGACTCGGTTCTCTGTGCTCAAGAAATTGTTCGAAAGTTTATCGCAGCCTCCAGGGTTCTTGTTGGTGACTGTGCATCTGCAGCGAATGTCGGCAATACGGGCTGCGAACGCAGCATCAAGGTGCTTTTGCGAGTGACCGCTTTGGGCCGAATTATTCGCAACGTCCGTGGCGCAGCTCTCGCTGAAATGATTGCGGATTTGTTTCTAACTGTTGCAGTTGTCTTTGGTTTGCCTGTTCTTAGTAGGTGTGCTCTTGAACGCACGGTAAGCGTGCTTTTACAACGTTGAACGATCTTGCTTGAGCGACAAAAGAATTGCCCTCAACACTGAGCAGCCGATTGTGATCATCTAGGCCAAGCGAGCCGTTTGATGAATTTGTCGATGAGTCACCAAGCCATTCGCAACGTCTGCCGACATTGCCGGGTAAGAGGACAGTGTCGCGTGCGAGCGAAAATCGACTGACCGACACGCAACCACTGGCTTTCAACTAAAATTTCTATCCTCTGCGACGGTTGAGAGTTTGCAGCCGGGAAATGGGGCCGCGCTTTGACAAATTGGATACGCCGTTGGGAATTAATCTTCGCTCACATCCACTGTAGGCATGATCTGCGCTTTTGGTTCTGTCGGAGCTGTTCGACGTTTGTCTTGTAGCTTCTTTAACGCCGCATGGCGGGCGTTGCAGCTTTGGCATTCGGTTTGGGTGGCTGGTTTGACTTGCTCTGCTGGCGATTGCGTTGGCAGCAAGACGATCAGGCCCAGGATTGTAAGAACTCGGATCGGCCTCATCGCGGCACCTTCCAGTTTTCGACAGCGGTTTCGAGATAGGCCTTTAGGGGTAATGCGCTCCCTCTTGGATTGTCTGCTTCGATGTCCAAAAATTTGATCGCCGCCACTTCATGCTCCGTCAGAAAAGACAAGCGCTGCTGATCTTCGTTTGCCCCAAGGCGCTCGAGTTCTTCAAAATCACACAAGTAGCCCGGATAGGTCTTGCGCATTTCTGCGATCAATTGCACCCAATCCGGGGCAGTTGCCCGCGCATCTTTCTGACCACTCGCGATGAGATCGGTAGGTACTCGCGGCGCC
>JABSSA010000431.1 GCA_013214665.1 Paracoccaceae bacterium
CCGCACAGATACAGGACGCACACAAAATGAACCGGACGCCCGCGCCACAATAACCTGGTTGCGTGTCATCGCTGCGTTCAAAAAAGAAGATCAGCAGTCCGGCAATCAAGATGAGCCCTGACGCAACCATCGGCGCGAAGGCGTCACCGATGGCCAGTTTGCCGCGTGATTGCACAACAAAGCCCGATCCACTGTCCATAGGAACCCAGATCAAAGCGATCACCAATGCGAGTGCAACGCTGCCCAGTGCGAGGCTCAAGCTCACAGATTTTGAGTTCATCGAGCTTACCCTCGGAATTGGATTATGGAACCCAACCAAGATCAGGTTCCATGAGATTTTAGGCTTTATTTCGCCGCTTCGATCAAGGCGCCTGCTGCGTCCCAGTCTGCGCTCAACCGCGCAGCCAGATCATCTCCGGCGATCACAGTCGGCTTGCCAAATACTTTGTTAATCAAAGCACCCGCTTTGGTTTCCGGATCTTTGACGATTTCCGCGATCGCCGCTGCGATGGCGTCACGTGCTTCGGTGTCCATGTTCTTGGGACCAAGAAAGGTGAAAAACCCCTCGCCAGTGAATTCAATACCATGGTCCTTGAGCAGCTTTGCTTCTGGCGATGCGATCAATGGCTCTGACATCGCGGAGACCAAATTGACCATTTCCCCAGCCAGCACAGCTTTGGTTTGCGGACCAGCAAGGAAACCAACGTCAATATCGCCGGCATTCAAACCGTTCATGACAGCTTTGCCGCCGCGCATGGAGATGATGTTGAAATCGACCCCTTTTTCCTTAGCGATCACATACGCCAGATCGCCCAACATCGGGGACATGGCGCCAAAGCTAATCTCTTCCCCGGCTTTTGCTGCGGCAATGAGGTCATCAAGGTTTTCCCAACCTTTATCCGTTTTTGACACAATCCCCATCTGCACACCTGCAGTCGTGGTTATCGCGGTAAAGACATCTTGTGACGTTGCCCCAGAGGAACGCAGTCCATAACCCACCGCGTTGCTGGCGGTCATCGTGATGACCGTTCCGTCGCCTGATTGCTCAGAGATATCCATGACAGCGTTCAGGCCGCCCTTACCGGTCACTTGCTCAGGGATGACATCCCAGCCATGCCGCGCTTCGAGTTCTTCGGCGATAAGGCGGGCTTGCGTGTCCACACCGCCCCCTGCCTTGAATGCAATAACCAGCTTGATCGGGCCCGGTGGGGTCCAGTCGGCTGCATTCGCCGCAATGGCGGTGAGCATCATTGCGGCTGATAAAACCGATCTTTTGAGAATTGATTTCATGTGTGTTCCTCCTGTTTGCGCGTTCGTCAGGCCTTGCAGCGCGCGACGCGCTCTTGTTCGCTCGTCAACTCAATACTGTATAGTTATTCAAGTCAAGCGTGACACGCGGCAGAAACACCAGATGATTTTCGACGCATCTCTGGCCGGGCGCGATGCCGTCTTTTGAATTGCCCAAAGCATAAGGTCCGCAGGCAAAGTTGCCTGCCGGATGGCTCGCATGATGGTTGAAGAACGCTGGCGTCGAGACGTGGCACTTTGATCTTAATCGAAGACCGGCCACCTCTTTGCGACGTAGAACCTGCTTGGGCGCTGCAAGGAAGAATCTAGTAGCCCACGCGACACGCGCCAAAGTAAAATTAAAAAACAAACGTTTCGCGATGACGTCTTGCTTCCTCAACACCCAGGGCATTGAGCTCCGCTTCGGCTGTGGTCATCATGCCTTCGGGACC
>JABSSA010000432.1 GCA_013214665.1 Paracoccaceae bacterium
GCCGTGCATAATGAAACACGAGAGCTTTGAGGCACAGGTCGCCGCCACGCAAATCGCTGATTTCCCGCTCAGCGCGGGGCAATTTCGGTGCTGGTTCACCAACCAAATGCGCCCCGGGACGCCGACGCTGAATGTGTCGGTGCGGTGGGAGCTGAACGGTTCTTTGCAAACCAGCAATTTGGAGCGCGCGTTTCAAACCGTGATCGAACGGCATGAAATTCTGCGCACCCGCTTTGTGGAAACCGACGCCGGCCCGCGCCAGCAAGTGATGGATGCCGCCGATTTCAAATTGGCCAGTGTTGATCTGCGTACGATGGATCACGCGGACCAACTGCGCCGGATCGAAGAGATCGCGTATGAATTCTGTGACCGTCCTTTTGATCTGGGCGAGCCGGGCCTGATCCGCGCGTCGCTGATCCGTCTGTCTGCCGACAAGGCAATTGTGGTTCTGGTGGTGCATCGCATCTGCTTTGACGGCCATTCCATCGGTGTGCTGGGCCGTGAAGTGGGCACTATCGCGCAGGCGCTCGAAGCGGGCGAAGCGCATGGCCTGCCAGAGTTGCCGCTGCAATACGGTGATTTCACGCTGTGGCAGGAAGAATACTTTGCCTCTGGCGTGCTGGAGGAACAATCCGCTTATTGGTGCGACCATCTGAAAGACGCGCCGTATTTCGCGCTGGAACCTGATAAGCCACGCCCCCCTGTGCGCGGCACCAAAGGCGCGTCGGTCAAACAGAAGCTGCCCGCGGATTTCGGCGACCGGCTTGAGGCCGCTGCGAAAGAGCTTGATGTCTCCAAATTCGCGCTGGGCGCAGCCGTCTTTTCGGCTTGCCTGAGCCGCGCGAGCGGGTCCGAAGATGTGGTCTTTGGGTGCCAGGTGTCAGGCCGCCACGCAGTTGAGCTGGAACCGCTGGTGGGGATGCTGACTAACAATTTGGTGTTGCGCCTGCCTGCGCCTTCGAAGGCGCGGTTTGCAGATCACATCAGCGCGTCCAAAGCCACCATTCAAGACGGGCTGCTGCATCAGGATCTGCCGTTCAACCTGCTCGTTGAAAAGATGAACCCGCCGCGCGACCCGTCGCGCACGCCGCTGGTGTCGATCAATTTCAGCCTGCAAAACGTCTTTATGGAAACCCGCGACTACGGCGATTTCGAACTGCGTTCCACCCCGTCGCATGAACCGGGTGCATATTACGACATCAACGTCGCCGTCATGTCCCGGCCCACCGGTTGGCATCTGAGTGTTGAATACGCAACGGACCTCTTTGAGGAATCCACTGCGCTTGGTCTCTTGGAGCTGATCGAAGCCGGGTTCCGCACCGTCTTTGACAACGCCAATGCCGCCATCGCTGATCTTGCGTTGCCTGCTATTCTCGACAACCGCACAGAACGCAATCGCGCTGCTGAGATTGCGATTGAACGGGTGCTTTTGACCCACAAAATGGTCGGCGATGTCTTTGTTGCCAAAGCGCGCGACGGCGATGCGCACTATGCCTTTGTGGTGCCTGAAAACACCGGGATCGTGACGCTGGAAAGCTTGCCAACCCGCATCCTGGCGGATTTCGCGGGCCACGCAGTTCTTGAAACGCTGACCGGCGTGAGCGTGCTGGCCAGCCTGCCGCGCGACGAAAACAACCAAGTCGACACGCGCGCCTTGCGTCCGCCACGCGGAGCGTCTGTTGTTGTGCAACAGGATCAGGCCGACAGCATCGGTGCGGAGCTAAGCAAAGATTGGTGCGAATTGCTGGAGCTGCCGTCGGTCAATCCATCTGACAACTTCTTTCATCTCGGTGGCCATTCCGTCTTGATGCTGCGCCTTTTGACCCGGATCCGGGATCGCTGGGGCATTGAGCTTGAGATCGGCGAAGTGTTTGAAAACGCGCATCTCGCTGACATGGTTGACCTCTTGCAAGACCGGATTGGCACGACGGCCCCTGTCGCGCCTGCCAAAGCGGAGCCCGAACCTGCACCCGCCGCACCCGCCGTGCCCGCCGCAAAAGACTGGCGGGTTTTGAACCTGTCCAAAGGCGGCACCAAAGCCCCGCTGATCGCCATCAACAACGCAGCCACGGCTCAAGCCTTTGGCGCGGAATCCGCCTTTGACCGGCCAGCACTGTGCATCCGCGTCAACAAGAACGGCGAAGGGTTCTCAGCGGATAACGCCGCCCGCTTTGAAGATGTGGCCACCGCCTATGCCGATGTGATCCGCGGCATGAACACGGATGCGCCACTGGTGCTTTACGGCAATTGCGTGCACGGCAACCTCGCGCTTGAAGCGGCGCGCCAGCTCAAGGCTGATGGGCACGACATTGCCGCTGTAGTGATGAAAGACGTCTGGGAGCCGGGATACACCGACAGCATCCGTGACGCGCGCCTGCTCAACATCCGCGAAAAGCTACACGCCGTGCGCACGCGGTTCCGGGCCATGCGCCGGGGCGAAGTGTCCCCCGCCGCGTTTCTGGGCAGCTATCGTATCATCCGCGCCACAGGCGTGTTGCGTCTGGCACAAGCCGCTGGCCTGATCGACCGGGTGAAACGCTCAGATCTTGAAGTCGATCAGGAACGGTTCATCAGCCGCGTGTCGCACCTGCGTGATCATTACCGCCCCGAGCGGGTCGATTTCCCGGTTCTGCACATCGTGACCTCGGCCACGCCCACGGCCTCTGGCTTTTCTCCGTCCATCGGGTGGGAAAACGTGGTCGACCCGGCGCATTTGAAAACGGTGCATCTGGATCAGGCCAAGGTGATTGCGGGCAAGCGCATTGGGATTGATGCGATGGTGCGCGAAATCGAGAGCTTCGCAAAGGCTTAGAGCGGAAAGGCGCGTCGACGCGCCTTTCACCCGCCCAGCTCAACCCGACGCGCTCAAAGTGATCTTCAGATTATCCGGCTGCGATACGACATCCACCGGCACCCGTTGCGCGCCGCGCCAGGTGACAGCGCCGACAAAGTCGGACCCAGCGTCGAAATGCGCAAACTGCCAATCGGCACATGTGCCGTAATCCGGGTCGATCTGCGTCATCTCGGGGTGGGCGCCCGGCGCAAGCGATACGGAAAAGGCATCCAGCGGATAAGACAGCCCATCGCCCAATTGTTTCACCACCGCTTCTTTCCGGGTCCAGCACCGATAAAACCCCGCCAGCCACATGTCCGGCGGCAGCGCGTTCAACGCGCTGATTTCGTCGCGGGAAAAGAAGCGTTGCGCCACAGCGTGCTCTATGGGGCGGACTTGTTCGACATCCACACCGAGGATCACATCGGGATGCAGTGCCAGACAGGCCAGATTGGCCGAATGGCTCAGGTTGAATTGCACACCCGGCACCGCGGGCTTGCCGTTTGGCCCATAGCCAAACACCACCGCGTCCGGCCCGCATCCCAGATGCGCCCCCAGGATCTCGCGCAGCGTCGCGCGCCCCATCTGATACCGAATACGGTCTCGTGCAAAACAAACTGCGCCGCTCGGGCGGACTCGTCCGGCGACAGGCACGCGTCTGCCATGGCTTGCGCCTCGGCTTCTTCGGTGTCGAGCCACCAAAAGTGCAGGGTTATGGGCGTCTGCGTTGACATATTCCGCCCGTCATAGCGCGCCCTAGGCCGCTGCGCTATTCCGCAGGTTGCCGCCAGGCCAAATTGGTGATGCCGGTGCGCAGATGTTCTGGCAGCATCCGGTTCAACCCATCCACAAAAGCCCCTTCGCTGAAGCGACGCGCATGGATCACCAAGGCCTCCGGATCGAGATCGTCCAATCCACGGCGTTCAAATTCCAGCACTGCATTGGCCAGTCCGCCCACCGATTGATCGCGGAACAAAAGGCCCGTGCGCCCATCAACAACCGTATCCAGCGCTCCGCCGCGCCCATAGGCAATCACCGGGCGGCCAGAGGCCATCGCTTCCACCGGAATGATCCCAAAGTCTTCCTCACCCGGAAACACCAGCGCCTTACACCGTGCCATGTGATGCTTGAGCGTCTCAAACGGCACTTTGCCAAGGAATTTGACGTTGTCTGGCGCTGTCTTTTCCAACTTGGCGCGCTGTTTGTCGGGGCCACCAATCACCAAGAGCGGTTTGTTCAACCGGCGGAAGGCTTCGATTGCCAGATCTGGGCGCTTGTACGGGGCCAGCTCTCCGGCCCAGAGGTAATACTCGCCGATCTCCTCGGCTGGGGCCGGGGCAAATGCGTCGATATCGACGGGCGGATGCACCACATCCGCCTCGCGACGCCAATACTTTTCGATCCGGTTGGCCACATGGTTGGAATTGGCGGCAAACCCATCCACCCGGGCCGCACTTGTCACATCCCACTGCCGCAGGCCATGGGCAAAAAACGGCATCATGGTGCGCGACAACAGGCCCGCGTTCTTGCGATAAATGTGGTACTGATCCCACAGATACCGCATCGGCGAATGGCAATAGCACAGGTGATACGCATCCGGTGACACGATCACACCTTTGGCCGGGCCTGCCTCGCTCGAAATGACCAGATCATAACCCGTCAGGTCGAGTGCCTCCAACGCGCGCGGCATCAACGGCAAATAGGATTGATACATTTTCTTTGCCATCGGCAATTTGCCGATCGACGTGACAAAGACATTGTGCGCATTGATCGTGTCGCTGATCGCGTCAGGATCATAGGCATGTGTGTAAATGTCCGCCTGAGGGAACATGCGACACAGTGCTTCCAGCACCTTTTCACCGCCGCGCATCCCAACCAGCCAATAGTGGATCAGCGCCACGCGCGGTGTACGATTTTTGGGGAAATCAAACATTTGCGAATACACCCCGCGCCTTGTTGCCGTATTGATAGGTGCTGCCCATGCGGGCAGCTTCTTTGGGGTCCATGCGGTTCATCACCAAACCGCTCACGCGGATATTGGCCCGGCGCAACACGGTCAGTGCCCGCTTCAATGCATTGCGTGGCGTATCATCGTGACGCACCAGCATCACATGCTTGTCCACCGCTTGTGCCACACTGGTCGCATCCGCCACAGGTAGGATCGGGGGGCAATTCACGATGACCAGATCATAATACCGCTTCAGCTCTTCGATCACCTCGTGCAGCCATTCCGTGGTGATCTGATCCTTGCCATCCTGTCCCGCAGCACGGCTTGCCAAAACGTCAAAGCCAAGGCCAGTGTCGGCATACACCGCATCCAGAACGTCGCATTTTCCGCGGATCACATCGCCCAGATCATGGGCCATCTTCCAGCCAAACTCCGATTGCAGCGAGTTCTGCCGCAGGTCGCAATCCACAACAATCACCAGCTTGTCGGACTTTTCGATCTGGCTGGCCAAAAGCGCGCTCATCACGGTTTTGCCCTCGTCCTGAACCGCCGACAGGAACGCCACGCTTTCTGAATCGCCGTCATCCCGCGCCAACCGCAGCTGATTGCGGATCGATTTGAGGCTTTCGGCAACCGGCCCATAAGGATCGCTCTGCAAATCCTTCAGCGCTTGGGCATAGCTGGTCCAGTTGCGCTCTTCCAGCGCGCTCAACGCAGGCAGGCCTGCATCCTTTTCCAGATCACTCATTGTGCGGTACGTGCCTTGCACAAGGCTACGGAACACAACGATGCCAAAGCCAATGGCCGCGCCCACAAAAAGGCCAATCACAGTCATCAACTTGGGCCGAGGCGCCGAGGGGCGCGAAGAAGCGACCGCGCGTTCAATCAAACGGGCTTCCGCCTGTTGGAATTGCTCTTGCGTGCTGGTCTCGGCGAAACGGCCCAGCAATTCGGTATGGGCCACACGCGCGGCATTGGCCGACCGCTCCAACTGGCGCAACCCATTGGTGGCGCGAGAGATGGCCAGATACTGGCTTTCCGCCTCATCCAAGCTTGTGACCATGGTCTGCACACGGGTACGGGCGATCTCCACCTCGTTGCGCTGGGCAACCAGAGCGCGTTCGAATTCGCGGTTCAGCTCGTCTTCGATATCGGTGATCCGCTCTTTGAGCTCCACGCGTTTGAAATGCTCTTCGTCAAACCGCTTGGCCCATTGCGCATCTGCCTGTTGCAGGCGCGCCCGCTGTGACATCAGATCGTCAATCAGGTTCGATGTCACCATCGTTCCGAGCGTCTCAAAACCACGTTGGCGGAAAAGGCTCGCGGTCTCTTTATACTGGGTTTCGGCCACCACCAGATCGATCCGTGTCTGGATCAGCTGGTCATTCAACTGCTCCACCCGGCGGCTGACCAGATCAAGGCTGGTGCCAAAGTTATCAAAGCTGTTGGCACGGTAATCTTCGACGGCGGCTTCTGCGTCTTCGACCTGCTGCGCCAGATCGGAAATGCGGCTCTTGATCCACCGGTTGGCCTGGCTCGCTGTACTTTGGCGCGTCTCAAGCTGCTGGTCGATATAAACGTCGGCAATGGTGCCCGCCAAAGCGGCAGACAGGGCAGGGTCAGGCGTCTTTGCTGCGATGGTGATGGTAAAGGATTCACTGTTGCGCGATGCGGATGTGTTTTTGCGAACGGCCCAGATCAGGCGATCCACCCGCGCGCGGATCTGTGCTTCGGTCAAGGCGGGCGCATCGTCGCTCAGAAACGGCAGCAACGCTTTGATTTCCGAGATCATCAAGGCGACAAAGGATGGATCTTCGGCGGCAGGGTCAATCGCATACAGAATATCCGGATACTTGGCGTCCACCGCGCCGATGACCTCTTCGATAAACAGGTTCGACCGCATGATGGCGATCTCACTGGCCACCACCTGATCCGAAAGCTCCAGATTGCCAACGACCTGCTGGCCTTCCATCAACACGCTTTCGCGCGGGTCCAACAGAACCTTGGAAATGGAGGTATAGGTGGGGGTGATCTGAGATGCGATGAACAGGGCGATGGCCCCAAAAAGCAGCGCACAAAACAGAACGACAAAACGACCGTCCCACAGTGACCGCGCAAGGTCCTGCAGATCGATTGCGTCCTGATCCCTCATGTCAGTGGACACAGGTTCAAAACCCGCTTCCATGAGGCTCGATTGTACCGATTTCATTCGATTTCCTGGCTCAGACAGTGGAGCTTCACCAATTGTCCAGGCAACTGTTCGCTGACGTCATCCCACCTTCGTGTCAGCGGCTCAGATTGCGCGTCCGAGCTTCCCTTTACTAGATCCCAAAAACACATTTACTCACACGCTGGTTATCCTTTTTCGGGCCTGAATCCGTCAAGGTTTTGCCCGATTTAGCCCTAATTAAGGCAAAATTAACTTTTGCTCAGGAACAGTTTCCGACTCACGTTCCGAATTGTTTCCAAAGCTGAGGCAGAGTCTCTGTGCGATAGCGATTTCTCGCCTGTGCCGCGAGATTCGTTCCCCGTGACAAACCCGCCGCGAGTCCCGCACAGGCAAAGAATGCCAACCCCAGATCCGGTGTCGGCTGTGTCAGCATGGCCGACATCAACCAGGCAAAGCACGCGACCTTGAGCGACCGCAGCACGACGCTTGTGTCGTCATGCAAATTGTCGCCCCGCGGCAGCGAAAAGAGCGACACAAGAAAAAGCCCGATCAGCAACGTTCCAACGGCCCCTACGCTTGAGAGTGTCGCAAAGACCCAGCTTGAGGCGCGCGAACTGCCCAACCCGGTGCCAAAGCCCCAGGTTTCCACAAAGTTGACAAAGGCCTGCGCGTTCCAGCTTGATCGCTCAACTCCCGACACGCCTTCTAGTTTGCCAAAGAGCGCGCGTTCAAAAAACGCCTGCACCGGCTCCAGCAATTGATACGCAGAAACCAACGCGATGATGAACATCCATCCCACGATGAAAAAGGTCGTCGCCACGGCAAATCCAGCCACCGGCACACGGGTGCGCAGATTGCGCAAAACGCCAATGCAGGCGATGCAAGGAATCAGCACCGCAAACGACACATAAGCCGCCGAGGACGTGCTGCGCAACACGGCGATCAGGGTGATCAGCATGATGATCGTGGCCATCCGCGATTTTGGCCTAAGTAGCCAATATTGCAGCCAGAATGCGAAAACCCCGATGGCGAAATAGCCAAAGCTGCTGGCTTCGGGAAAGCCGCCGATCATACGCTTTAGTCCGGCCATGCGCACATTGTCGTGCAGCGCGTAATTGGCGGTGCGCACGGGGTCCAAAATAGCGTCCAGACCGATGGCCCAGGCGGTCACGTCGATCCACCCCAACAGCGCATTGCCCAATGCCGCAACCGCCAGCGCGATCACGATTGGGCGCGGGTCTGGGGCGCGGCGAAAGATCGTGGCGAGCGCGAAAAACACGCTGACCCCAAGCACCAGTCGCACAAGCTGTGTCAGGTTCCCGGCGGTGGGTTGCAGCGGCACCATAATCACGTTCTTGCCACTGATCGCGCGCGAGATGGCAAAGACCTCGGTTTGCCCGCGAAAAATGATGGGAAACAGGATCGTCGCAAAGATCGCGAACACGGCATAAAGCAACAGCCAGAACCCCGGCTGACCCCACCGCATGGACCCCGCAATCATGTTCAGCCCGTCGCGCCGCAGAGCCACCAGGGCAAAAAAGGCCATCGCCGCCAGATCCGCCACAAGGACCGATGCATTGCCCGCTGCAGGCAAGTTGAATGCTGCCGCTGCACCAAAGGGTGTGGCCACAAAAAACAGCCACAGGCCACGCTGTGGCCCGGTGGCCAGCAGGGCAGCCAGCAGCAAAAACGCAAACGCGCTGGAGGCAACGAATTCCATGGGTCTTTCAGGCCGTACTCGTCTCAGTCTCGTCAATACTGCCGTAGAATTAGGGTTAAATTGTTGATGCTTTGGGCAGTTTTTGGGGCTTTCGCCTGATTTTGTCGTCTTTGGCGCGACAATGAATCGGGCAAATTTGCGACAGTGTCGGTGCCGGTTCAATGTGCCGTTGTCGGAGGTATGTCTCGTGCGTGTGTGTCTGTTTGTCGTGTGTCTCCTGCTGCATGTGCAGGCCGCTGGTGCGCAAGACATAACCGCGCCACGCTTTGGCGTCGCGTCCAATTTCGGGCAGGGGATGCCGCCGGGCCTGTTGCAGCGCGCGCTTGATCTGGGCTTCTCCAATTTTCGCGATGCGGTCTATTGGGCCAACATCGAAACCGCGCCGGGGCGGTATGACTTTGCCACCCCGATGACCACCTATCCCGATCTCATCGCCGCCGCAGGCGCCACGATGAGCCTGACGGTGAACAACGGGCATCCCGCGTATGAAAACGGCGCAACACCTTTGGACGCGCCTGCCGTTGCCGCCTTTGGCCGCGCCGTTGGTGCAACCGTCGCGCGCTTTCCTGCGATCACCGAAGTTGAGATCGGCAACGAATTCAACAGCGTCAACTTCGTCTCCGGCCCGCTCAAATCCGCCGGTCTCGCCGCGCGGGCCAAAGCCTATGCCGCACTTGCTGGTTCCGTTGTCGATCACGTCAAAACACCCGGCATCACCTTTATCGGCGGCGGTGTGCACTCCATCCCCACCGGGTATCTGGCACGGGTGTTGGATGCCGGGGCTTTTCGCGGCGTGGATCATCTGGCCGTGCACCCCTACGACACGCCGTGGCCGCACCTTGGCCAACAGCTCTCTGTCCTACGTCGCGCACCCGCTTTCGCGCAGATGCCTGTGCAAGTGACCGAGTTTGGCACCCAATCGCCGCGCGAGGCAGTAGATCTGCTCTACCGGGCCTATTGCGACATGGCGCTGGCCGGGGTGGAGCGCGCGGTGTGGTACCCGCTCAATGCGCGCGGTGATGGCTACGTGCCGCTGATCGAACCGGATCTTTCGCTGACCGACGTGGGACGCGCCGCGCTCTTTGTGCAAAACACCATTGCTGGCAAACCGGTCCGCCCGATCAACGCAGGCCGTTACACGTTTGGCTGTGTCTTTGGCGAACAGATCGCGGTGATCTGGGGCCATCCGCAATCTGTCACCGTTGAGACTGACGCGGTTGAGGTGCTGCAGACCCCAACGCGGAACGCAGGCGCTGTGCATAGCCTCGCTGAAACTCAGGTGCTCGTGTTGCGCGCCACATCAGACGCGCCTATCGAAACGCTGCTCACATTCGGGGGCTACAATGTGCTGGCTGACACGTGGTATGACTTTCACTATCCCGCTGCGTCGTCCAAAGCTGCGCCCTTTACCTTCCTTGCCCAATCTCCGAGCGCCACCCAGCCATTGATCACAATGCCCGGTCAGGATCGCGGTGGCGTCCCGTGGACACCTTACCTGGGCCTTAAGGAAACCAAAGACCTACGCGTATTGCCCCGCAGCGTGCTGCCCGCTGGCACCGCAACAGCGCCCCAGCGCGTGATTTTGCGCCATAGGGTGCCCCAAGACCACACGGTTGACGTCGATATCTCCCTCGCGGCCGCGGAGCGTAGCCGCGATGGCATCGATATGGCGTTTCACCTCAATGGCGTGCCGCTGCTGTCGCAACGCGGTCTACGCCGGTTTGAAACACGGCTGCCCCAATTGGAGCTGCTGAAAGGCGATCAGCTTGACCTGATCATCGGGCCGGGGGCCACCGCCGCTGGAGATGTGACGCGCTACCGCGTTATTCTGCGCGCGTCTGACTGACCACCACCTGCGCCAGCGTCTCAAACGCTTCTAGCGACGTCCGCTGCATCCGCGCATGATGTGCCGGGTCCACCCCGGTTGTCATGGCGGAATTCGCCAGCTCCGCGATCTGTGGGCCACTTAGGTCGGGCGCGTCTGTGTAATGGGCCTCTTGCTTGATCATCGTAAAAAATGACGACAGCTTTTTGTCCCACCCTAGCCCCACCAAAGGGCGGCCATAGCTATAGGCCAGAATGCAGGCGTGCAGCCGATGTGCAATCACACAAGAATACCCGCCAATCCGGCGCGCCAAATGCGCCGGGCTGTCCGCCCGCGCCTCAACCC
>JABSSA010000433.1 GCA_013214665.1 Paracoccaceae bacterium
AAAATCGCCGCCAACTCCGGGGCCGAAGAGGCGCGCATTGATCTGTCGGTCGTGGAAAAAGCGCTCGCCGCGCCGCTGGTGGCCGCCGAACTGCCCGCGATCCTGTCAACTTACGATCAGGCCCTGCGCGACGGGGCCGAAGAAACGCTGCGCCTGGCGGGCGTGTCCCGCGATCAGGTGGCGCAAATCGTCTATGTGGGCGGCTCCAGCCTGATGTCGCTGGTGCCAACCGCGATGAAATCCGTTTTTCCGGGTGCCGAGCACCGCTTTTCCGAAGTGTTCACCGCCGTGGCCGACGGGCTGGCCATCGCCGCAGGGCGACAAATCTCTTGATCCCCTGCGCCCCCTCCCCTATACGCCTCTCGTCTGGCTGAGGAGACTCACCCGGACGGCTTTGCATTTGGCACATGCTTCTGCGCCTTCCCTTGCAAAGCACCCAAAACAAGAGATCGGACGTATCTCCCGCGGGCGGCATCGCCGGACCCGATGAAGACAGGGAGCTCTGGGACGCGCAAACCACGTTTCGCGGCAACACGCGAACCAGAATCGGAGAAGGTCAGATGGACCTCATTGCACAGCTCGAGGCGGAGCAAATCGCCTCACTCGGGAAAGACATTCCCGACTTCAAAGCCGGCGACACCGTGCGCGTTGGCTACAAAGTGACCGAAGGCACACGCAGCCGGGTCCAGTTCTACGAAGGCGTCTGCATCAGCCGCAAGAACGGCTCTGGCATCGCAGGTTCTTTCACAGTCCGCAAAATCAGCTTTGGCGAAGGGGTCGAACGTGTGTTCCCTCTGTTCTCCACCAACATCGATTCCATCGAAGTGGTGCGCCGTGGCCGCGTTCGTCGCGCCAAGCTGTACTATCTGCGTTCGCGTCGCGGTAAATCTGCACGTATCGCCGAAGTCACCAACTACAAGCCTAAGGCTGCCAAAGCAGGAGCGGAAGCATGAAAGCCGACACGCATCCCGACTACCACATCATCGACGTCAAAATGACCGATGGCACCGTCATTCAGATGAAATCCACCTGGGGCAAAGAAGGCGACCAGCTGGCGCTGGATATTGACCCAACCGTGCACCCCGCCTGGACCGGCGGCGGCGCGCGCCTGCTCGACACGGGCGGCCGGGTTTCCAAGTTCAAAAAGAAATACGAAGGTCTGGGCTTCTAAAGCCATTCCTTGCCGAAAAACGAAAACGCCGCCCCACGGGGCGGCGTTTTTTGTTGGGGAGAGGCTTGCGCGGGGCAATTGCGTGGGATTAGCTTCGCAGCGCGTTGGTCAAGACAGGCCGTGGCTCGGCTGGGAGAACAGAAGTCAGGTCTGCGGACTTTGCTGCCTTTACCGCTTTCAAACTGAACGTCTGCTGTGGGAGCTTCACGACAGCAGCAAAAAACAGCAAGGGAGAGAAGCGGTCATTTGCTTTACGAGCAAAAACTGCAGGTGACAACGACAACTGCTGACATTCAGTTGTTGCCAAAGACCGTTCCCGACTAGTGAATAAACCGCTTAAGTTTGCATATGCTCGGAAAAATGCTGAAATGATTGGCACTGATAAATCAGAGGGCAGCTTGGGCAAATTTTGTCACCCTCGCTTACAACCACAGGCGGCACTTCTCCGATTATTCTGATGTCGACATAAGCGACTTATTTTGACCACGCTTCTATCTTGGAAGAATCTTTTCCAGCTCTCGAGTGATCGGGATATGTTCTTCATCGTCGCCAGGTGGAAGTTGAAACGGACCATTTTCCCAATCTGCGGCTTGCCAAGCTTCCTTGGCTTCTTCGATCCGATCCTTTGAAGAAGACACGAAGTTCCACCAGATGTATCGCTCTTCATTCAGTGTCGCGCCACCGAGTGCCATCAGACGCGCGCCACGTTCACCGGCACGCACGCTGATCTTGTCGCCCGGTCGAAACACCATCATCCGACCTGCCTCAAAGACGTCGCCAGCAATTTCAATAGACCCTTCCGTAACGTACAGGCCGCGGTCTTCTTGGTCGTCGGGCAACGGGAACTGCGCAAACGGGTCAAGCACAACGTCAACATAGAAGGTTTCGGATTGCATCGTGACAGGGCTGGTTTGGCCATAGGCCGACCCCAGGATGAGCTTTGCTTTGACACCGCTGTCCAGAATTTCGGGCAAGGCTGCATTTTTGTGGTGTTCGAAGTCTGGCGCCATGTCTTCCCGGTCTTCTGGCAAAGCGATCCAGGTTTGTATCCCGAATAGTTTGTGGCGGGTCGCTCTGGTCTCGGCACTTGTGCGTTCTGAATGCGTGACGCCGCGCCCGGCCACCATCCAGTTTACCTCGCCTGGGTAAATCATCTGATGGGTGCCCAGGCTGTCGCGATGCTCAAACTCGCCTTGATACAGGTAGGTGACTGTTCCCAGACCGATATGTGGGTGCGGGCGCACATCAATACCGCCATCGGTGATGAATTCGGCGGGCCCCATCTGATCAAAGAAAATGAAGGGTCC
>JABSSA010000434.1 GCA_013214665.1 Paracoccaceae bacterium
CTCTTTTGCATCGCGGCGGCGCTTGTCGGGTTTTCAACCTTGCTGATCGGCGGATATTCGCGCTTTGGCGTGTGGCGCGAGGTGATCTTGGCCTTTGCGCTGCTTTTGGTCATCGACGGTTTGCGTAGCACGTTGATTGATCAGGTACTTGGCAATGCGCGTCTTTGGCCGATTTTGTACATTCCCGCGATCGTAGGCTTAAGTCTGGGCGCTTTGATGTTATGGATCGCCAGCCGCCCCTCGTTGCTGCGCCGCAGACGAAAAGCCCCGCAGGAGAGCGTGTCATGATCCTGCACGCCTATTTCGCCCGCAAATTCCTGCTGAACTTTCTTGCGCTCTTTGCAATCATGTTTGGTCTCGTCTTTGTCATCGACGTGATCGACCAGACGCGCAAGTTTTCCAGCTTTGACATCTCATTTCGTGAGGTCTTGGGGCTGACGATCCTCAACATCCCTGAATCGCTAAACGAAGTGCTGCCGCTTATCATCATATTCAGCACCGTCTCATTGTTTGTGGGGCTGGCGCGGTCTTCGGAATTGGTTGTCACTCGTGCGTCAGGCCGCTCAGCCATGCGTGCGGTGATTGCGCCGGCGGTTATGGCGTTTTTGATCGGGTGTATCGCCGTGATGATGCTGGGCCCGCTCGTTGCGGCCACCAGCAAACGCTATGCGGTGGTGGCCGAAAATTATCGCAGCGGGGGCGCATCGGCGCTGGCGGTGTCGGTTGACGGGCTTTGGTTGCGCCAAGGGGATGAGACCGGACAAGCGGTGATCCGTGCGACCCGCTCCAATACCGACGCTTCGGTTCTGTTTGACGTGTCATTCTATATGTTCGACCCCGAAGGCAGCCCAATCCGCCGGATCGAGGCCGAAAATGCACGGCTGACCCAAGATGGCTGGCAATTGGACATGGCGAAGTCCTGGCCGTTGGAGCGAGGTCAGAACCCAGAGGTGAATGCAGAGACGTTTGAAAGCCTCACCGTTTCCACAACTCTGACGTTGGACCGCATCCGCGAAAACCTTGGGCGGCCCTCTTTCGTGTCGATCTGGGATATGCGCGATTACATCGATCAGCTTGAAGTTTCCGGCTTTTCATCGCGCGCCCATCGCGTCTGGCTGATCAGCGAATTTGCGCGCCCTTTGTTTTTGATGTCCATGGTACTAGTTGCAGCAGCGTTTACGATGCGGCATACCAGATTTGGGGGAACCGGCATTGCGGTGCTGGCGGCAGTCTTGTTGGGGTTCAGTTTGTATTTCATCCGAAGCTTCGCGCATATTCTTGGTGAAAACGGACAGCTTCCCATCTTGTTGGCGGCTTGGGCGCCACCTATGGCTGCTTTGTTCCTTGCCACGGGTCTTTTGCTGAGCGCTGAGGACGGATAGCCCATGGTCGGGGGGATGTTGAAAAGCTGGATCGTTGCCGTCGCGGTGGGTGTTATGACCCTGCTGCCGCTGGCCGCGCACAGCCAATCCGCAAAACCCGCGACCCTGATCGCAGACGATATCCAACTGACCCGCGATAACAAGCTGATCGCGAACGGCAATGTGGAAGCCTTTCAAAACGGCCAAATCCTGCGGGCCTCCCGGATCACCTATGATCGGGCCAACGGCAAGCTGATCATCGAAGGGCCGATTGTCATCGACGACGGCAAAACGCTTGTCACGATTGCCGATCAGGCCGAATTGGATGAAGGGTTTGAAAACGGCATTCTGCGCGGTGCGCGGATCGTGATTGATCAACAATTGCAATTGGCCGCGGTCGAGATGAACCGCGTTGGTGGTCGCTATAATCAACTGTACAAAGTGGCTGCAACAGCCTGTCGTATCTGCGAAAACGACCCAACGCCGCCCTTCTGGCAAATCCGCGCCAAGCGGGTGGTGCACGATACCGAAGAAAAGCAGCTGTATTTTGACAACGCGCAATTGCGCATCCTTGGCGTTCCGGTCATGTATCTGCCGCGCTTGCGCTTGCCCGACCCGACGCTGGAACGCGCCACCGGCTTTCTGATCCCGTCGCTCTTTACCACGTCGCGTCTGGGGACCGGGGTTAAGGTGCCCTACTTTATCCGCCTCGGCGATCACCGAGACCTGACGTTGACGCCATTCCTGTCGGCCAACACCCGCACGCTGGAATTCAGGTATCGGCAAAAGTTCCGTCGTGGCGGGATCACCGCCATCGGTGCGATCACGCGTGACGATCTGCAACCCGGAAACGATCGCGGCTATCTTTTTGCCGTGGGTCGGTTTGATCTGAAACGCGACTTCGTGTTGGATTTCGACATCGAAGCCACATCCGACAACGCCTATCTGGATCAATACGATTATTCCGACAAAGACCGTTTGGACAGCGAAGTACGGATCAGCCGGGCCAGACGTGATCAATATGTGGCGGCCAGTTTCATCAACCTCAAAACACTGCGAGATGATGAAGACAATGACACCATCCCGACCAATGTCGTTGAAGCCACCTTTGAACAACGCTTCTTTCCCAAAGCGCTGGGCGGCGAGCTGCGGCTCTCTGCGCTGGCCCATGCCCATGAACGCAGATCAACGGCCCTGACGGATGGCAGTGATGCAGACAGCATCGTGGATGGCCGTGACGTTTACCGCGCAAATGCGACCGTGGATTGGCGCCGCAACTGGACGTTGGCAAGCGGTGTGCAGCTGCAAACGGAATTGGGCTTTGCGGCGGATGTGTTCAACATCAACCAAGACCCCGCCTTCACAGACAGCCAAACCCAAGTGACACCCTTTGGCGCCGTCTCGCTTCGCTATCCGCTTGTCCGTTATGACAGTGGCGGTGTGGTGCATCACGTGGAGCCTGTGGTGCAATTGGGGTGGACCGGTGGCGAAGATCTGAACATTCCAAACGAAGAAAGCACGCGCCCTGAATTTGACGAAGGCAATTTGCTGGCCCTGTCGCGCTTTGCCACCAACGATCGCCGCGAACGGGGCACTGTTTTGGCTTATGGCGTGTCATGGTCGCGCACGGCGCCAGATGGGTGGGATAGTGCGTTTACGATCGGACAGGTGCTGCGGTCTGAGGCTGATGCGGACTTTACCAAAACATCCGGTCTTAGCGCGACAAGCTCGCATTTCCTGGTCGCGGGCGAGCTGCGTATGAACGCAGGGCTTAGCGTAACGGGGCGCTCGATTTTTAACGAAAACTTCGACGTTGCCAAAACCGAACTGCGGGGCGATTGGCGTTTCAAAAAGATCGCGCTGAGCGGGTCTTATGTGTACCTCACCTCTGACCCAGACGAAGATCGCGCGAACGCCAACAGCGAATTGGACCTGAACGGTGTTTTCGCGCTCGACAAACACTGGAGCCTGAGCGCTGGCACCCGGTACGATTTTGATGACGGGCGCACCGCCACGGCAAACGTGGGCATCGCCTATGAAAACGAATGTGTTTTGATGAAATTCCGGGTGCTGCGTGAATATGCAACGTCGGCAAGTGTTGAGCCTACGACAAATGTGGGCTTTACAGTGGCGTTAAACGGGTTCTCCTCGCAAGCAGGCGGCAAGACTTACACTCGATCGTGCAAAGGGCACACATGATTATGATGCGGCAACTCACTAAATCCGTGCTCACCGCGAGCGTTTTGGCAGTGATGACGACGGTTGGATCTTATGCACAAGGTCTGTTTGATCCGGTCGCCCGCGTGGATGACACGATCATCACCGAATTCGAAGTGCAACAACGGCTGCGCTTTTTGCAATTGCTGAATGCGCCCGGTGCCACGCGCGACGGTGTGCTGGAAACACTGATCGAAGACCGGTTGCGCCGACAGGCTGCCGCGCAGGTGGGGCTGCGGGTCACGGATGAGGGCCTGATCGAAGCGATGGATAACTTTGCCGCGCAAGGGGATCTGAGCGGTGAGGAATTTGTGGCGCTGTTGGAGCAAAACGGCATCGCCGGTGAAACGTTCCGCGATTTCATCACGGTGAATATCGAATGGCGCGATCTGATCCGCGCCCGCTATGGCAGCCGGGTCCAGATTTCCGAAGCCGAAGTGGACCGCGCCTTGGCCGCCTCAAGCAACGAAGCCAATATCCGGGTCTTGCTGAGCGAGATCATCATTCCCGCCCCACCGCCGCGCGCTGCGCAGGCGCAGGCGCAGGCCGAAGAAGCCAGCCAAGCCACTTCTATCGCTGAGTTTTCCCGCTATGCGCGCCAGTATTCTGCAACCGCCACCCGTGGTGCCGGCGGCCGTCTGCCTTGGACGCCGCTGACCAACTTGCCGCCACAGTTGCGCTCAACCATCCTTGGATTGAACATCGGTGAAGTGACGGAGCCCATCCCATTGCAGAATGCGATCGCTCTGTTCCAACTGCGCGACATTGAAGAAACGGGCACAAGCGCTGCTGAATATGCGGCCATCGAATACGCGGCCTATTACATCGACGGCGGTCGCTCTGATGCGGCGCTGGCAAGGGCGCGTGCCTTGGCTGAAGAGGTCGATGTCTGTGATGACCTTTATGGTGTGGCGCAAGGCCAACCCGAAGAGGTTTTGGAACGCGGCAGCCTTGCACCATCGGACATCCCGCAAGACATCGCCATTGAGCTGGCCAAGCTAGATCCCGGCGAAGTTTCTTATGCTTTGACGCGGGCAGAAGGCCAAACGCTGGTGTTTCTGATGATGTGCGGACGCACTGCAGTTCTGGAAGAAGAAGTAGACCGCGAAGATGTCACGCTTTCCCTGCGCAACCGCCGTCTCGAAGGCTTTGCCGACAGCCTGTTGGAAGAGTTGCGCGCCAGTACGGACATCACGATTTTAGAATGATCAAACCAATTGCCGTCACCTGTGGCGACCCGTCAGGGATCGGTTTGGAGGTGACACTCAAGGCTTGGGATGCCCTTGGTGCCACGGTGCCAATGGTGTGGCTGGGCGATCCGGCTCACCTGCCCAAATCGGTGCCGTTCACGGTGCTGGAAGATGGCGACATTACCACTTGGCGCGCCGGAGGAAATCTTGGCGTGTGTCCCATACCTTTTGCTGCGCCTCCAATGCTGGGCCAAGAAGATCCGCAAAACGCCGCCGGCACAATCCACGCCATCGAAAAGGCCGTGGCACTGACCAAGGCGGGCCTGACCAGCGCCGTCTGTACCAGCCCGATCAACAAGAAAGTGTTGATGGACGGTGCGGGCTTTGCCTATCCGGGCCACACCGAGTTTCTGGAGGCGTTGGCTGGAGGAGATGCGCAATCGGTGATGATGCTGGCCTCTGACGCGCTTCGGGTGGTGCCAACGACGATTCACATTGCACTGTCTGATGTGCCGCAGGTGCTGACGCCGGATTTGCTGCGGGCGACCATTCGCATAGTGGCGCAGGATCTGCGTCGCTGGTTTGGCATCCCGGCCCCACGTATTTCCGTTGCCGGTCTGAACCCTCATGCGGGTGAAGGGGGCAAGATGGGCCGCGAAGAGGTGGATTGGATCGCGCGCATCGTCAACGAATTGCGGAACGAAGGGCTTGATGTGTCAGGCCCTTGGCCGGGTGATACGCTGTTTCACGCGGCGGCGCGCGCGCAGTACGATGTGGTGGTTGCCATGTATCATGACCAGGCGCTGATCCCCATCAAAACGCTGGATTTTGATCGTGGCGTTAACATCACGCTCGGCTTGCCTTTTATTCGCACCTCACCAGACCACGGCACCGCCTATAACATCGCCGGCCAAGGTGTCGCCAATCCGACCAGCATGATGGAAGCGCTGAAATACGCCTGGCGCATGGCCGGAGGTCAGATCTGATGGCCCAAATCGACACGTTGCCCCCACTGCGTGAGGTGATTGGCACCTATGGGCTGAGCGCCAAAAAGTCGCTTGGGCAGAACTTTCTGCTGGACCTGAACCTGACCGCCAAAATCGCGCGGCAGGCTGGTGCGTTGGATGATGCGGACGTGCTTGAGATCGGCCCCGGCCCCGGTGGGCTGACACGCGGGTTGCTGTCGGAAGGCGCGCGCCGCGTTCTGGCGATTGAGAAAGACGAACGGTGCCTGCCTGCCTTGCACGATATACAGGCCGCCTACCCGGACCGTTTGCAGATCGTACATGGGGACGCGCTAGAGGTTGATCCGCTGGATCACTTAAGCGCGCCGATCCGCATCGTGGCCAACCTGCCCTATAATGTCGGGACCGCGCTGCTGGTCAGATGGCTGACGCCGAAAACATGGCCGCCGATCTGGGATAGCCTAACGCTGATGTTTCAGCGCGAAGTGGCAGAGCGGATCGTGGCCCTGCCCGGCAGCAAAGCCTATGGCCGCTTGGCCATTCTGGCGCAGTGGCGGGCAAGTGCGGATATTGTGCTGTCTTTGCCGCCAGAGGCCTTCACACCGCCGCCCAAAGTATCGAGCGCGGTTGTGCATCTCAAAGCGTTGCCGGAACCAAGGTTTCCGGCGGATGCGCAGATGCTGAGCCGGGTCGTGGAAAAGGCGTTTCAACAGCGCCGCAAAATGCTGCGCGCGTCTTTGAAAGGCTTTGACCCGGATATTGAAGATCACCTGCACGCTGTGGGCATTGCCCCCACAGAGCGTGCAGAGAACATCAGCCTAGAGGCGTTTTGCGCCTTGGCACGGTCTTTGAAAAGCTAAAGCACTTCCTGTTTGCGTTATCCGCCCGAAAGCGGCGGATCACTCAGCCGCTTCTGGTGCAGGGCCTTCGGTTGCGTCTGCAACAGGCTCTGACGCCTCTTCTGGCGCCGGTTGCTTGGGTTTGCGTGCACGTGATCGGCGTGGCTTGGGTTTGTCTTCAGGCGTTTCAACCAACCCGTTGTCGCCAGCGTCTTGCCCTTCGGAAGCACCCTGTTCACCAGCGGATTCGGTTTCGGCGTCAGGTGCTGCATCCGGTTGCGCATCCTGTTCCTGACGCGCAGCGCGTTCGCGATCCCGTTCGGCCTGGCGTTCGCGGTTCTGGCGCTCTTGCTCTTCGCGGCGAGCTTCCATTTCCTTTTGCGCTTCGCTCAACAAGCGCAGGTAATGTTCGGCATGTTGTTGGAAATTCTCGGTCGCAACACGATCGTTCGCCAATTGCGCATCGCGGGCAAGTTGGTTGTATTTATCGATGATCTGTTGCGGCGTGCCGCGCACTTTGCCTTCCGGGCCGGAACTGTCAAACACGCGGTTAATGACGTTGCCACCGTTGTTTTGACGGTTACGATTGTTCTTGTTCCGCGAGCGGGATCTGGTTGATTTCATGAAGCAGCTTTGCCTTCGTGCTTGCTTTTCGACCTTTGCGCGGGTTGGACCTGCTTGATGCGCAATGGACATGTTGGGCTTGAGGGCACGTGCGGGCAACAAGCCCAGCCATCGTGACTGCCCCGACTAAACATGCCAGCGCTTCTACGGCAACCCTTATTGCTGTGACAGCCGCACAATAGCGGCGATTTATGGCTAAAATATCAACTTTTCTGCGGATCAGAGGTCAATATCACGCGATCCCGCCCATCCAGGTCTTTCAGACAGGTAACTTTCGCCCAACCAGCTTCTGCAAAAATCTGCGCGACATCGGCGCCTTGCTCCCATCCGATCTCAACCAACACGCGTCCATCCTGCGCCAGATACTGCGCAGCCTGCTCTGCGATGATGCGATAAGCGCTCAGACCATCGCCTTCATCGGTTAGTGCGATCCTTGGTTCGTGCCGCGATAATTCCGGGGCAACATCATCCATCTCATGCACAGCCAAGTAAGGCGGGTTGGAGACGATAACGTCAAAAACGCCCTCTACAGGCTCAAACCAATCCCCATTGCGGATATCCGCCCGCCCCGCCACCTTATGCAGCACGGCATTTGCGCTGGCCTGCAAACAGGCGGCTTCGCTGATGTCGACGCCCACACCGGTGGCGCTGGCCCGCTCGGCCAACAGGGTCACGAGAATGGCACCAGAGCCGATACCAAGATCAAGCACCCGTTCAAAAGGTGCCGCCAAACACGCCTCGATCAGCGTTTCGGTTTCCGGGCGCGGGTCCAGCACATCCGCAGACACTTTGAAGGCACGGCCATAGAACTCACGCTCGCCAATCAGATGGCTGACAGGCACTCGCACCGCACGCAGAGAGATCAGCTTGGCATAGCGGTCTTCGATGTCGTCGGTGATGTCCTCTGGCGCGATCAGCGTGATGCGGGCTGCGTCCACCTTGGCGGCGTGGGCCAATAACACGCGCGCATCACGGGCTGGATTTGGCACACCAGCGGCGCGCAATTGGGCTGTGGCGGCGACCATGGCCTCGGCCGCCGTTGTCACGCCGCGAACTCCGCCAATTTGCGCGCTTGTTCTTCGGCGGTCAGCGCGTCCACGATTTCATTCAAATCACCGCCCAAAACCTGATCCAGTTTATAAAGCGTGAGGTTGATCCGGTGGTCCGTCATGCGGCCCTGTGGGAAGTTATAGGTGCGGATCCGCTCAGAGCGATCGCCCGACCCCACCTGCGCCGCCCGATCCGCGCTGCGTTCGCTGTCCACCCGTTCGCGTTCCAGATCATACAGGCGCGTGCGCAGCACCTGCATGGCGATCTCGCGGTTGCGGTGCTGGGATTTCTCTGAGCTGGTTACGACAATCCCGGTAGGAATATGCGTGATACGCACCGCGGAATCGGTGGTGTTCACGTGCTGCCCCCCGGCTCCGGAAGAGCGCATTGTGTCGATCCGCAGATCGTTTTGATCAATGTGGATGTCCACATCTTCCGCCTCGGGCAGAACCGCGACGGTGGCCGCCGATGTATGAATGCGTCCACCGCTTTCAGTGGTTGGCACCCGCTGCACCCGGTGCACACCGGATTCGTATTTCAGCGCGGCAAAGACGTTTTCGCCGGTGATATGCGCGACCACTTCTTTGATGCCGCCAAGTTCTGTGATCTGGTTCTCAATGATTTCAAATCGCCAGCCGCGCGTCTCGGAATATCGTTGGTACATGCGCAACAGATCGCCCGCAAAAAGCGCCGCTTCATCCCCACCTGTGCCCGGCCGGATTTCCAGCATCGCTGGCCGCGCATCCGCCGCATCCTTGGGCAAGAGCGCAATCTGCAACGCCTTTTCTGCTTCGGGCAAAGCCGCTTTGAGCTGCGGGATTTCTTCGCGCGCAAGTTCAGCCATGTCGGGATCATCCAACATCGCTTCGGCCTCTTCGAGATCCTGCGACAGCCGTTGCCACGCCTCAATCTGCTCCACCACCGGTTTCATGCCCGAATATTCCTTGGCGAGCGCTGCGATATCGCCTGAGCCATCTGCCATGGCCGCTTCAAGGTATTGAAAGCGTTCCAAAATCTGGCGGAGGCGGTCTTGAGGTATCATGATGGCACAAATTTGATCGTTGGTGGGGTCACAAGCGTGGCTTGGAATGGTACACTCCTGCCATGAAACGCATTGCTTTTGCCATAGCTCTATTTGCAAGCCCTGCTGTTGCGGATGTCACCAGCCCCAGCGGAAAAACGGTTGAGTGCTATTGCACGGATCAATCTGGATTGCGGATCGAACTGGGGGAAACCATTTGCTTGCAGGTCGATGGGCGCATGTTCATGGCGCAATGCCAAATGTCGCTCAACAACCCGATGTGGCGCGAAGTGTCCGAAGGATGCCTCAGCTCATCCCTCGACAGCTTGCAAAAGCTTCCGCAGTCGCGCGCCGTTTACCCCAAGATCTGAGCGGCCAAACCGCAAACGGGCATAAAGCTTGATGGTGTCGCCATCTTGCTCAATCGTCGTGTAGTCGGGAAAACCGATCGCGGCGGAGCGGGTCACATAGGTAATGCGCCCTTCGGCCACGGATCCGGCAAGAACGGTGGTGCGTGGCAACGCCTGCGCCGCCGCATCCAGTTTGGCCAGCGTTCCCTCACTCGCCACGATCACACGCGCAGCGCCGCCTTTGAATGTCTTGTCTTCGGTTATGGTCACGGGTTTGTGCCAGCGCGCTGCGTCACTGGGCGCAAGACGCACATAGGCCAAAAACAGCAGAACAATCAGGATCAGCAGATAAACAAAGGACATGCGCAGCCTCGTCATGGGTCAGATGCGATCAACGGTACGCGACACCGGGCAACACGCACAAGATTTCATAGAGGATATTCGCACCAGTTAACGCAGTGTTACCCGACGTATCATAAGGGGGAGACACTTCGACAAGGTCGGCTGCCACGATGTTGAGCCCGCGCAACGCGCGGATAAGCTGTAACGCCTGCGGTGTGGTTAGCCCGCCAATTTCTGGCGTGCCTGTGCCGGGCGCATATGCGGGATCAAGGCTGTCGATGTCGTAGGTCACATACACCGGTTGGTCCGGCCCGATTTCTTTCGTGATGCTTTGGCCAAGGTCGGTCAGCGGTTTGTGCCACAGATCGGGGGCCAGAAAATGCTGGAACCCCCACCCTTGCGCTTCGGTAAAGTCTTCGGCCGTATAGCCCGTGCCGCGCAACCCGATCTGATAGGTTTTGCTTGGGATGATCAGGCCTTCTTCATAGGCGCGGCGGAACACCGTTCCGTGCGTTTCCTTTTCACCAAACATCTCGTCATTCACATCCGCATGAGCATCCACATGCACAAGCGCCAGTGGCCCATGCTTTTCCGCTGCCGCACGCAGCAAAGGCAGCGTGATCGAATGATCGCCCCCGATGGTCAGCGGGATAACGTTGTGAGACAGGATACCTGCATACGCCTCTTTGATGATCCGCAAACTGTCGCTCAAGGAAAAGGTGTTGATCGCGATATCGCCGATGTCAGCAACTTGCAGGGCGTCAAAGGGCGCGGCCCCCGTCTGCACGTTATATGGCCGGATCATCGCGCTTTCGTTGCGCACCTGTTGCGGGCCAAAGCGGGTGCCCGACCGCCAAGAGGTGCCAATGTCCATCGGCACGCCCAGCACGGCCACATCAAGACCCGCGGCGCTGTCTTGTGCGGGCAGTCGCATGAAGGTGTTCAACCCGGCAAAGCGGGCCAGATCGTTACCGGAAGTTGGCTGGTTATTCCCGTTCATTGGCAATACGCGTCCCCAAAAGACAAATAAGCTCTACTGCGACATGCGCCCCGGCGATGGCGGTGGCGCCAGTCGTGTCATAAGGCGGAGACACTTCCACGACATCGGCGCCCTTCACGTTGATACCCGCGAGGTCACGAATGAAAATCGCTGCCTGGGCGCTGGTCAGCCCACCCCAAACAGGCGTGCCGGTGCCCGGCGCATAGGCCGGATCAAGCCCGTCAATGTCGAACGTGAAATAGACCGGGTGATCGCCCACAATCGCCTTGACCTCTTTGGCCGCTTGCTCTGGCCCCATCGTGTGAAAGGCGCGCGCATCAATGATGTTCACGCCCATCGTGTCTTCGTTTGTGGTGCGAATGCCCACTTGAACGGAGCGCGCCGGATCGACGATCCCCGCTTTGACCGCCTTGTAGAACATCGTGCCGTGATCAATGCGGTCGGGGTTGTCATCGGCCCAGGTGTCGGTATGCGCATCCACCTGAACCAGCGAAATCGGCCCGTACTTTTCCGCATAAGCGCGCAGGATCGGGTAGGATATATAATGATCTCCCCCAAGCACCACACTGGCCGCGCCCGCATCAAGGATGGTCTTGATATGATCCGTCAGGGCTGCGGGAAATTTGGACACCTCGGCATAGTCAAAGGCCAAATCGCCGTAGTCGATCACGTCAAGTTCGCTGAACGGATCTATCGGCCAGCCATACGGCGCATCTGGCGCTTGCAGGGTCGACGCCTCGCGAATGGCACGTGGCCCCAGGCGCGTGCCGGGGCGATTGGTGACGGCCTGATCAAA
>JABSSA010000435.1 GCA_013214665.1 Paracoccaceae bacterium
GGCTCTGACCTGGATCAGGGGCTGGCGCGCCCGTTGTGCGGCCCGATTGCCGCCGATGACATCACACAGATCGTCGAACATGTGGTCGGCACCTATCTCGCCCGCAGACGCGGGACAGAGACCTTTTTGCAATTCGTCCGGTCCCTTACCGATGACGATCTTCCAACCCTCTTGCCGCAAGACTGCCGCGCAGCCGCCTAAAGGAGCATCCGGTCATGAACGTGCAAAACCCATTGATCGCGCAAGGCATCACTGATGCGATCACCGCTGAGACCCCACAAATCAACCTGATCCCGGATGACGCGCCCTTCGATCCGGCACAGCGCCAATGGCTGAATGGTCTTTTCACAGGACTTTCCGCACTGGCCGCCTCTGCCGCCGCCGAAGGGGCGGAACCGGAACTGGCCAAGATGCATGTGCTTTATGGCTCTCAATCCGGCAATTGCGAGGCGCTGTCCAAAGACCTGCGCAAGCACGCGGCAACCCAAGGGTTCGAAGCGGAGGTTGCCGCGCTCAACGATGTGTCCATCGCCGATCTGACGGGGATGGAGCGGGTTCTGTTTCTGGTTGCCACGTTTGGGGAAGGGGAACCCACCGACAACGCCGCCAAATTCTTTGCCACGCTGATGGCGGAAGACTGCGCGCCATTGCCTGCCAGCCTGACCTATTCGGTCTGCGGATTGGGTGACACCAGCTATGCGGATTTCAACAAATGCGCCACTGATGTCGACGCGCGTTTGGCCGAACTTGGCGCCACGCGCGTGGCCGATCTGGTGGCTTGCGACGTTGATTTCGAAGATGACTACGCGGATTGGAAAACGTTAGTTTTTGAAACCGAGGCGTTTCAATCCGCCAGCGCGGGTGTTGCTGCCCCGGTTGTGATCGACGCAGAACCGCAGCCTCTTTTTGACAAAAATCGCCCCTTTATGGCGTCGTTGATGGTCAGCGAAAAGCTCAGTGGCGAGGCATCTGCCAAATGTGTGAACCATATCGAACTGTCTTTGGCCGGGGGCGGCGTTGATCTTGACTATGCTGCGGGTGACGCGCTTGGCCTTTGGCCGCTGAATTGCCCATCCGACGTGGCGGATCTGTTGCAGGCGGCCGGGCTGACTGGCCGCGAAACTGTGACGCTCAAATCCGGGCCAGCACAGTTGCGAGCAGCCCTTACAACCCGGCTGGATATCGCCACCGTCACACCCAAAACCCGCGAGGCTCTTGGCGTAACGGACGTGGCGGATGAGGTTCAAGTTCTTGACCTTGTTCACCAAATTGGCGCTGTCGACGCACAAGTATTGGCTGACGCGTTACGCCCGCTGCAGCCAAGGCTCTATTCGATTTCTTCCAGCCCCAAGGCGCACCCCGGCGAGGTGCACCTGACCGTTGGCGAAGTGCGCTATGATCTCAATGGGCGCGCGTGCAAAGGTGTGGCCTCCATCTTTTTGGCGGACCGGCTCCACACCGGGGCAATGGTCGGGGTTTATGTGCAAAAATCGGCCCATTTCCATCCGCCGTCGGACGACACCAAACCGTTGATCATGATCGGGCCCGGCACCGGCATCGCCCCATTCCGCGCTTTTCTGGAAGAACGCGAAGCGCGCGGGGCGAGTGGTAAAAATTGGCTCTTCTTTGGCGATCAACACGCCAGCTGCGATTATCTTTATCAAGATCAGATGGAAGCGTGGAAAGACAGCGGATTGCTCACAGAGCTTTCGCTGGCATGGTCACGCGACGGGGCGGAAAAGGTCTATGTACAAACATTGCTTCAAGAGCGGGCGTCAGAGGTGTTTGCCTGGTTGGAAGAAGGCGCAGCGCTCTATATTTGCGGTGACGCCTCGCGGATGGCCGTGGATGTCGAAAAAGCACTGCTCGTCATCATCGCGCAGGGGCTTTCAGCGGATGAAGCGGCTGCACAAGCCTATCTCGATGCGATGGCGGCAGATCACCGCTATCAAAGAGATGTCTACTAGGGCTGTTTCGCGCAAAGTGCTGAAAATATCGGCATTTTCCAACCAAAGCAGCGGCTTTGGGTCGCATCATCTTGCCCACTTCTCCCAATTTGCCGCGCTGCAGCATAGGCAGGGGTATGAACACGGATCTGGCCATTATTGTTGTCGAAGCTGATCGAGATCGCGCGCTCGAAATTGTGGATAGCCTGCGTGAAGCGGGCCATGCGCGGATTCAGGTGATCGCTGAACCTTCCAGCTTGCGCCGCCAAATTCAGTCTTTTGAACCGGATATCGTGCTGATCGACATGTCGCACCCGTCCCGCGACACGTTGGAAGAAATGGCCCTGGCCTCTGGACCGCTGGATCGGCCCGTGGCGATGTTTGTCGACAAATCCGACGACGCGCTGACCTCGGCTGCAATTGAGGCGGGCGTGTCGGCCTATGTGGTGGACGGGATGCGCGCCGACCGCGTCAAACCCGTGCTCGACGCGGCCATCGCCCGGTTTCGGATGTTCCAGCGGATGCGCACGGAGCTGGCCGAAACGAAACGCGCCTTGGAAGAACGCAAAGTGATCGACCGGGCCAAGGGCCTTGTGATGAAAGCCCGCGGCGTAGACGAAGATCAGGCCTATGCGCTCTTGCGCAAAGCGGCGATGGATCAGGGCAAGCGGCTTGCCGATGTGGCTGAGGCATTGGTCAATTCGGTGGGGCTTTTGTCGTGAAGCTGGATCGTCTTTCTGTTGGGTTCATCCCGCTCGTGGATGCCGCGCCACTGATCGTGGCCGAAGAGATGGGGTTTGCCGCCGAAGAGGGGCTGCACCTTGATCTGCGCCGCGCGCCATCGTGGTCTGCGTTGCGCGATCAACTGTCCTTTGGCCAGGTCGACGCGGCGCATATGCTGTCACCTGTCCCGGTTGCAGCGGCGCTTGGATTGGGTGGGGGCGGGGTCAACCTGCACGCCATCTCTGTTTTGTCGGTGAATGGAAATGTGATCGGCGTCAGCCGAGATCTGGCCAAACGTATGCGCGATGCGGGCCACGATTTTGCGTTTTCAGATGCCAACGCTGCGGGTGCTGCGTTGATCCGCGCCCAAGGCTTTGGCCTGCGCATCGGCGTCCCGTTCCCGTTTTCGATGCATGCCGAGCTGGTGTTTTACTGGCTTTCTGCGCTGGGCCTGCCTGCACCACAAAGCGTACATATCCACACCGTGCCGCCACAACAGATGGCGGATGCGATGCACGCAGGTGAGATTGATGCATTCTGTGTGGGTGAACCCTGGGGCTCTTTGGCGGTGGAAACCGGCGTAGCTGAATTGCTGTTGCCGGGTTCCGCGATTTGGGCCTTTGCGCCTGAAAAGGGTTTGGCGACCCGGGCCGATTGGCTGGAGTCGTCGCCCGAGCTGGCGCATCGCCTGGTGCGCGCGTTGTGGCGATCGGCAAAATGGCTGACAGGCGCGTCGGCGCGCACATTGGCGACAGAGTTTTTGGGCCGCGCGCAATACCTGAACCTGCCTGCTGAAATCCTGGAACGCGCGATGTTGGGCCGGTTCGTCATCGGCCCATCGGGCGAGACGCGCACGGTGCCCGGCTTTGTGAATTTCTCGTCTGGCGCTGCGGGCTTCCCGTGGCGATCCCAGGCCGAATGGATCGCGCGCCAATTGGCCGCCCGCACCGGGCTCGACCGTGAGGCCGCGGCCCAAGCCGCGCGCGCAACTTTCCGCTCAGATGTCTACCGCACTGCATTGGCCCGTGTGGCCCATGATCTGCCTTCGGCGTCTTCCAAAGTTGAAGGCGCCGTCGCCAAAGAAATGGCCGTAGGCTCTGTCGGTGGGCGTTTGATCTTGCCGCGGGATGCGTTTTTTGATGGGCGTATTTTTGAGCCATCCGTGGGGTGATGCTTAAAAAAAGGGCGGCGCGTTCCGGATCTATGCTGCAGGTGCAGAAAAATACCGGAATAAGTTCCCAGAATCGCGTGAACCCTTCAAATTGAACCTGCACGGACAATGGCGTCCCTGTACGAGATTCGCCCGGATCAACGGGCACATAGGCAAAGCCGCTTGTGGCGATCGGACGTCCTCCTCCCTGTCCGGTCATCCCCACAGCGGCTTTTTTATTTGGCGCATCCTTCCGCGCCTGAATGAAAGGATGAAATGCAATGATCGCTAGGAAATCCCTTGCTGCTGCCGCGCTTGCTACAGCGTTTGCCGGCCCGGCCTGGGCCGAGCTGCTGGACCTTGAAAAGGACGAGCTGACGTTTGGCTTTATCAAACTGACCGACATGGCCCCGCTCGCGGTGGCTTATGAAAACGGCTATTTTCTGGACGAAGGTCTATTCGTCACGCTTGAAGCGCAGGCCAACTGGAAAGTGCTCTTGGATGGCGTGATCGACGGCACGCTGGATGGCGCGCATATGCTGGCCGGCCAGCCGTTGGCGGCGACCATCGGCTTTGGCACCGAAGCTCATATTATCACACCATTTTCCATGGATCTGAACGGCAACGGCATCACCGTGTCGAACGAGATCTGGGAAAAGATGAAGCCCAATATCCCAACGATGGATGATGGCCGCCCACAGCACCCGATCAGCGCCGCAGCGCTGAAGCCAGTGGTCGAAGAATTCCAGGCCAAAGGCGAGCCCTTTAACATGGGCATGGTTTTCCCGGTTTCCACACACAATTACGAGCTGCGCTATTGGTTGGCTGCTGGTGGTCTGGAGCCCGGATACTATTCGCCTGAAAACATCTCGGGCCAGATTGGCGCGGATGTCTTTTTGTCTGTGACACCTCCACCGCAGATGCCGGCGACATTGGAGGCGGGCACAATTCACGGCTATTGTGTGGGTGAGCCTTGGAACCAACAGGCTGTTTTCAAAGGGATTGGTGTGCCTGTGATCACCGATTACCAGCTTTGGAAAAACAACCCTGAAAAGGTCTTTGGCATCAC
>JABSSA010000436.1 GCA_013214665.1 Paracoccaceae bacterium
CCGAGCCAACCTGGCTATCAACAAAGACATATCCGCCGGATTGCTTGACGATCCCATACACCATGGACAGCCCCAGCCCCGTACCCTCGCCGGTTCGTTTGGTTGTATAAAATGGCTCAAAAATCTTATCCAGCTTGTCGCTCTGAATACCGGTGCCTTCATCCGTTACCCGCAAAGAGATATAATCGCCGCTGGGCACGGTGACCTTGTCACGTTCAAGCGGTTTTGACAGCGTCAACGCTTCTGTCTCGATCCTGATCTGACCACCCGATGGCATCGCGTCGCGCGCATTGACCACAAGGTTCATCAGCACCTGCTCTAACTGGCGTTTGTCGGCGCGGATATTTCCCAAGTCAGGATCTTGCGCCAACGACAGCATCACTTTTTCACCCACCAGCCGGTTCAGCAAATGGGTCAGATCCGCGAGTGTATCCCGCAAATCCAATGGCTCAGGGCGCAACGTTTGCTTGCGGGAAAACGCCAAAAGCTGGCTTACCAAGGAGGCGGCGCGATTGGTGTTTTGCGTGATTTGTTGGAGATCCGCATAGTCTGAATCCGCCGGGTCATGTCGCACCAACAACAGGTCGCAATGCCCTGAAATCGCGGTCAAAAGGTTATTGAAGTCATGTGCAATCCCGCCCGCCAATTGGCCGATGGCCTGCATTTTCTGGCTTTGGACAAATTGTGCTTCCATTGTTTTCAATTCAGTTGCATCCGTGACAACCGCCAACACAAACGCTTTGCCGCCCTCTTCGACCCGGCTGAATGCCACTTGAACAAAAGCTTCACGCTCTGCACGTTTCAGACGTAGAAATTCACTTTGCTGGATGGCACGCCCGGCATGAACCTCGCCCAACCAATCTTCAACCGGGCGGCCCAAACCTTCTAGCAGGCTTGAGACGTTTACGGCATCGGAGAGAGGGTCGCCCAACAATGACATCGCCGCGTCATTATGCGCGATCACCCGGCCATCTTGCGCCAGCTTGAGCAGCGCAACGGGCAATTCATGAAACGTCGGCCATTGCGCCATCTCAACTTCGGGCGGCGGCAGTAAATAGACCATGCGGCGACCGCCACCTGCTGGTAGTTCCGCGAGCAGATAAGACGCTGGACCTTTCGCAGTTTGAACGTCGCAAATGGTGCCGCCCGTCACGGAACATGCCGGAAAGACGTCGCGCATCGACGCAACCCTTTTGCCGATCAAAAAGCGCGCGGCACGGTTCATAAACAGGATGACACCAGATTTACTGACCATAAAGCTGGGAAGAGTAGATCCTTCAACCTCGTCGCTATCAGCATCCAATCGCGGCATTTCAAATCGCCAGATTTTGGTGTCACGATCCAGCTTTTGGGCGTGTACGGTCATTTGGCCTTGGGGGATACTAACAATTTCCGACGTCTGATCAGCGTCTTGCAGCGCGGTATTCAACCGTCGGATCAAGGCTGGCGCATTGCTGACAAGTGGGGTTAGTGCCCGCTGAACCGTATCTGCCCCAGTCAAAGAAAAGGTCGAAGTTGCGGCGCGGTTGGCCAAGGTAACTTGGCCGTCACGATCCCCGAAAATCGTCGGCACATGATCTCGCTTGGCGTAAGCGGCCAATTCGGCCTTTGATTTGCTGCGGGCGTAGGTGTCTGCCACGCTGGCAAAGAAAAACACGGCGGTAAATACGGCAAAGGTTGCGGCGCCAGAGGCAAAAGCCATTTGCCAGACCTGTCCACGGAACACCACCGCGCCAATCAAGCATAAGAACGTCAGCAAGATAAGGGGACCGAGGCGCGCCGCACCGGATTCCATCAATCCAGACAATCGTTCTATATGGATCGCCATCTTGCCCGATAAACCCCGCATCGATTCGACTGAGGCTTTTTCGCCAATGGCAGTTAATTGCGGCTTAACATCCGTGCGCACGCCTTGCTCCCCCGGAGACCCGGACCGACAAATTTCGTGCTTTCGGGGATATTACACACGCTTAAGGTGCGCTACATAAAATCCATCACAACCCTGAGTAACGCGCCATTGTTGCTCAAAGACACAGGCCCACCCGGGCAGCTGAGCGATCACGGCAGACACTTGTGATTGATTTTCGATCTCAAAAATCGAGCAGGTCGCGTAAACCAAAATCCCATTTTTAGAAACAAAATCAGATGCTTGAAGCGCAATATTCACCTGTTTCTGTCTGATCTCTTCCAGCCGTTCCGCCGTCAGTCGCCATTTGCCATCCGGTGCACGCCGCCACGAACCGCTGCCGGAGCATGGCACATCAACCAACACGCGATCAAAGACACCGTGCACCTTGCCTGGCGCAGAAACATCCACAGACAGCCCCAACCGGGCCGCACGTGTGGGGATGTCTGTCATACGCGCTAGGTTTGCATCATGGGCCGTGACCGCAAAACCGCGCGCTGCAAGCGCGAGGGCCTTGCCCCCACCGCCGGCGCAATAATCCAACGCCGTCGCGGCCATCGGAATGCCCGCAACAACCGCTTGGCTGGCTGCGTCCTGAAATTCAAACCAGCCATCGGAAAACGGACGGCTGTTGCGCAACCGTCTGGCATTTTCGGTGACCGTGAGGGCCGTGTCGCAAACCGGGTTGGGCGCGGTTTCTATCCCTTCTGAGCGCAGCACATCCTGTACCTGCTCTTTGGTGGCGCGGGTTTCGTTCACGCGTAGGGTGACTGGCGCGCGCTGCGTCAATTCATGCGCTGTCTCAGCCGCGGTATTCCCTAGTGAGCGTTCAAACTCCGGCAACAGCCACTCGGGCAAATCCCATTGGTCTGCGCGGTGAACCGGCTGCCTTCCCGCAGTGCGTTCGTCATCGGTCAGAACACTGGGCGCATATCCCTCGCCCGAAAAAATCGCATCAACATCCTGCCCCCGTCCACGCAAACGGCCAATTAAACGTTGGCGCCCGCTTTCTCCGCCACCGCGCACGGCGTCACTGCGCCAGTGGCGCACCACGTCAAAAACAAGATCACGCACCGCCGCACGATCCTTGGACCCGGCATAGCGATTGCCCCGCGCCCATCGCGTCAGCGCAGCCTCAGACGGTGTGCCGGTGCGGATGTCGTCCAATATATCAATCGCCGCCGCACCGCGCGCGCCCGGTGTCATGGTTACATGATCCGATAATTCGGGCTTTCACGGGTGATCTGCACG
>JABSSA010000437.1 GCA_013214665.1 Paracoccaceae bacterium
GGAAAATGCGCGCGATCTGTGGGCTTTGCGCAAAGGCGTCGATCGCCTTGGTCCAGTTGGCGTGCATTTGCGGCATGTCTTGGTCATAGGCATTGCCAGTGATTGGTAGCGGCGGTGTTTGCGCGTCTTCGATCCCGTTGAGCGCTGCACCAAGGACCGCGGCGATAGAGAGGTATGGATTGACGTCACCCCCCGCGCAGCGGTGTTCGATGCGGCGCGCAACGCCGGGGCCGGATGGCACGCGGACGGCAACGGTTCTGTTTTCGTAAGCCCAACAAACGCCGGTGGGCGCATGGGCGCCTGGCACCAGCCGGGCATAGCTGTTGGCGTGGGGGGCAAAGATCACCGTGCTGTCGGCCAAAGCGTCAAGACAGCCCCCTATCGCATGGTGCAACATCGGCGTTCCGGTGTCGGTGCCATCGTCAAACACGTTGCGCCCGTCGCCATCCAGCACCGAGAAATGCATATGCAACCCTGTGCCTGCCTGATCGAGATAGGGTTTGGCCATGAACGTGGCCGCAAACCCATGCTGGCGGGCTAGCCCTTTGACCAGCATCTTAAAGAACCAGGTATCGTCTGCAGCTTTAATGGCGCTTGCCTGATGGGTGAGCGTGAATTCAAACTGCCCAACGCCCACTTCGCTTGTCGCGGTTTCAGCCGGGATGCCCATTGCGGCACATCCATCGTAAAGCGCGGTGAGGAACGGATCAAAACGGTCCAGTTCCCAGACGCTCAGAACATTGCCAATCTGGCTGTGGTCTTGCGACATGGGCGCTTTGGGTGCCGTCAATTCACCTGTGTCGCTGAGCGCAACCAGATAGAACTCAAGTTCAGTGGCCACGACGGGCTGAAGGCCTTTGTCGGTATAGCGTTGTTCGACGGCAGCAAGCGCGTGGCGCGGATCGCCATCGAAGGGCGTGCCATCTTCGTCAAACATCCATATGGGCTGCATCGCTGTGGGTGTGGTGAGCCATGGTACGGGCAACAGGCCGCGCTCTGTCGGGTACAGAAATCCGTCACGATCCCCGCTTTCTAATACCAACGGGCTGTCTTCGATGTCTTCGCCCCAGATGTCGACATTCAGCGCTGAAAAGGGAAAGCGAGATCCGCTTGTTGCGGTCTTTTCGGCGGCCTCAATCGGCATACGCTTGCCGCGGCCCACACCGTTCAAATCGGCAGCAACAAGCCGCAAGGCACGCGTTTCTTTCAACCAATCTGACAAAGGAGCCTCGTGTTCAGCGGATCAGGTTTATGCGCGGGCGCAGCCCGGTGCGGGCCGCTTGGGGAAGGTGCCGGTTCAGCCGTCGGTTCACCATGCCGAAAAGCACGATGATCACCAGCGTCAGCAGGATGAAATAGAACGCCAGGATGGGGTAAGGCACGAAGGGGTTGAACGTTTTATCGGCAAAATACGACGCGTAATAAAGCGCGTCGCCCCTTTGCTGCCAGGCGGGAAAGCCCGAGAAAAACACAAGCGTCGTGGCATGAAAGAGAAAGATCGCTTCGTTCGTGTAGGCGGGCCAGGCCAGCCGCAGCATCGTGGGCCAGACGATGCGCCGGAACCGGGACCAGCCCGACATGCCATAGGCGTCTGCCGCCTCAAGATCGCCCTTCGGGATCGACAGGAGCGCGCCAAAAAAGATCTCGGCCGAATAGGCGGCGGTGTTGAGAAACAGCACAATCAACGCGCCCAGCCATGCAGCTGTGAACGGATCGAAATAGGGGTGCACGCCTTTGAGGTTCAGGAACAGGAAATAGGCAAAGAAGAACTGGATAAAGAGCGGGGAGCCACGGAAGAGAAAGATGAACCATTCCGCCACGGGCCGCCAACGCGATGTGGGGCTGGCTTTGGCCACGGCCACGGCGGTGGCCAGAAAAAAGCCCAGGCTCAGCGCCATAATGCCAAAGTAAACGTTCCAGATGACGCCAGAGCCGATCAGCACAAAGTGTTCGCACAGGGTGAAATCGGAGCGTGGCAGCAGGCGTTCGCCAAATCCCAAAGAGCGGAACGCATAATCCTGAACGGTTTGCCAACAGCTCATGCCGGGGTCGCCCTGCGCTGCGCTTCGCCGCCTGCGGTGGCCTGGCCATGGGTGAGCCGGGCCATCAGACGTTTGAGCAGTTTTTCGGAAACCGATGTCATGGCGAGATAAAAGATCAGCAGCGCCAAGAAATACCACATGCGCCAATCGCCATGCGGATAATCAGAAAAGCGCGACGTCTTGGTGCCGCCCAGTTCGCGCGCCCAATAGACCACATCTTCGATGCCAAGCAGGAACAAAAGCGGTGTGGCCTTGATCAGCACCTGCCACAGATTGGACAGGCCCGGCAGCGCATAGACCCACATCTGTGGCACCAGAATGCGCCAGAAGGTCTTGCGCGGGCTCATGCCATAGGCGGCGGCGGTTTCCAGCTGGGCCTTGGGCACCGCTTGCATGGCGCCAAAAATCACGTTGGCGGCAAAAGCGCAACTGTTCGCACAAGTTGTCTGCCCAGATGGTTATGATATCCGCAGCCGCAAAGCCAAAGTGAAACAAAGCCCGACGATAGAGAGAGCCTTTCTGAATGATCGAATTGACAGAAATTTGGATGAGATTAATTACCTACGATGCAAGTATAGGAAGCTACGAGAGAATATACGCAAATGGATATCGGAATTAGACTACCTAATGTTCGTTAAATACCTTGCCAGTATAGAAACAAAGCAGCAGAATAAATCGTCGACAAAGTACGCAAAAACAACGTCTTTCCTTATGAGTAAACGACATGGCGATCTAACATCTAAAGGCCGTAGTAATATCTATAACATGTCGTCCTACGTTCTATCAGCAACGGAGTCATTTGTACTGGGTCATGGTTTGCAGTTTTATGTGCCTCCAAAGAAAATTATCCGGGAAGAAGTTTTCAGTGAATTTGAGATATTAGCTGAA
>JABSSA010000438.1 GCA_013214665.1 Paracoccaceae bacterium
GGACGTGAAGCGGCGCTGAAACTTGGTGCAGCCGGAGCTACACCACCGCCGGAGACAGGGGCATGAAGCTTACAATTCTTGGCTCGGGATCACCCGAAGCCTACGCACGGCGTGCATCGAGCGGCTATTTGATTGAGGTTGGTGAGGATTGCGTCCTTTTCGACTGCGGCGGCGGCGTGGTCGACAATTTGCTGCGTTCAGGGCGTCAGCCTTCCCAGATCACGCATATTGTGTTCTCGCACCTCCATTCGGATCATATGATGGACTATGCCCGGCTTGTTCACGCAGCATGGGACGAAGGTGGCGACCCTATACAGGTTCTTGGTCCTGCTCCTATTGGGAAGATCACCGAAGGCTATTTCGGCCCCAACGGCGTTCTGTCGAACGATTTGCGGGCACGCACCGAACTTCCGCAAAGCCAACAAGTCTGGCTTGCCCGCGGCGGCACCCTGCCCCGGCCGTGGCCGGCGCCAGTCATCCGGGAAATCGGCCGCGGAGAGATCATTTCCGGCGACGGCTGGGAGATCAAGACATCCCTCGCGCCTCACGCCCAGCCAATTCTGGAGTGCTTGGCCTTCTCACTAACATCGAACGGCAAGAAGTTTGTGTATTCGGGCGATGCCGGTCTTTGTGACGATGTGGAAACACTCGCCCAAGACGCTGATTTGCTGCTGCATTGGTGTTACCGCGTGGACGGCGAAAAGGTCAGCCCCGAAATGGCAGAAATGACGCCAAGCCCATCGGAAATAGGCGCATTGGCCAAGCGCGTCGGGGCCGGTTCCTTGCTGCTTACGCATTTCCGCAAACATATGGACGACCAAAAGAACTACGATGGCGCCATAGAAAAAGCATCCGCTGCTTTTGGCAAACCTGTTCGTATCGCCGAAGACTTGCAGCAGTTCGACATCTAAACGCCCGCTGCGCGCGATGATAAAGGCTTACGCGCAAACAGGTTCGGATTGGCAATCGTCAATATGTGGAGGTGGTTGTGTGCTCCCGCAGACTTGCCATCATCAAAGAGCGGTCTGGTCACGAGACAGAAGTTGTGGACCCACTCCAAGAAATCACCCAGGCACAACAAAGCGCAATTCCGACAAGGTGAACATGGCGACATCAGGGCCGAGACCCTGAGGCTACAAGCCCAAAACAGATCGACGACGGTACGTTTGCGCCGCCAATGGAGCGGCGCAAAACGGGTTTGTTGAAGTCTTACGGTGCTATTGCAGCTCTCCGACAATTTCGCGAACCGCGCGTTTCCAATCTGGACGCGTGATCCCAAACGCGGCTTCGAGTGAAAGACAATCCAATCGGCTGTTCAACGGGCGCGGCGCTGGCGTTGGATATTGTGACGTTGGAATGCCTGAAATCGAAACCTTTGCATTTGCCGCTGTCGCTATTTCTTCTGCGAATGCGCGCCATGATACGTCGGGGGCACCTGAAATGTGATAGGTGCCGGACTTTTCCGGAGCCCCTTTCAGATGTTTTGCGATGCTCAAGCACGCCTGCGCGACCGCTCTCGCTGGGGTCGGGCCGCCAATCTGGTCCTCGACCACCTCCAGTTTGTCACGCTCGCCCAGAAGCGCCAACGTGGACTTGAGGAAGTTTTTTCCATGAGCTGAGAACACCCAAGAGCTGCGCACGATTGCATAAACTCCCCCTGCCGCCGCAACAGCTCTTTCGCCCAGTCGTTTCGACTGCCCGTAGACACCCAGAGGCGCGGTGACGTGATTTGGGGCAAAGGCCTGATCGCCTGCCCCGTCAAAAACATGGTCGGTCGAAAGGTGCACGAAAGGAATATCTAGTTCTGCACAGGCCAGTGCTATGGCACCGGGAGCAACGCCGTTGATCAAACCAACCTGACGTTCTTGCCATTCGGCTTTGTCCACCGACGTAAAGGCCGGTGCATTGATCACAGCATCCGGCGCATGCTGGCGAACTGCCTGAGCACAGGCCTCTGGATCAGACAGGTCTGCGTCTTCACGACCTAAACACTGCACTTGTGGGTCTAACGCAGCAAGCTCACTCGCAATCTGGCCGGTTTTGCCAAAGACTAGAATTTTCATCTTCATTCACCTCGCTTTTGATGAAGCCTTTGCCCATTCACAAAGACGTTGTGTTGCTGGGGGTTTGATCAGGTACCGGACCTCTTTAGGGACGCCGGTGCGCTGGCACAGATCCGTTTGCTCATCGGAGTTTCTCGAGCTGTGTCTTTCGAAACTGCTGGGGGCTTTCCCCGATGCGTTGCTCAAACAAACGGCTAAACGCCGTGCGGCTGGAAAACCCAACCAAATGAGCGATGCGCTTTACCGGCGTGTTCGTATCGCGCAGCAACACGGCCGCTTTGCGCAATCTCAAATCCCGCAACAGATCGATCGGGCCGCTGCCATACGCCGCCGAAAACCGGTTGGCGAAAGTGGAACGGCTCATACCGACCCGTTCTGCCAGGCTATCCACAGTGTGCGGATCGCCCGGAGCATCCAACATCGCACGAAGCGCATCCCAGACCTGCGGGTCCCGCAGCGCAGCCATCCATCTGAGCCCGCTGTCGTCTTCATTCAATCTGCGCCGGAGGATTTCGATCATGCATTGCGTCAGAAGCGCCTGTATCATAGCGCGGCTGCCGGTCGTTGGGGTGCCGATCTCATGCAGAAGAGCCCGCAAGGTTGCGTGTAACGGGTTGTTTTCGCAGATATTCTCGACAAGCGGGCTGCGAATAAGGTCCACGACATTCTCTGCACCGCGCAAACCAACGCGGATATGTGCACACAGCGCGATCAGCTGCCCCTCTGCACCGTCGTCCTGAGATGGCTTCAACAGATGTTGAAGCTGCAACTCTGCTGGTTTGCAATCTGGAATAGGATCGTTTCGCGCCCCATAGCTGCGCAGCGTATGAGCCTGCAGCGCAGGCACCAGAATGAGCGTTCCCGGTTTGATCGGAATGTCTGGGCAAGACTTTAGCTCCAGCATTCCTTCGCCAGAAAGCACATAATGAAGGACGGCTGCCGCATCCTGCCCTAGCCCCAAATCGCACGAGCCATTTAACTCGCAAACCGCAAAAGGTTCGGGCAAAATATTCAGGTGGTCGAAGACATGTTCATAATTCATGACACCAGAGTTATGCATCATCGATACGAAATGATACGTCTGTTTTGCGATGAGCACACATTCGATACGCAAAGATACATCGACCCTCATACCTTTGCCTTACCGAAACTTATAGGAAGGACTGAAGGATGAACAATCACGATGACGACCCAAAGAACCAAGCACTGTCTCGCCGTGAGGCACTGCGCGGTGGTTTGATGGCATCCGCGGCCGGTGCAGCTGCCGTAGTTGGTGCTGGGTCCGCCCAGGCTCAAACAGCAGATGATCCTTATGCTGATCCAGAAAACCCGGCGCTGCCGCCCTCGAACATGAAGCTCGACCTCAGCCGCACAGCGGTAGTCATTATCGACCCGCAGATCGACTTCTTGCATCCAGAGGGTGTGACTTGGGGTGTGATTGGGCCAAGCGTCGAACAGCACAACACCGTCGACAACATCGAAGCGCTCTTTAAGGTCGCGAAAGAAGTCGACATCGTTACGGCGGTTTCCCCTCACTACTACTACCCAACTGACCATGCTTGGAAGTTCGAAGGTGCTCTGGAAAAGCTGATGCACAACATCGGCATGTTCGACCGGGCGGGACCGCTGAACTTGGATGGGTTCGAAGGCTCTGGCGCCGACTGGATGCCGCAGTACAAAAAGTACATCGAAGATGGCAAAACAATCGTCACGTCGCCGCACAAAGTCTATGGCAACGACACAAACGACCTGAGCCTGCAACTGCGTAAAGCGGGCGTGGACCAGGTTATCCTGGGCGGTATGTCTGCAAACCTTTGCGTTGAATCCCACATGCGTGAGCTTCTTGAAGACGGGTTCGAAGTGGCCGTCGTTAAAGACGCAACTGCGGCTGCGAAAGTGCCGGAAGGTGACGGTTACCTGTCCGCTCTGATCAACTTCCGCTACATGGCAAACGCAGTCTGGTCGACTGAAGAAGCCGTTGCGCAAATCAGAAGCGCAGCGTAATTGCACATGAACAAAGACAGTGCAGCTTTGGCTGCACTGCCACTAATTTCAGATAAGCAAAAAACCTTTTAGCGAAGGCAAGTGACTATGACCGAGACGGCGAATGGTGGCGAAAGACATCTGGGGACCGCAATGCGCAGAGGGTTCATGATGAAATGCCCCCGATGTGGCGAGGGGGCCGTGCTTCACAAGTATCTCAAGGTCAACAAAACATGCGATGTCTGTGCGTTGGATTTGTCACGCGCGCGTGCTGATGACGGACCAGCCTATTTTACAATTCTCATCGTCGGACACCTCGCCGGGTTCGCGTTGCACATCATGTGGTCGGTATGGGAGCCGTCTTCGCTGGTCATGGCTTCGACAATTTCCATTGGTTCCATAGCGCTTTCACTTGCCCTGTTGCCGCGTATCAAAGGAGCTTTGATTGGTTTCCAATGGGCGAAAGAGATCCACGGATTTTAGGGTCCAGTTTCCCGTTCAAAGTGTCATCACCAAAGATGCGATATCGCGCCCCTTCGGGGTCGGCGTTTTGGCCAGCCTTCAAGGACCAAATGCATGCGCCAAGCGCGATGAGCCCCATGAGAATGGAAATAGGGATTAGAAACAA